>NZ_JARBDB010000011.1:0-460238 GCF_036577605.1 Paenibacillus sp. GYB004
TAGATATGGCTGAAGCCAAGAACAAACGCAGCAAACAAACGGTATTGTGTCAACTCCAAGAGTGGATGGCCGATTTGCCCTTGTACATTAAGGGTTTATTCGCTAATCTAAGCTGCGAAAGTTGAGTAAATAACTAAAAATAAGCAAGCGTATAAGCAGTTTACGATTGGCGATTGTATGTACAACCGCTCCTTGCTTACGAGGAGAATAAAAATGAATACCAATTATCAGCTGCTTGAGATCGAATTCGATTATAACGGGCAACATCAAGTGATTACGCCTGTTCTTTTGCAGGATGAACACGAACGGATTCTTGTGGATTGCGGTTATCCCGGTTTTATTCCGCATCTTGAGAAAGCGCTTGGCCGCTATGGAATCGGCCTCGAATCGATCACTCAAATCATTGCGACCCATCACGATATGGATCATATCGGATCGATGGCGGAGCTGAAGCGTAAATTTCCGCACATTCAAATTATAACGCACGAGCTGGAAAAGCCGTATCTGGAAGGCAAAGGAAAATCGCTGAGGCTTGAGCAAGCCGAGTCGTCGCTGGAGGAGATGCCTTCCGAAGCGAAGCCGTATGCGGAACAGTTTATCCGCTTCCTGCAATCAATCGAGACGGCGGAGGTGGATCGGACCGTATCCGGCGGCGACACGCTGCCCTGGTGTGGCGGGATCGTGATCGTTCACACGCCCGGTCATATGCCGGGGCATATCTCGTTGTACTTGCCGGCAGGCAAAACGTTGATCGCAGCCGACGCGGTTGTGATCGAGGACGCGAAGCTGGCCATCGCCAATCCCCAATATACGCTCGATCTGGAAGAAGCGGTCCGTTCGGTCCGTCGCTTGCTTGAATACGACATCGAGCAGCTCGTCTGTTATCACGGAGGGGTATTTCATGGCGACGTACGGCAAGCGCTGCATGAACTTCTCCGGGCCTATCCGATCGATGGAACGAACGCGCAAGTATAAGCGGGATTACACATAATCCCATTCCTTTTAGAAAAAGGCGGGGCAAGCGCAGCAAATCGGCCATTAACCGGTACTTCTGCCTTTGAATTTTAAAAAATGGTTTACCAAACGGCAGTTTTTTGATACTATTATCGCAATATGAAATGCGATGAAGAGACGAGTAAATAAATAAATTCTTTCACAGAGAGCCCCGATCGGCTGGGAAGGGGTAAAGGGTTATTTATTGAAAAAAGACTCTGAGCAGCATGTCGGAACTCAGGCGAGGGATGGCGTGCCAGGAGCTCCTGTTATAGAGCTAGAGTATAAGCATTACGACGTGATGCCGTACTTAAAGAGGCCGGTATGGCGACATACCAGCGAATCAGGGTGGTACCACGAGTATAAGATCTCGTCCCTAAGACCAAGTCTTGGGGGTGGGATTTTTTATTGTTGCCTGAATGTTTGCGGCGCCGTCAGAGCTTTTGTTGCGATTAACAATCGCTGCAGGGAACCTGAGCACCGAAACGGATCGTTTGAATAGTACATTAGTAGAGGATCGAAGCATGCGTCGTTACGTTCCGGGAACGGGCGGCCGTGCAGAGAGGTCTCTCTCCGGGTTGGATGATGGATCTGTCGAAAATTCCTATGTATAAATAACAGAACATGTATATCAGAAAGGAATGGATCGCTTATGTCTCAAAAGCTAAAAGCAGGTATCGTCGGAGGAACGGGCATGGTCGGCCAGCGGTTTGTCCAATTGCTGGATCAGCACCCTTGGTTTCAAGTTACGGCAATCGCGGCAAGCGCCGGGTCGGCTGGCAAAACGTATGAAGAGTCCGTAAAGGGCAGATGGAAGCTGTCCACCCCGATTCCGGAAGACGTCAAATCGATTGTCGTTCAGGATGCTTCCAAGGTGGAGGAAGTTGCGTCAGGTGTAGATTTTATTTTTTGCGCCGTGGACATGAAAAAGAATGAAATTCAAGCGCTGGAAGAGGCTTATGCCAAAACAGGCACGCCCGTTGTTTCCAACAACTCGGCTCATCGCTGGACTCCTGACGTCCCTATGGTTATTCCCGAAGTGAATCCCGAGCATCTGGATGTCATTGCCGCCCAAAGAAAACGTCTTGGCACTTCGACCGGTTTTATCGCAGTTAAGCCGAACTGTTCCATCCAAAGCTATGTGCCTATGCTTCATGCTCTGGCCGATTTTAAGCCGACCCAAGTCGTGGCTTCAACGTATCAGGCGATCTCCGGCGCCGGCAAAAACTTTACCGATTGGCCGGAAATGCTCGATAATGTCATCCCGTACATCGGCGGGGAGGAAGAAAAAAGCGAGCAGGAGCCGCTGCGCATCTGGGGCAGCATCGTCAACGACGAGATTGTTAAGGCGAGCGCGCCGCTCATTACAACCCAGTGCATCCGTGTTCCGGTAACGGACGGACATCTGGCTACCGTATTCGTATCGTTCGAGACAACACCTTCGAAAGAAGAAATTCTCGCACGCTGGTCGAACTACAAAGGCCGTCCGCAGGAGCTGGGGCTGCCAAGCGCGCCGAAGCAGTTCATCACGTATTTTGAAGAAGAGAACCGGCCACAAACCCAACTGGACCGCGATATCGAGAACGGAATGGGCGTGTCGGCAGGCCGGTTGCGCGAGGATTCGCTGTACGACTTCAAATTCGTCGGACTGTCTCACAATACGTTGCGCGGAGCGGCGGGCGGCGCTGTTCTGATCGCCGAGCTGCTAAAAGCCGAAGGGTATATTCAAGCAAAGTAAGGGTAGCGAATCGAATAGATCAATTACAACAGCAGGTTTCCGATTATTCGGGGCTTGCTGTTTTTTTGCTTTTGTAAGGAAAAGATCGATCCTGCAGTAAGAGTCGGCAGTTCGAGTTGATTAAATTGATTTACATCTATTTCAATATAAATGTAAACCACAAATTGAATGTTGTAGCATTCCATTAAAAAGTTACTCCGGTAACTAAATCAATCATTGACTTATCGCTCGAATCGCTCTAGTATTTATATTGAAAAGGGAATATTTGTAAACCAGTAATAATTAATAAATTATACATCAATGTAGATATCTTGGTACATTCCTGTCGGTCCACTTGCATGTCCGGTAATAAAATCTCCCTTTTCCAATACAAGCTGGAGGGCAAAGCGATGAATGATGAAAAGCAAATGAATCGCAGGAATTTGCTTGCGGCAATCGGAACGGCAGGAAGCGGAGCGGTATTATACCATGTTCTCCAAGGTGCGGGAGGCGGAGCCGGGGTGGTTCAGGCGGTATACGGCGGGGGAAGCGGCCCTCATACGAACGGGCTGATCATAGTTGATTCCATTCAAACTTTACGCGGGCTCGATCACACGGTAGCGACGAACGTGTATGCGGCAGGATATTATTCACCGGGGGACGGCGGCGGAGGCAATTATGCATTCGATGGCGCCGATACGGCAAGCCCGGATAACGGAGGCACCATCATCGTAGCCGCAGACGGAGGCAGGTGGAAATTGTCCCACGCCGGCCTGATTTCCGTCAAGCAATTCGGCGCTACAGGGAACGGCGTTACGGACGACGGAGCCCGTATACAGGCGGCGACCGATTCGCTTAGCGGCAAACGGCTGTTTTTTCCGAAAGGCGTGTATATCGTTTCCTCGATTACGATCTCAGCTTCGATCGAATTTAGCGGAGAAGGACCGGAGTCCATCATCAGGCAAAAGGCTCTGTCTAACCGGAACATGATCCAGGTAAGCGGGAGCGGAACGCAAGTCTCCATCTTCGATATGACGATCGATCAGAACAGCGGGAATCAAACGTACGGCCAAGGCAAATTTGCGCTTAACTGCACGGCTGTCGGCACCGGCGTATCGCGTCCGGCGATCCTGCATGTCGAACGCGTCCACATGACGAATACGTGCGAAGGAGCCATTCGCTTTCTGGGCGACAGAACCGAAACGAACCGGGAGATGCTTCGCGTCCTGCGCTGCCGGTTCACGAACGGTTCGGAGAGCAGGTCGAGCCCGGCTTATAACACGTTCACGATTTATATAGCGGATGCGGCCACCGCGACGATCGACGGATGTCATTTCGAGCATACTCCGGCGGAAGCGGGCGAAGGAATTCCGGCCATTTCGGTTGCCGGAACGAACGTATCGTCTCCGGAATACTCGAAGCTTTCCATTACGGACAATTACATCAGCGGGTATGGACGGTTTACGAACGGGAGCGGCATCGGCGTGATTGACATGTATATTTGGTCCCGCAATGTCGTCGTCACCGGCAACCGGCTGGAGAACAGCCACGTAGCTCCGATCCGGGGCAAGGTGAACGCCGACAATATGATCATTTCCGGCAACATCATTCAGGGTGTTACTCAGCACATTCCTGCGAGCGGGTCCGGGATCAGCCTGGTCCCCGCTACTGTCGGGCCGGTCGCAGGACGTTACGTAATAACGGACAATGTTATCAAAGGCAGCGGCTTCAGAGGCATCGAGATAACCGGGACGGCGGACAACAAGCCGGAACTGGTGGACATATCGGGCAATATGATTGATACGGTCGACGATATCGGAATTTATGTGGGTTACTTGAAACATTTCTCGATCGTAAACAATACGATCTCCGGCTCCGGTGCAAGCGGCATTACGTATGCGTTGTGCGAAGGAATCGGGAGGATTGCCGGCAACTTGATCCGCTCTGCGGGGAGAACGGGAATTGGCTATATCGGGGTGCAGAAAAGCTTGAGCTTGTCCATTGAAGGCAATATGCTGGACTCGCCGTCGAGTCAAGGAATCGCAGTGGAACATGTCGGGGAGCTGCTTCTGAGCGGAAATATGGTGAAAAACGTAATCTCCGTGAACGGGACGCAGCGGGCGTTCCGCATAGGCGGAACGTCAGCCGTAGATACGGCCAGTATCCAGAATAATGTCGTGAGCGGCACGGTTGCAAGCGGAGCTATTACATACACGGGAGCCGGCGTGTCCACACTTCATGAGGCCGGGAACAGCTGGAATGGAGCTGCGAAATACGGTACGGCAGCACCCGCAGCGGGAGCATACGCACGGGGCGATCTGGTATACAACACGCTGCCTTTGCCCGGAGGCTGCATCGGCTGGGTGTGTACGACGGCGGGTTCGCCGGGCACATGGAAAGCGTTCGGAACGATCGAAGCTTAAGGCAATCGCCTAGATCGCCGCCCGGCAAGCGTCGATAGCTCTGGCACAATTCATCGCATCTATCCAGAGCATCGATGCCGCCGGCGGACCGGCTTCGGGACCGCATAACTCGCCTCCGTTTCCACAACTCAGAGGCTACCGCGATTACAGGCTTCGTAAACGAGGTGAACGGGCAAACGTTGGATATGATCACGACGAACGGCAATACGAGCATCACCCATAATACGACGATCAAAACCAATACATTGGCGACAAAATTGTTAGAACCAAGCAGGTTGTACCGGTTCAAATGCATATCGGGCACGTGGTATGAGACGAATTAAGCCGGCCTCCTTTGGGCTTAAGTGAGGCAGATCCTTCCGCGGCGTTGCCCGCAGCCGGAAGGTTGGGAAAGTGTCTATTCACAAGAGTTCGTATACGTATGACGGGACAACGTGTACCGGTCTTCAAACGAAAGGACCTCAACTTCCACTGTAGCGTGGAGGCTGGGGTCCTTTTCTCGAGCAAAATCAGGAACCGAATAGGAGCGGTTTGCAGCCTTTAATTTGTCCGAAATCCCGCGTGGACACGGAATAAGAGCGGTTTGAAGCTGCTAATATCGGCGAAAAGGGCGCAGGCTCCATCCGTCGGCGGAAATAAGAGGTACGAACCGCCTCTATTCGTCGCTGCCATCGCAATTTACCGATAATAGGGGGTGCCAGAGAGGCTGTCGATTCATTGTGTAGAAGTGTTAGCAGGCCGTTCCAAGTGAAAAATTACCTTCTTCTACTCAAACAGGTTGTCCGGAATCCCTTGGTTTAATAAGGATTGTAAGGTAGGGGGTTCCAGACAAAACTCGCCAGAAGGTCATCTTTTCCCTTCCCACATGGTTGTCCTCAATGAATCGACAGCCTCGCCAGAGACTTTTATCTGCTCTTCACGCCTCTACAACCGGTGCTCCAAACGATACTGCTTCGGAGTTACGCCGCAATTGTTCTTAAAGACACGGCTTAAGTAAAACCCGTTCTGGTAGCCACAGCATTCGGATAATTGATCCAGCGTCAAATTCGTTTCGACGAGCAGCTTCTTCGCTTTCTCAAGCCGCAGGGCGGTCACGTATTTGATCGGCGTCGTTCCCAGCTCGGCATGGAACTTCTGGCATAACTGCGCACGGCTCACTCCGAGGGAGGCGGCTAACGTGTTCAGGCTGAACCGCTCGAACGCCTGGGATTGCATCAGAACGGTCGCCTTCCGGATCAGCGGATCTAGCGAGCCGGGAGCTTCGGCGGACGGCAGCTGCTCCGCCTGTTCGCAATACATCAGCCAAATATGGTGCAGGCAATGCCTGCGTCCGATCATGCTCCATCGCTCATCCAGATAATGATGCCGCTTCATGGCGGCGTAATCGTCCAGAAGCCTCTCGGTGTCGTGCAGACTTACTTTGCCGACCGGAATGCGGTCGAGCCGCAGCGGGTCGAGCTCGTTGCCCTGGTCGTCGCCCCAGCCCATCCGGAGAACGAACAAGGTGACCGGAGCGATCACGACGCGTTTGAAATTAACGCCGGGAGGACAGAACACCAGATCGCCGAAGGAAGCGGTTGCACAATGGTCTTCGATCTCGTAATAAAAGGACCCGTCTTCGACCGCAAAGACGAGCCATTCGGTTTGCACACTCTCGTATTGAAAAAACTGCTCGCGCTTGACTACGTGCTGAAAATAGGTGAGACGCGGGATATGCCCGCATAAAGGAAAAGACATCCCAACCTCTCCCCTCGTCGGCCAACGAACGGATCACGCCCGGCAGGCAATTTTTTGTATATGGATTAGATTACAAAAGTGTATGGTGAAAGTAAAGCGTTTTCTCCTACAATGAATAAGGGAAGCGGGCCTGCTGAAACCGAATACAAAGAAAAGGGGAGCGCTAAAAATGAAGCTGTCGAAATCAGTAACGGGTGTAGTGGGGACGGGTCTTGCCGTCGTTATGCTGACCGGCGCTTGCGGGTCGGCGGACAACCAGAAGAACGGGCCGGCTCCGGAGGCGGCTCCGAAGTCGTATGTCGACGAGCCGGCGGAGCTCGTTATTTTCGGGGCGGTCGGCAATACCGAAGAGGTATGGAACGAGAGATTCGGGACTGCGCTTAAGATGAAGTTTCCGAAGTACAAATTCACCTATATTCAAGGCACGGCCAAAAATACGCTGCAAAGTAATATTGCCGCCGGCCAGACGATCGATCTCATCCACGACTCGCTCGGCAATATGCGCGCGAACATTATCGATAACGGGTTTCAGTACGATTTGTCGACGCTGATGAAGACGCATCAAATCGATACGAGCCGGTTCGAAACGGCGGTGTTCGACGCGCTCAGCGACAAGGGGAAGCTGTACGGTTTTCCGCTGCATGACGGCGGGCTGGTGATGTATTACAACAAAGATATTTTCGATAAATTCGGCGTCGATTACCCGAAAAACGGCATGACGTGGGATGAGGCGATCGCGCTAGGTAAACGCTTAACCCGCTTCGAAGACGGGATTCAATACCTCGGCCTCGGCGTATCGATCAATCATATGCTGACGATGAACCCGTATTCGCTGCCGTTCGTCGACGAAACGGGCGCCAAAGCGGCGATCAACAACGACGCATTCCGCAAGCTCATCAGGAAGTCGATTCTCGAGCCGACCGAGGCTAACGGATACCGTCAATATTTAACTTCGGTGAACAAAACGATTAATAACGATAATTTCATGAAAGATAAAAATTTGGCCATGTTTGTCATGAATTTTTATTTGCAATTGCAGCCGGACTTCAACACTTTTAACTGGGGAATCGCAAGCTTGCCGGTGTTCGGCGACTTGCCCGGCGTCGGTTCGCAGCCTTACCCGAACGGGTTGTTTATTACGAGCACGAGCAAGTACAAGGATCAGGGGATGGAAGTGCTGAAGTTCCTCGTATCGGACGACTTTCAAATGCAGCTGTCGCGGAAAGGGTTCATCCCTGTCGTGAAGACGAAAGCGGTCCGGGATGCGTTTGCCCAGGATACCACCTTTAAGGATAAACAGATCGTCGAAGCGCTGTATACGAACAAACCGGCCGCCCCGATGGCGCGTTCGGCGAACGAAGGTTTGGTGCTGTCGCCGCTTGGCGCGAATCTGGCTAAAGTGATCATGGGCCAGATGGATCTGAACACGGCGCTGCGGCAAACCGAGGAGCAGGGGAATAAAGCGCTGGAAGAGGCGGTGCGCAAATGAGTACGGGGCGAAACGGCGGGCAGACTGTTACCCTCCCGCTGCCGGCGAAAGACGAGGTTTATGGCGATTACGACATCATGGTGTTCGGCGGCGGATCGGCAGGATGCACGGCGGCCATTCAGGCGGCCCGGGCCGGCAAGCGTACGGCGCTCGTGGAGAAAAACGGCATTCTCGGCGGGACGACGATCGTAGCCTCGGTTAATTTCCCCGGCCTGTTTCACGCCTGGGGCAAGCAGGTCATTCGCGGCATCGGCTGGGAGATTATCGAACGAACGGCGGAGCTGGGCGGCGCGGAGCTTCCGGATTTCTCCGTCGTTCCGCCCAGACACTGGAAACATCAGATATTGGTGAACCGGTTTCTGTACAGCGCCGTGCTGGATCAGCTCTGCCTGGAGTCGGGCGTGAGCCTGCGGCTGCACGAGATGCCTGCTGCGGTACTCAAAGGCGAAGACGGCCTGTATGTCGCGCTCGTTGGCAAGTCGGGGCTGAGATGGTTCAAGACGCGCAAACTGGTCGATGCGACCGGGGACGCGGATGTGACGGGCATGATGGGATACGCGCGCCGGAAAGGCGAGGTACTGCAGCCGGGAACGCTGATCAACGATATCGGCGGCTACGATCCGTCGGCCGTCGATCAGAGCGAACTGAACCGGCTGTACGAAGAAGCGTTCCGGAGCGGGGAAGTGGACCGCAGCCGCAACGGACTGTATAACGACCTGAGAGCGGGACGGATCAACATGCACGTTCAACATATCGACGGCTCGGAATCGGAGTCGAGGACGGCCGCGGAAGTGAAGGCACGGCGGAATTTGCTGGACACCGTACGGTTGCTCCGCCGGGTGCCGGGCTGCGAGAAGCTGGAGGTTCGCTACGTTGCGAATGAGTGCGGCATCCGTGAAACGTGGCGCATCGACGGGGAAGCGGAGGTAGACGAGCAGTCGTACGTGTCCGGTTATGTGTGGCCGGATGCGGTATGCTACAGCTTTTACCCGATCGATCTGCACCATCACAGCGGCTACCATATCGAGCAAAAATATCTTCAGCGCGGTATCGTTGCGACGCTGCCTTACCGGGCGTTGATTCCGAAGGGAAGCGACGATCTGCTCGTCGCCGGACGATGCATATCGGGCGACCGGATGGCCAATTCGGCCTTCCGCGTGCAGGCCAGTTGCATGGCGACCGGACAGGCGGCCGGCATGGCCGCGGCGATTGCCGCCGGGTTGAATTGTTCGGTGCGCAACGTTCCGATGGAGCTATTGCGCGAACAGCTGGAGCGATCCGGTGCGATTGTACCGGAAATTCCGATTTCGTCCACGTAGTAGGCCGCTTCCCTCTCTTCCTACAGTGATCCGAAGCGGGGAGACCGTCGCCGGAGGACCTTCGGGCGTTTCCGTCTGGCGCAAGCGACTCCGACACCGGCTTCGCTCTGATTATACGAACTACCGGCACAGCGCGTTTCCGCGTACATGTAGGGTAAACTCATCCATTGGAATGCATCATCCCCAATGATAGAAGTCCGGTATTTTTATTTTCGCAGGGAGATCAAGCAGGATGCTTCTGTTCAGGGAACAGGGGCATCTTTTTTTTGTTGAAAAAAACTTGGGGTGATGGCTGTGAGCCAAGATAGCCGCCGCAACCCGCACAAATAGGATCATCCAACGATCCTCCTGACGATTTCGTAACCCAAAAGGATGTTTCACGTATTAAGATATAAACATGATCCGACGAATTTATTGCGGCGTGAGTTCCATTCCGATTTGATTCATGGTGTAACCTCATTCTCCTTACGGGATCCATGTTAAACAACAATAGAAATTGAGGGAATCCTATGAAACATCCATATACAGATCATGCCGACGCCTGGTACCGGTTGGCCGAGCGGAAGGCGGCCCAGTATTTCGCATCGCTTGAAGCGTTGGTCAGGGACCGGACTTATGCGACTGCTTTGACGAAAGATTTTCAATCGTGGCAAAGGAACCATATTCATCGGTCTTGGCTATCCTTGTTGCTGCGGGGCAAGAACAAACCTGACTCCCGGGATTTCAATAAATACATCCGGTGGCTGAACTTTACGGGGAAACTGGACGATTACTTGGACCGAAGCGTCTCCTACATGTATATGAGGGATCTGGGCCAAGCGCTCGATTCGCCCGTCACGTTGTCCCGGATACAACGTATGGTCGCCGATGTCAAAAGCCGTCTGATCCGTTCCGCCGCAACCGCCAAAGGGAACGAGTCCGAAGATTTGAGCTTGGCCGGACTGTACCGGTGGGCCCGGAAGGAAGGCGTGGAGAGCGCGACGATCTGGGTCATCGACAAGCTGAAGAACGTATCGGCCCATATTCCCGAAGAGATGAACGCGGAGCATGCGCTGCGCAAGCTGATCAAAATTATCGTCGGCGTCGTCCTTCATGTCGTCGAAGAGATGGGGGACGAGGCGCCGCCTGCGGAACGTGCCCGCAGATTGGATGAGGCGATCCGGCTTGGTTACTCGTACGGCTTGTCGTATCCGTTTATCGACGATCTTCTCGATTCCGGGGTGTTAACCGACCGGGAGAAAGAACGGTATTCCCGCATGATCCGCACCGCGCTGCTCACAGGATCGGTGCCTGAGCTGGGCGAGTGGAGCGGAGCGAACCTGAGTATGGTGCGATTTGTGCATGCGGAGCTTCGGGACGCTTTTGAGTATATTAAAAGCTACCAGCGGCCGGAGACGCGGCAACCTTTTTTTGAGCAGTCCTACGTGTTTTTCCATTCCCAGGATACGGACCGCAACAAGAAACTGTCGGATGCGGCTTACACCAATGAAGAGCTGTATGTGCCCATCATCATTAAATCCTCTTCCTCCCGGCTTATTGTCCGTTCGGTCATTAGCGCTGCCGCAGACGAAGGCTTCGATACTCGAACGTTTTACTACGGCATCTACAACCAGCTTGCCGACGATTTGGCGGATATGTTCGATGATAGCAAGATCGGAGCGGTTACACCTTATACCTATTATTACAAATACCATCGCCAGCGCCCGGATCTGATCAATCCTTACGAGCTGTACTGGGCGGTGATCTCATATTTGATTCATCACGTATACCGTTCCGACGCCAAGTCCCGCGAGGTCATACTGGATCGGGCGATCAATGGGCTGCAGCGGTTCAAGAAACGGATCGGCACGGATACGTACAACGAAGTGATGAACGTGTTTGCCACCGGAAATCCGGAGTTCCACCGACTTGTCCACTATATGGTGCAGCGGGCGGAAGACGTGGATTTCTTCGATAAACTGCTGCGGGACCAGTTGATCCATGTGCTGAGAAGCGACCGGGAAGAAAAGGAACATTTCCGGAAGACGCTCGACACGGTCCGCCAGCAGATCAATGACCAGTTGAGCATCCATAAACCTGAAGGAATTCCGATTATGAAAGAATCGCTTATCGATGCCGCGAACTACAGTCTGGAAGGCGGCGGCAAACGTCTGCGGCCGATCCTGACCTGGGTGATGGGAGTTCAGGAATACGGATTGGGGGCAGCCGCGATCGTGCCGCTGCTAAGGTCGCTGGAATATATGCATACCGCCTCCCTAATCTTCGACGATCTGCCTTCGCAGGATAATGCGTCCACCCGCAGAGGGCGTCCCACCGTGCATCAGGTGCACAATAGCGCGACAGCGGAATTGACCGGTTTGTTTCTGATCCAAAAAGCGATTGAAGAGCAGTCGTCACTGCAGTCTTTCGACGCTGCGACCGTGCTCGAGCTGATCCAATATTCGTCCCGGCGGGCAGCTGATATGTGCGTGGGCCAGGCGATGGATCTCGATTCCAAAGGAAAACGGCTGACGCTGGAACAACTGAACGCGATCTGTTTTTACAAAACCGGCATTGCCTTTGAAGCGGCTCTCGTCATGCCGGCCATACTCGCCCGGATCGGCGCGGAGGAGATCGAAGCGTTGAAGAAATTCGCTTATCACGCGGGGATCGCCTTCCAGATTAAAGATGACCTGCTCGATGTCGAAGGGGATCTGCTCGTGCTAGGCAAGCCCACCGGTCAGGATGCGGAAAATAACAATTCGAACTTCGTGACCGTACTCGGTCCGGAAGGCGCTCAGAAAGAAATGTGGGAGCATTACTGTCTGGCGGTGGAACAGTTGCAGACGATGCCCCGCAATACCGCATTTTTAAAGCATTTAGTAACGTATATCGTTAACCGTGAATGTTAACTTAGCAGATAGCTGGAAAGGAGGTCATCCGTTATGATCGTGGCGATCCTCCTGTTTGATGGACAAATGAAGGGATGCATTCGGCTCGGATGCCGTTGAATATAGAGGGGCAGCTCCCGCGCACCGTGAAAGCAAGGCGTGCCGGAGCTGCTTATTTTGTTCGGCGTGATGCCTCTTTCGTTTAAATCGGATAGAATAGAGTTATATTGTTTAAAGATACCGTTGCACCCGCTAAGTCTTATTACCGGATAATCGGCGGGGTCAGCCTATATTTGGAGATATCTTGAAACCTTTGAAGCCCGTAATACGTCTGACTTGTCAAAGGAGTGGAGTGACATGAGAACCTTGAAAAAGCTTCATTTGCTCGCCTTGCTTTGTTTTGTCATTCTGTTGGCCGCATGTGGCCGTTCCGCAGGATCTGCCGGTCCCGCTCCGGCCAACCCTTCACCGGAACCGGTCACCGAGCAGAAGGGACCTGCGGTCAAAGCGATGGACAAAGGCCATATCGTACAGAAGGACGGGAATCGGTGGCTAATTACGGCCTATGCCGACAAAACCGGCACACCTTCCATCGACGCCTACTGGTTCACCGTGACCGAGCAGACGGTGCTGGAGACCCGTCTCGGCCAAACGGTTACACCGGATAAAATGGCGGTCGGCGCGCAAGTGGAGGCTTGGCATACGGGGAAAGTGGCGGAATCGTATCCGGCTCAGACGACAGCAGCCAAAATCGTCATGCAGGAGGAGCAGGTCAAGCTGCCCGAAGGTACGATCAGCCAAACGGCAGCGGTACAGTCCGCCTTGCAATCCTTGACCGGAACAACGGCCGCGACGGCCGTCAAAAACGTCTCGCTGCAAACGGATGACGGCTACTGGAAAGTCGAGCTCGTCCGTCACGAAACGCCCGATCAACCGCAAACGATACGCATTGATGCCCGCTCCGGCAAAGTGATCCCGACCCCGGTAGCGGAGAACGACGCTTTCCGGATTTTCGCGCCCAAGCCGGGAACGAAAGTTCCCAAAACGTTTACCGTGGAAGGCGAAGCCCGGGTATTCGAGGCTGCTTTCAGCTGGGAGTTGGAAGACGGCCACAATATATTAGCCAAAGGCCATGAGATGGCCGAAGAAGGGGCTCCGGCGTGGGGGCGGTTCAAATTCGAGGTCAGCTACGAGAACGCCTCGCAGCCGAATCTGATGTTGATTTTGTTCATCCACAGCGCCAAGGACGGCTCCATCCAGCATCAGCTGATCCTTCCGTTGAAGGCTTCCTAAGCATACTAGCACCTGGTTTTGCCAGAACGAGCCGCGCAGATCGCGGCTTTTTTTGTTGTTGCGCGCCTAGCCAAGCCAGACACAACGAACCGGCATTTGAATCACACAAAATGATAAGTATTGCGATTGTTCGGATATTCGAGATACGCAACGCCTGTGGTAAGGTGAAATTACTGTAACATATGGTGTTCAAATATCCTAATTGCAGATTACATAACAAGGGGATGTAGGGAAATGAAGTTGAAAACGTACGTTTTACCGTCAAAGCCTCAGTTGGAACAAGTGTGTTCCGCAAGGTGCAGAGAATGGCTGGAGGAGCAATTTAACCCGGTCTGGAACGAAACGGATGAGGAGTATACGCAAGAGAAGCTGATGGAAATGATCGCCGATGCTGAAGTAATACTGACAAGCTGGGGATCGCCCGTGCTTACGGGGGAGATGCTGGCGAAAGCTCCGAAGCTCCGCTACATCGGCCATGCTGCCGGCACGGTTAAAAAGCGTATTCCGAAACAAGCGTTCGCTCAAGGAATCGGCATACATTCCGCTGCGCCTCGACTTGCATGGAGTGTAGGCGAATATTGTCTTTCCGCATTGATGACCTTGCTCAGGAAGCTTCCGCAGTTCGAAGCGAACTATCGCAATGGCGGCTGGAAGCTTCAGGATGTCAGAGGGAACGAATTAATCGGCAGAACGGTAGGCATCGTATCGGCCAGCTCGACCGGAAGAGCGTTTATCCAACTGCTGAAGCCGTTTCAAGTGAACATTCTGCTGTACGACCCGTACTTGAGCGAACAAAAAGCGCAAGAGCTGGGGGTGCGGCGTGCAACGCTGGAAGAGGTGATGGAATGTCCGATCATTTCGATCCATGCGCCATCCATCCCGGCGACGGACAATCTTGTTCATGCGGATCTGATCCGCCGCATCCCGGATGGCGCCATACTAATCAACTCCTCGCGAGGGGCCGTACTGGACGAGGAAGTTTTGTTCGCGGAACTGAGAACCGGCCGGTTCTACGCCGCTCTTGATGTATTTACGAAAAATCCGGCGAAAGATCCTTCGCTTCGCTGGCTGCACAATGTGTTATTGACGCCTCACATAGCAGGGGATACCGTGGAGGGCCATCTGTCGCTGATGGAGGAAGTAGTCGCCGATATATTGCGCAAAGAACGCAACGAGCCTACTCGCTTCGAAGTGTATGAACATTTATGGGAGATTTTAGCTTAGACTGCGATTTGAACGGTAACGGATCGTTGGCATGTGCAGAATCGCTGCACAATGGAAGTCATGGAGGCAGCGTAATCCGACTAATCGATTCCCTTGTTCGGAAGTAATGTATACGGTTTCATGACGGCGAGTAAGTCTGCTGCACATGTAAAACGGGTTACCGGCCTCATCTCGAGGTCGAGTAACCCGTTTCTTGCTGACGAGTCTGAAAGTTGAAGCATGGTGCGGAACGTTTGTTTTAGATCATTTTTTCTGGGGGAATGCGTTACATCATCTGGTAAGATGAATTGTGATTGAATCCGAAGCCCGGGCTTTGGATTAGATTGGAGGTATGCATTTGCCGGGAAGAAAAGTACAAAAGCCGGCCGCTCATGAACTCATGGAGTTGCATGTAGCGGCGCTGTTTACGCATGACCGGAGCATGAGGCTGCAGACAATAAACGAGCCGTGGCCGGGTGAGGCGGCTGCCCCCCGCTTTTTTTTGGGACGGACGATAGAGGGGACGAGCGTTTGCCGGTTCCGGCACGATGTTCCGAAAGAGCTCGTCAGACAGCTGGAAGATTTGGGCGCAGACGAACCGAAGGTGACGGATTTCCGGACGAAGCCGAAGCATTTCGCAACCTATATGAATTTGCTTCAGGGGGTTACGTTTACGACGGGGCCATGCTTCGAGATTCCCGGCGAAGCCGTTCCGTCCATGCAGGTGACGGAGATTACGCGCGGGAATATGGAGGGACTGCTGCACGGTGGTTTCGAATGGCTGGCCTCCGAGATTGATTTCGCCCAGCCCTGTGTGGCACTTCTGCACGAGAATCGGGCCGTCTCCGTATGTCGCAGCGTACGCATCACCCCGCGTGCGCATGAAGCGGGGCTCGAGACGCTGGACGAGTTCCGCGGCCGGGGATACGCCGCGGCGGTTGTAGCCGGTTGGGCCAAGGAGGTACGGAGGGCAGGGGCGGTCCCGTTGTACAGCACATGGTCGGACAATCTCGCTTCCCAACGTGTAGCGGGCAAGTTGGGCTTGTTCTACTACGGAGTCAACTTTACGATCGTATGATCCGGTGTTTCTTATGTTCTTCTGCAACATCCGGGGCGCCGGAGCCGTCAAAAAGATAAGTTGTTGACGGGGAGAGAAGCCGATGAAAAAGCTGATATTGGCGGTATGGATCGCCATGTTCGGAATGTGGAGTGCCGTGCCTGAAGCGCAAGCGTTATCCTGTGCGCCGCCCAGACCGGTCAACGAAGAGATGGATACGAGTTCGGTCGTATTCAAGGGAACGGTCATCGAGATCAGAAAAGGGGGATTGACGATCTTTCAAGTCGATCGAGCTTGGAAAGGCGTAGACGGTCCCCGTGTGCAGATTTATGACAACGGCTGGGACCCTTACACGAAGGGTGCCGACTATTTGGTGTTCGGCGGCCACCGGGAAGGACAGCTCCGAACGAACCTGTGCGGGCGGACCGGAACGTGGGACCCGGCCAGAGATGAGGCGATGAAGGGGGCCGGGGTTCAGCCTGCTGTATTTCAAACGGAGCAAGCCCCGGTTGCAGGCGCACCGGCTGAACAAGCTGGGCGGTATACGGTGGTTCTCGTATTGGCTGGAATCCTGTTGGTCGCCATTTCGGGAATCGTGTTGTACAGGAAAAAAAAGAAAACGACGTAGCGGAGCCGGTATGATGTAACATCCGGCTGTCCAGATCGGGGGGGCTTCCGTATAATGGGGAGGACATGATTGTCGACCTGATTAGGGAGAGGAGTTGGCCTCATATGTACGAACATCTGGTATCATTTCGTTTCAAAGCGCCTCTAACCTTTGAGAAGGAGCGGGAATTGCTGGACGCGCTGCATTCGTTCCGAGGAAATATTCCAGGCATCGTGGAATTAACCGCCGGCATCAACGTGACGGAGGAGACCGGCAACATCCACGGGTACACGCTCGGCCTGCGCGTTACGTTCGAAGACCGGGAAGCGCTGCGGTTATACGGACCACATCCGCTGCATCAGCGGTTCGTTCAGATGCTGGACGGAATTCTCGACAACGTAGTCGTCGTGGATTATCCGGTCAAGGGTAGTCCGTAAGCTGCGGAAGCACGGATCGAACCGCCCGTTCGCAAGCCGGAGGCCGAAGCTGCAGGTATCCGGCTTGCGTTGTCTCGGGACGCGTGCATCCGCGGTTATTACGGGAAGTCCAGATCGTCGTCGATCGTCCGGAATACTTCTCCGATTTTGCCCGGGTAACTCCGCTCAAGCTCTTCCCAGGTTGCGACAGGCAATATGACAAATTCATGCGTATCGGACAAGTAAGAAGCCTCCAATAAACGCACTTCATACCGGTCGCGCACGATCGACTGGAATCCTCTGATCGTGATGTACCGGTCCTTCGGAGAGAAGCTGAGCGGGATCGAATAGCTGCGGCCGTCGTACACGACATTCAGCCCTTCGTCCGTATTTTCAACCTCTACCTGCTCCGGAATCATTTTTCCGAATAAAAGAACGATGTCTTCGTCAAACTCCCGCCAATCCACCGCCACTCCATAAATAATCGCGAACGCCTGCACGATCTGGTCCCGGATCGGCTCTCCGGACCGTTCGGTCCAATCCTCTTCTGAAATCCCTCGACGTTTTAAGGTCATCTTGTGCTCCGCTATAAATTGCCGCAGCTGCAAGTCGTTTTCCTCAAAAAGAATCGACATTTCGGCACTCGTCGGCATCGGCATGTGTTCTGTCTCCTCCTTGGTATGCGAATACAATCGATTTCCGTATCACGCATTTTTATACAGATGACCTGTCCCATAACTTGGTCATTTTCCTAGTTTTGCATGTCGGACTTCATTTGTATATTCGACCAAATGACTATTTTAAGAGCGTTCTAGGATAAAATATGAAAAAATGTAGTTGCAACTATGAATTTACTGGAGTAAAATTCAGGTGTAAACCTCGAAGGGAGTTCAAAAGCTCCCCTTTATTCCCCTCAATATTTACACGAGTATATTTTAAATGGGAGGAAGAAAACCATGATCGAGATGAATTTGGATATTCCGGCACTAATGAAGCAATTTCACGGAGAAGGGTATTTGCTGCTCAGGGGCGCCTTGTCCGAATCCAAGGTAACGGAGCTGAACGCCGCCATCGACCGGATCGTCGCCGAGGAACCCGAATCCCTCGCTTATAACGTCTATCATAGCGTCGAGCGGGACCCTTCGATAATGTCGCTGATCGATCATCCGTCCTTACTGCCGCTTATGGTTAATCTGATCGGGTACAACATTCAGCTGCACATCTCCCATCTGACGGTCCGCAAGCCGAACCCGGATGACGTGAAGACGGCGACGAACAGCTTCATTAACTGGCACCAGGACGGACCGCATCCGCATTTTCCGAAGATCGGCGGCTTGACCGCCCCGTATTACGTGAAGATTTGCTACATTATGAGCGATATGTCGGAGCCGGACCGCGGCAATACGAAAATTATTCCGGGCAGCCACCGGAAAGCGGGCTTTCAACCGGTGCAAACCGATGTGAACGTCCCGGTGGAAGGCGAGCTGCAAATATGCGGCAAGCCGGGAGACGTATTCATTTTCCCGCAAAACCTGTGGCATGCCGGGTCGCCTAACCGGTCGGCCTTTACGCGACGTCAATTGTTTATCGGCTACAGCCCGCTCTGGATTCGCCCGATCGATTACCATCAAGCCTCGCCTGCGCTCCTGGAAGGGGCGGACCCTATTCGCCGCCAGCTGCTCGGTGCCATTAGCGACAATTGCTTCAAATATTACGTCCCGGAAGCGGCGATGGTCCCGTTGAAACAGTACTGGCTCGGCGGCGGTGAATCGCAGACGGCCTATGCGCACTGAGAGGGATTTCCCGTTGTTTCATCTCCAATCTATTGCTTTCCAACCCCGTCATCCGGTGATGACGGGGTTTCGCTTTGTACAGGAGAGGCACACAAAACGACAAATACTAACGCAATTTAGCCATTCGTTTTTCCTGGAGGACATGATACATTCGATTTGACACTGCCGTCCGTGAAGGGACATTCCTAAGGCAGTAACTATTTAATAGGCGAATATAACAGGCCGATTGCTGACGATTGAATAAGGAGTGAGGGCGAGAAAATGAAACGACCGAATGTACTGTTAATCATGACCGATCAGCAGCGCTGGGATACGCTGGGTTGTTACGGGAACAAGACGATCGAAACCGCTAATCTGGACTGGCTGGCGTCGGAAGGAACGGTGTTTACGAGCGCATATACGAGCACCCCGTCTTGCGTCCCGGCCAGAGCTACCTTGATGACCGGCATGGACCCTTGGAATACCGGCATTCTTGGAATGGGCCGCGGTCAAGGACCGATAAGCTGCTTGGAACATACGCTGCCCGAGCAATTGGCTAAGGCCGGCTACCACACGCAAGGTGTCGGAAAAATGCATTTCCATCCGCAAAGGTCCCTGTTCGGTTTTCACCACACCGTGCTGGACGAATCCGGAAGACAAGGCGATCCCGGCTTCATATCCGACTATAGAAGATGGTTCGATCAGAACAAATCGGGGGATTACGGGTTTACCGACCACGGCATCGATTGGAACTCGTGGATGGCCCGTCCTTACCACGCTCCGGAGTATTTGCATCCGACGAATTGGACGGTTAACGAGTCGATCCGGTTTGTGCAAAACCGCGACCCGAACAAACCTTTTTTCCTGAAAATGTCGTTCGCTCGTCCGCACTCGCCTTATGACGCGCCCGCCTTTTACTACGACATCTACGAGAAGAAGAATATTCCGGAGCCGTATATCGGATCATGGTCCGCCATGCATCATGTAGAGAAGGACGCCGCCAAGCCGGATGCCTGGAGAGGCAAACGGAGCGATGAAGAAATCCGCAGAGCGCGGATCGGTTACTACGGCAACATCCACCATATCGATCTGCAAATCGGTCGCCTGCTGATGATGTTGAAAAAAACCGGGCAGTTCGACAATACGCTGATCCTGTTCACCTCCGATCACGGCGATATGATGGGCGATCACCATCTGTGGCGCAAAACGTATGCTTATGAAGGTTCCGCACATATTCCGCTTATCGTAAAGCTGCCGAAAGCGATGGGCGGCTCTGCGGTCGAAAGAAGCGGAGCTCCCGTATGCTTGCAGGATATTATGCCTACTATTCTTGATGTCGCCGGAGCGCCGATACCCGATTCCGTGGACGGGCTCAGCCTGCTGCCGCTAATGAAGGGAGAGTCCGTTCCTTGGCGGGAGTTTGTACATGGAGAGCACAGCACCTGTTACTCCGAGTTGCAGGAGATGCAGTATGTGACGGACGGCAGATGGAAATATATGTGGTTTCCGCGAATCGGCACGGAGCAGCTGTTCGACCTGGCCGCAGATCCGGGCGAATGCGAGGATCTGGCAGCAAGCGGGCACTATGCTGCGGAGCTGAACCGTTGGCGGAAGAAGCTGGTGGCGGTATTGGCGCAGCGGAACGCCGGCTTGACGGACAACGGATCGCTCGTATGCCAAGCAGGCAAGCCTCCGATCGTATCGCCGAAGTACAAGGAGCGAATCGACCGTTTGAGCGGCGCAGGTGAAAAGTAAATCAGGTATCACGCAAAAAGATAAGTTTAACTTGGATTTCGCCATTCGTTCACAATCGGCCGGATGCTATATTGGTACTGAATTCATCATCGAAAGAGGTGTTCTGCAACGTGGACAACATTGGAGTGTTACTGCCTACAAGTATGCAAAAAGCTATATTTTCCGAGGCTAGCCGCAAGGAGCTGGAATCGGTCGCAAACGTCAGGTGGAATGAAACGGACGAACAGCTTACGGAAGAGCAAGCATGTACGTTCCTGAGAGACTGTCAAGTTGCAGTCGGGTCCTGGAGAACGCCCAAGCCAAGCAAGGCGATTCTGGAGTCGTGTCCGTCCCTTCAGCTGTGGGAGCATGCGGCGGGCAGCGTCAAAGCTTTTTTTACCGACGACCTGCTCGGAAGCGGTCTGATGATTGCTTCTTGCGCCCCTGCGATCGGCAAAACCGTCGCGGAGATGGCTCTTGGGGAGATGATCGTCGGCCTGCGCCGAATTATTCCGAACTCGCAAAGCAATCGTACCGAACGGAGAGCGCCCCTCCCGAACAAGCTGTATTTGGCGGCGTCGACGATCGGAGTGGTCGGCGCTTCGCAAGTAGGCCGATACTTTCTGCAGCTCGTACGCCCATTCGGTCCTAGAGTGCTGGTATACGATCCGTTCCTTACGCCGGAAGCGGCGGCTGAGCTTGGGGCAACGAAGGTCGACAGCTTGCTGGAGCTGTGCGGGCAGTGCGATGCGATTACGATGCATACTCCAATGACCGAGAGCACCCGCCACATGATGGGCGCGGCTGAGTTTCAGGCGATGAAGGACGACGCCGTGTTTATCAATTCCTCGCGGGGGGCCTGCATCGATGAAAAAGCGCTGATCGCAGAGCTGGAGAAAGGCAGACTGTTCGCATTTCTGGACGTATCGGACCCGGAGCCGGCGGAGATGAATAACCCGATCCGCACGCTGCCGAACGTCATCTACACGTCCCATCTTGCCGGAGGACCCAGTTATTATATCGGCAACCAGGTGGTGGAGGACATCCGATCTTACAAAAGCGGGCAGAAGCCGAAAATGGTCGTAACCTGGGATATGCTCGATCGTCTTGCGTGAGGTAAAAGGGGAGATGAGACTATGAAAGAAATGACATACTCGCTGTTTCCTAAATTTTTTCAAAACTGCACGGCGGATCAGCTGGCGGAGGTCGTTCTGGATTGCGGTTTGGATGCGGTCGATCTGGTAGTGCGGGACGGATTTTGGGTCACTCCGGACCATATGGCCGCGGAGACGGCGTCTTTTGTCAAAGCCATGCATCGCCGCAACATAAAGGTAGAGTTCGCAACGACCAGTTTCTCGCCGGACCAACTTGCCGAGGACGATACGCCGCTGCGCGTGATGGCGGATCACGGAATCCGAAGCTTCCGCATGTCATATTTTACGTACACCGAACACGAGGATCTGTTCGCCCAGATGGAGAAGGCGCGTGCGCAGATGCACCGGATGGCCGAGCTATGCGGGAAATTCAAGATCAAAGCGGTGTACCAGGTGCACCACGGCAACCGGATGCTCGTCCAACATACGTATGAGGCGTTAGCGCTTGTCCAAGGGCTTCCGGCCGAATACGTCGGCATTATGCCGGACCCCGGGAACCAGTTTCACGAGGGATCGGATAATTGGAACAAGGCGATTGCCGGTCTGGGAGCTTACGCGGCTGCTGTTGGAGTCAAGGACGGCTTGTACCGGTACCGGCCCGAAGATGCCGCGCTGCCGAATAAAGGCTGGACCAAATCTTGGGCTCCTTGTCAGGAAGGCGTCACGAATTGGACGGTGATCGCCAGGGCGCTGCATAAAGTGAAGTTCCGGGGCGTACTTAATTTCCAGCCTTTCTACTGTAGCGACCGGCCTGATCTGTTGATCCCCGCTTTACAGGAAGAGGTTCGTTATATCCGCCAAGTGATGGAGCAAACGGAGGCCGCCGATGAAGCCGTATGATATTCGTGTGACAGGACTTCAACTGTACTATTTGCCTGTGGAAACCCGCGTCCCCTTGAAATTCGGAGCCGAGGTGCTTACGAGCGTGACCTGCGCCAGAGTATGCATCCGGACGGAAAACCGGAGGGGGGAACGAGGGGAAGGCTGGGGAGAGACGCCGCTCAGCGTTCAATGGGTATGGCCGAGTGCGCTTGGTTACGAGATTCGCGAACGCGCGATCAAACGGATATGCGAGCTGATCGCGAACGATCTCGCGGAATGGAACGAGCAAGGGCATCCGTTCGAGCTCGGCCACTCGTACCAGAAGCAGCGGCTCCCCGTGCTCGTCGACCGGTTTAATGCCGGCTCGGGACTGGCGGAGAACGTTCCGTATTTGGCGGCGCTCGTCTGTTTCTCCTTATTCGATATCGCGCTTCATGACGCCTACGGACAAACGAACCGGCTTCCCGTCTATGCGACATATAACGAGCGTTATATGAATGCGGATCTTGCTGCTTACCTGGAGCCGGCGAACGGGTCGGCGGTTCGCTTCGACGGCTTGTACCCGGAGCATTTTCTGGACACTCCGTCGTCTCCGGAGCTGCTGGCCTGGCATTTGGTGGGCGGCAAAGATCTTCTATACAGGCGGGAGCTGACCGGTGACGAGCGTGAGGACGGGTATCCCTACACGTTGGAGGACTGGATTGAACGGGACGGTTTAAAATGCCTGAAGGTAAAACTGGCAGGAAACGATGCGGCGTGGGACTACGAGCGGCTCGTACAGGTGGGTGAAATCGCCTTGGCAAGTCAGGTCGTGTGGCTTACTGCAGATTTCAACTGTCAGGTGACAGACTGCGATTATGTCAATCATATCCTGGACCGATTGCTTCACGAGCAGCCGGATATTTATAAGTCGATTCTGTATATCGAGCAGCCGTTTCCGTACGATTTGGAGGCGAACCGGCTGGACGTCCGCAGCGTCAGTGCGAGGAAACCGCTGTTTATGGACGAAAGCGCTCACGATTGGGAGCTGGTGAAGCTGGGGCGGGAGTTTGGCTGGACCGGAGTCGCGCTGAAGACGTGCAAGACGCAAACCGGGGCTTTGCTCAGCCTGTGCTGGGCGAAAGCGCACGGGATGACGCTGATGGTCCAGGATTTGACCAATCCGATGCTGGCGCAAATTCCGCACGTGCTTCTGGCTTATTACGCAGGTACGATTATGGGAGTGGAGACGAACGGCATGCAGTTTTATCCGGAAGCTTCCAGCTATGAAGCTAAAGTCCATCCGGGCTTGTACCGGAGAGAGGGAGGCAAGCTGCAACTTCGGACGATTGGAGGTTACGGCTTCGGTTACAAGGTCGAGGAGATGGAGAGACCGCTTCCGGCTCCGGTCGTACACATTTGATGCTCGTTTCGATTACCCAAAGGGCTGACTTCGGCTTCATGCCGCTGTCGGTTTTTTGGGTTTTTATTGGGTAGGGCGCCGTGATCGGCAGCACCGGGCTTTAAATCCGATGACACAAAAGAATCAGCAAAAAAATTCCAATTGCGAATGGGAAAACGGCTTCCTGACACTTCGAACACAGCTGCCGGAAAGACCCAGCAGGAACCGGTTCATCCGTTCAATATTAGTGTTGCAGAAAAGCGCCAGCGGCCTAATCACCGTTTTCTCCGTTCGTTTCATCGTAATATGCCGACGCCGTTGCCGCATTCCTAATAAACTGCCGCGGACTTTCGCCCTTATGTTTCTTGAAAAACCTCGAGAATGAAAATATATCGTTAAATCCGAGATCGGCGGCGATTTCCGAGATGCTGTGCTCCCGGTATCGGAGCAATTCCTCGATTTTCTGAATCCGGATCCGATCGATATAGGATTTGAGGTTATCTCCGGTAATTTCCTTGAATTTCTTCGACAAATGGCTGCGCGTATACGACAGCTCGCCGGCGAGATCGCTCACGCTTACCGCTCTGCCGTCACGAGACAGAATCTTTTCCGTAATATGCTTGACGAGTTGCTCGGCCGGATCGTCCGTTTTATGAAATTCGTCGGACACGATATAGTGAAAAATCGTTTCGAGAAAGCCGATTACAAATATTTTCTCGTATGGCTTGTAAGCGGAATCATGTATCGCCGCTTTGAGAGCGGCGATAAGCCTGCCGGTAAACTGATTGCCGGGAATGATCCCGCCCCACACGGGCGACTCGTCCGGAGCCCGCTCGAACTTTAAGGTAATCCAGGCGACGCCCGGTTTCCTGTACCAGAATCCGTGCTCCCAGCCCGGGGGCACCAGCAGCATATCGCCCTTCTCGAGAGCAAGCTCCTCGCCCAGCATCCTGCTGTGGATGACGCCTTGAGTCGCGATCTCCAATTGCCAATAATCGTGCGCGTGCGGCACTACCTTAGACGGAGACGATTTGGAACCGAAATAGACGGAAAGCAATTCGGATTTCATAAGTTTCCTCCCCGGCGGATGATAATGAATGAGTATGGGATCACACATAATCACAAGTTTTGCGATAATTCGGACATTCGTGAAAGACAGACCGCATGATAAGGTAAAGGTATTATAAATCAAAGAGGAGTCAGCTAACAAGATAAAAGAAACGATGGCGTTTTATCATGACAACCCCGATTTTTCTAAATACGTGGTAAGCGCTTCCAGTGTTGTTCCTCATTCCCACCTCAAAAGGAGAGAAGCCGAATGGTCAGAAAAATGGCAGTACCGTCCCTGGAGCTAACCGAGGAGACGGGGGCCGGCACACAAATGTGCGCAGTAGTCGAACGGATCGGCGAAATAACGGTACGCCGGGCTTTCGTTCCGGAACCGGCCGATAATGAAGTGCGCGTGAAGGTCAAATGGGTCGGAATATGCGGCAGTGACATCGAGGTGTTCAGAGGAGCGCGCGAACCGGAGTTCGTGTCCTACCCAACCCGGCTCGGGCACGAAGTGGCGGGAGTCATCGACAAAGTCGGGGCGGGAGTCATCGGCTTGCAAGAGGGAGATCATGTAGCGCTGCGATATGTTTGGGGAGCGTTTGCGGAATACGTATGCTGCAGTCCGTTCTCGGTCAAGGTGCTCCCCAAAGGTTTGCCGTTGCTGGAAGGGTCGCTCATCGAAGTGTTGCCTGGAATCGTTCATGCGGCTGAGCTGGGAGACATTAATCCGGGCAAAAACGTGCTGATTATGGGGCAAGGCGTCAGCGGCCTTGTGTTGACGCAGGTTGTTTCGCTGTACAGCCCGCGCAATCTGGTCGTCACCGACCTGTTCGACGAGAAGCTGGGGCTTGCCCGCCGTTATGGAGCGACGCGTACGTACCGGCTCCCATCGGCCGGCACACGAACGATGGACGTACTGGGCGGCGATTTTCCGGAGGGATTCGATGTCGTTATCCCCTGTCTGCTCGAAGGTGACGGGATGGTCGACGCGATCGACGCAGCCGCCCAGAACGGGCGAATCGTCATGTACGGCTGCATCGGGACATGCCATAAGCCGGTCGATTTTTTTAAGGTACACAAAAAAAGATTGGATATTTATTCGACGGAGCCGAAGCGGGATATTGACAACCGGAGGTACTTCGACGAGGGGCTGCGGCTGGTGATGGACGGGCTGGTTAATACGAAGGATATGATTACGCATATCGTGCCGTTATCCGAAGTCGGGAAAGCGTTCGACATCCGCAATTCACATCAGGGCGACACCATTCATGTGATGATCGATTGCGAGAAATAAGAAAGAGACAATAATAATTGGGGGAGAACATGAACATGAACAGCAATTTGGCTCGGGTGATGGAAAAACAGAAGGAGCCGGTTACGGTCGTAATCGTAGGAGCCGGTCACCGCAGCTTGTTATACGCGTCATTTGCACAGAAACATCCTGATCAGATGAAAATCGTGGGAGTCGTCGAACCGGATAATGAACGGAGAAAGCTGACCATGGAGCGCTTCGGCATCCGGGAGGACAATTGCTTTGCCGAGCTGGAATCGTTCATCCGTAAGCCCAAGATGGCGGACGCCGTTATTAACGGAACGCTGGATCATATTCATGTTGCGACTTCGATCCCGCTGCTTCGTGCCGGATACGACATTCTGCTGGAAAAACCGATCGGCATCAGCGAGGACGAAGTGTTGAAACTGTACGAAGAAGCATGCCGCTACGACCGAAAAGTGATGATTTGCCACGTATTGCGATACGCGCCTTTTTACGAATCCATTCGTCGTGAAATTGCCGAAGGCGTAATCGGCGATATCGTCAGCGTGACGACAAGCGAAAATGTCAGCTATCACCACATGGCGATGGCGTATGTAAGAGGCAAGTGGGGGAACAAAGACAAGAGCGGCTCCTCGATGCTGATGGCCAAAAGCTGCCACGACCTGGACATTGTGACTTGGATGATGGGAGATGTCCGGCCGGTGAAGGCAAGCAGCTTCGGAAGCTTGCGGCAATTCCGCCCGGAACAAGCCCCGGAGGGAGCCGGCACCCGGTGCATGGTTGACTGCCCGATTGAGGAAACCTGTGCTTATTCCGCCCGCAAAAACTATATCGAGCAGCGGCTGTGGAGAGCGTATGTAAGCTACAATACCCATCTGGGCGTCAAGGCGAGCGACGTCATCGACGAGCTGAAAAAAGAAGACTTGTATGACAATAGCCTTATTATCTTTACGAGCGATCATGGCGAGATGCTCGGCTCGCACGGATTATGGCAAAAAATGTGCATGTACGAAGAATCCGTCCGTACGCCGCTGTATATGAAGTTTCCGGCTGATTGCAAACCGGCCGCGATTTCGATCGAATCGTTAGTCAGCAGCATCGACGTGCTGCCGACGATATGCGATTACATGAATTTTCGACCGAAGTCCCCGATGTCCGGTCGATCCTTAATCCCGTTAATTTCCGGTAAATCCTCCGGACGCGAGAGAGTCTTCATCCAATACGACGGCAATGGAGGAAGAGGCAACTTCCAGCGCTGCATCGTCGAGGGAGACTACAAGCTTATCGTTGACTTGTTCAAGGACGAGACGTTTATCGAGCTGTACAACGTAATCGCCGACCCGCAGGAGATGGAAAATCTGGCATTTCAAGACCGGACTTACCGCATGAACATAGAGGAGATGCTGCACCGATTGCGCGAGCATATGCGAGTCACGAACGATTTACTGGAATTGCCTCCCGATATCTACGATCGTTTTCTGAAAAGCTATACGGAGTTCAAGGCGTAACCTATACAGAACAGTTTGGCCTGATTCGCCAAGTTAAGCAGGGTATTTCGAAAAATGGATAAAAAGGGGAGCTTGCAAATGCCGAAAACAATCGTTTTGACCACCGTATCCATCGTTGTGGCCGCCGCACTGTTATCCGCATGCGGCAAAAAGGAGCCGGCAACGGATGAGGCCAATCAACAGCAGCAATTGAAACCGGTTACGCTCAGGTTTTTTACGGGAGACAAAGATTACGAGCAGCGATTCAAAAACGAAATCGCCGACAAGGTCAAACAAAAGTATCCCCATATTTCATTCGAGTTTATAGGATTGCAAGCCGGCAAGCAATTCCAGGACTTGATTGTAGCCGGAGAGGCTCCCGATATTTATTATCAAGGCTTGCCTGCTCTGAACGTGGAGCTGGTCGATAAAAACATGCAGTACGACTTGACCGAAATGATCAAGAAAACGGGCTTTGATCTAAACCGGATCGATCCCGCCTATCTGGACATTATCCGCACCGCTTCCGAGACATATGGAGGCAGTTATTTCGGACTCCCCGTAACCGCTTATACACCGGTTTTGTACTACAACAAGGATCTGTTCGATAAGTTCAGCACCCCGTATCCGAAGGACGGCATGACTTGGGATGAAGCATACGAGTTGGCTCGCAGACTTACTCGGGTGGAGGACGGCATTCAGTACAGAGGGATGACGATGAACTTCATGTATTTGTTCGATAATAACCAGATCGCCGCCCCGTACTTTCGTCCTGCAGAGGACCGGGCAAACCTCAACTCGGACGGATGGCGTACGATCTTTAATACGCTAGGAAGGTTTTATCAGATCCCGATGAGCCAGCCGATCGGAGCGCGATCCCGGGTACTGGAAGTCGGCGAGTTCACCAAAAATCGCATCTCGGCCATGCATGCGGATGTGACGGCTGCGATGGAGAGCTTCCCGGACGATTTTACGAATTGGGATATGGTCTCGCTGCCGACGATGGCGGAAGCCCCCGCTACGAACGCCCAGTTGAACCCGAGGTTCTACTACATCATGAGCTCCAGCAAATATAAGGAGGAAGCGTTCAAGGTTATCGACTTCGTATTGTCCGATGAGATGCAGATGTCGGCCAGCAAGGCGGGCAAAGCGACGGTTCTGAAAAACGAAGAAATACGCAAAGCGTTCGGACAAGAATCCGCCAAGCTGAAGGGGAAAAACACCCAATCCTTTTATCACAATAAACCGGTCAAAATGAGCCCGGCACGGGATTCGAAACTGGTGACGGTACCGGCTGTGACTCCGGTGAACAATGCGTTCAACGCCTTTATTCAAGGGACCAAAGATGTGAACACGGCGCTTCGCGACGCGGACGAAGAGCTGAACAAGGCGATCGAGCAAGCGAAGCAGGCGAAAAGCGCGAAATAGCTTAATGGGGGAGGAAGTGCTGCGTGACCACAAAGCCGAATATCGTCATCATTATGGCCGACCAGCTCCGGTGGGATGCGTTCGGCGACCACACGCCGAATATCAACCGGCTGAAGGACGAAAGCGTGGTTTTCGACCGGGCGTATTGCGCATCGCCGCTGTGCGTACCGGCCAGGGGAGCTTTTTTTACCGGAAAATATCCAAATGAAACAGGTTCGCTCATTAACCCTTGGACGAAGCAGGAAAAACAGCACGGCAACGTTCGACCGGACCATACGAATTGGTACGAGCTGCTGGAGGAACAGTGGGACAGCTGGCATACCGGCAAGCAGCATCTGTTCACCGAGCCTAAGCCGGAACATCGCGAGGACAGCAAGACGCACTGGCTGCAGCTGGAGGAGCGGTATGAAGCCTATCTGAAGGCAAACGGTAAGAAAAAGCCGGGGGGGTCGGCCTTCCAGGGACTTGTGCCCGAGCTGGCTTACGGCAAAATCACGCGTGCACGTAAATATTCGATCCCTACCGTCGGCCGGTATGACGAAGGGCTGGACTTTTTCTTCGACGGCTTTATCCTGAACGACTCGCTGGAAGCTATACGCGGCAGAGACCGTAGCAAGCCGTTCGCGCTGAATGCGATGTTCCTGGCGCCCCATCCTCCGCTGGACATCCCGGAACCCTGGTTCTCGATGATCCGGCAGGTGCAGTTGCCGGGTAACGTAGGCGTATGGGGGAGCAATCAGTCGCCGCTGCAGCTGTACAATTTGACGGGCATGCTGGGAACGTCCTATACGCGCGAAGAATGGGAACGCATATGGAGCGTATATCTCGGACTTGTCGCTTTGCTCGACCATTGTGTAGGAGAGATTGTCGCTGCGCTGAAGCAGGAGGGCATATACGACAACACGCTCCTCGTCTTCACAAGCGACCATGGGGAGATGCTCGGCTCGCACCGGCTCTGGCAAAAAATGTGCATGTACGAGGAATCGGTGAAGACGCCGTTGTACATGAAGTTTCCGTCCGGCTTCACTCCGGCGGCTGACCGGTATGACGAGCTGATCAGCAGCATCGACGTGCTGCCCACGTTATGCGACTATCTGGGGATCGGGACGCCGGACGGCGTGTCCGGAATGTCACTGATGCCGCTTCTTCGCGGGGAAGTGGAGGGGCTCGGACGCGAACGGATCTTCATCCAGTTCGACGGCAACGGGGCGCGCAGCAACTTCCAGCGGTGTGTGATCGAGGGAGACTACAAGCTGATCGTAGATCTGTTCAAGGACGAGATATTCATCGAGCTTTACGATCTGGCCCGCGATTCGTCGGAAATGACCAATCTGGCGTTTCATTCCGATGAACACGGCGGCCGGATCGAAAGAATGCTGGGCGACTTGAGGCGGCATATGATGAGTACGAACGATTTGCTGGAATTGCCGGAGGAGATGTACGACCGCTTTTTGGCCGACTATGGAGAGTTTCAAGTTTAGAAATTTCGGAATATCATTGCGATAAGTAACACGGGCCGTCGATTCGTTCGATGGTCCTTTTGCATTTGAAACCGGATACGGCGGCGTACGTAACAAGTAAAGGTCATATCGCACGCGGATTTTATTTATCAGGAAAGCTGAGGCTCGGCATGGGGAAACGAACAGGAAGCTTTGTGACAGTGGTATTCATATTATTAGGCATCAGCGTGTTGGCGGGCTGCACCATCCTGGAAGAGATGGTGATGGAGGAAGCGGGGGAGACAGCCTTGTCCGAACAGTTTCCGATAGAGAAGGAGGCTCCTGCCGCTGCAAAGCAAACGAAGGAGAACAAAGAAGACCAACCTGCCGGCAAAAAGGGGAAAAGCGTGTGCGAATCCTACGAAGAGGAAGTCGAACCGGGCGTATGCAGTTACAAGGTCGATTGCAAAAATCCGAAAACCTGTGAAGCGTGGGCTGCAAACCTCATTTTCGATATGGAAGAATGGTACGGTGAACTGACGTATTCGGAAGAATGGTACTTCGATGAGAAGATGCTCCGCAAAAGTAAAAAAGATGCGGACGTACTGGCGAGTTATCCGGTCCGGGGCAATACGATCCGGATCGATCCGTCTGATGAAGACGAACAATATTACGCGTGGTTGTGGGAACGGTTCACCTGGATCATTCCGTCGAAAGAGCGAAAGATGGTTTCGAACTATGAAGTGTTTGAACATGTGGATTTGATGGCGTATGTCATTCAGGACGATGAGGATTACGAGAAATGGACGTACGCCGTTAACGTCGAACAAGCGACCTTCGAAACGGAGCGGGTCTTAACCGACATTCACGAGTTCGGACACTTGCTCGCGTTAAATGCCAAACAGGTTGATCCTTACAAGAGCGAGCACGGTTGCAAAACATACATGTGGGATGAAGGCTGCGCCAACCGCGGCTCGTATATGTACGAATTTTATAAGCAGTTTTGGGAAGACGGGGATTTCGAGGACGAGGAAAACTTCGTATCCGACTATGCGATGAATGACGTGTATGAGGATTTTGCCGAGTCCTGGTCCCATTTTGTAGTGACTCCGCGGCCGGAAGGAGATTCGATCGTGGAGCAGAAGATCGAATTTTTCTATGATTATGAAGAACTGGTGATGCTCCGGGCGAACCTGCTCGGCCGGATGGCTTCCTGGCTGGAACGGAATGTCGAGTACGAATGAAGCTGCGGCGCGTTCCCGGTAGTCTCCCTTCCCCTTAACCAAGAGGATAAAATCGTACGGGAAACGGCCACTATTATCCCTGGTCCGGCTGTCTGCACTTTGATAGATTTGCTGGTAGGAGGAGGTGGGCCGGTATGACAATAGGCAAAAACGACAGGGAATATTGGATACATACTATGATACGTATTGCGGACCCCGTCTTAGGCGCGCTGGCTGAACGCCGGTTAAAGGCAACGATGCCGGTGGAAGGAAAGCTGGACGACCGTCCAAACTATACCCATCTGGAAGCATTGGGCCGTCTGCTCGCAGGCATAGCTCCATGGCTGGAGACGGGGGCTGCGGACGGCGAGGAAGGGGAGCGGCGGAAACGAACGGCGATGCTGGCCCGGGAAGCGATCGACGCCGGAACCGATCCTTCGTCGCCCGATTACATGAATTTTTGCGATGGCTTTCAGCCGATCGTGGATGCGGCTTTTATGGCCCATGCGATCTTGCGCGCTCCGACCGAGCTGTGGGACAAGCTGGAGGAACGTGTGAGGCGGAACACGGTGGCCGCGCTGAAAGCGACGCGCATGCGCAAGCCGTTCCATAACAATTGGCTGCTGTTCGCGGCGATCATCGAGACGGCGCTTTACCGGATGGGGGAGAGCGACTGGGACCCGATGCGCGTAGACTATGCGCTGAAGCAGCATGAACAATGGTATGTCGGTGACGGCACATACGGAGACGGTCCAGACTACCACGCCGATTACTACAACAGCTTCGTCATCCAGCCGATGCTGCTCGATATTGTTGATAAGGCGGGGGAATGTTACGGCGAGTGGAACGGAATGGCCGAACGAATCCGAAGCCGGTCGCAGCGGTATGCAGCCGTCCAGGAAAGGCTGATATCCCCGGAAGGGACGTTCCCGCCGCTCGGCCGCTCGCTCGCTTACCGATTCGGAGCGTTCCAGACGCTGGCGCAAATGTCGCTCCGCCGCGAGCTTCCGGCGCCGCTGATCCCTGCGCAAGTCCGATGCGCGCTTACGGCGGTTATCCGCCGGACGATCGAAGCGCCGGGGACGTTTGATCCGGGCGGCTGGCTGACGATCGGTTTTTGCGGACACCAGCCGGAGATTGGAGAGACTTATATATCGACGGGCAGCCTGTATTTGTGCTCAGTCGTCTTTCTCCCGCTCGGCTTGCCGGCGGACGATCCGTTCTGGTGCGGAGAGGCGGAGTGGACGTCGCGCCGGGCGTGGTCGGGCAACGCTTTTGCCATCGATTCAGCGCTGAGGCGCAGTTGATCGAGGGTGCCGAAGACTCCTATTTGGTTTAGAGCCCAGGCGGACAGTCAGCCGACGTATGGCCGGGCACCGCAAGCCGGAAACCGAATGACAGAGAAAATGTCCCATTTCCAAACGAAAGGACCCCAACTTCCACGGGGACGTGGAGGCTGAGGTCCTTTTTCCTGAGGAACATCCGTTCCAGGCGGGCTCGCAAATCGCAAAGCGACTTTGGATTTTGGATATTGTAGACAGCACCTTTTTTTAATTGAGCGGAACCCCTGCTTCACTCCTGCCCGGAAACATACTGCGCCTTGTATTGGCCTGGCGTAATGCCGTGAACGCGTTTGAAGGCGCGTATGAAATAATTGGCTTCCATCCCGAGGGCGGACGCGATATCCTGCACGCTCATATCGAGACTGAGCAGCTGCAGCGACTTCTCGAATCGGATATCGTCCAAATATTGGTGCATCGTCACGCCGTACGCTTGCTTGAACAGCCGGTTCAGATGCTGGATGGTATAGCCGAGGCTTTGGGCGTATTCGGCCAGCAGGATCGGCTCTGCATAATGCTCGCGAATCATCCTGGCCGCCATTTTGATGGCGCCGGAGCTGCTTTTCGTCCGGGTAGACGTCTCGTGATGGAGAACCGACTGCTTCAGCACTTCAAGCAGCAGCTCGTAGAGCAGCGCAGAGACGTTCCACTCCTGCTCCGGGGGATTGTCCCGGACGAGCTGGAACAAGCTCTCGAACAATTTCCAGATCGACTCGGTCGATTGGAGCGGAATCGTTTCCATTAGCGGCAGATTCATCGTTTCCAGCAGATCGTTAACGGACGGCCCGGTGATCGTGACGAAGCCGTGTTTCCAGACGGTGTCGGGAAGCGGATAGTAAGTGTGCGGTACCCGGGCGGGCAGGATGCACGCCTGATTGTCGGCGAGCGTCCACAGCCTGCCGTCGTGCAGAGTCTCGAACTGACCGCTGCCCGTATGGTTGACGAATAGATGGAGAACTGGAAATCCTTCCAGCCGGATAATTTTTTTCTGCTGAATAAGACCCATATTGTACAGGCGCAGGGGGACATTGCCCGAGGTCGCTTCGCTTGATATAAACTGGCGTCTCCGATTGCTCATCGATCATTTTCCTTCGCTATTTATTCAAAAAGTGCTATTGATCTTCAAAAAAGCAGATTGTTTTCATTTTCTTTGCGATGGTAATATAAACGTGTACATATAAGGGATGCTGATCAGATCCGCAGATGCGGCATACCGCAATCATAACGAACGTTATTTCATTTGTCTAGTAATCCGGCACCGTGGTGAAGGCAGAAGCCCACGGCACAGCGAAGGAGGAGAGGCTAGTTGAAGTACGCATTAAGTGCAGGCGCTTACAAAGGGAAAAATGTAATTGAATTACTGGAAAAGGTGGCGGAGCACGGTTTTCAGGGTCTGGAATATTTGAACTGGAAATCGGTGGCGGATGTCCGTGAGCTGGTGAAGGCGCAGGATCGGTTAGGAGTCGGAATCAGCGCGGTGTGCACCACCTTCTTCAATCTGGTTGACGGCGCGGCGAGGGAGCAATATCTGGACGGTCTCCGGCAGACGCTGGCGTTCTGCAAGGAGGCCGGCACGATGAGCATCATAACGCAGACGGGACAGGAAATACCGGGAATTTCCAGGGAGAAGCAAAAGCACGATATGGTGGAGACGTTGAAGATCTGTGCCTCCATGTGTGAAGCGGCCGGTGTCGTGCTGGAGCTGGAGCCTTTGAACGGGCTTATCAACCACCCCGGGCATTTCCTGCAAGCTTCGGATGAGTCCGCCGAAGTGATCGACCGGGTCGGCAGTCCATTCATCAAGCTGGTGTTTGACGTGTATCACCAGCAAATTACCGAAGGCAACGTCATCCGCAACGCCGTCGCTTATATCGATCGGATCAATCATTTTCATATCGCGGACAATCCGGGGAGGAAGCAGCCGGGAACGGGCGAGTTGAATTATCTGAATATTTTGAAATCTATTAAGGATACCGGATTTGACGGTTATGTCGGTCTGGAGTGCGGGTATACGATCGATACGGATGAAGCGCTGCATCAGTTCAAGCGGGATATTCTTCGGCATGTGGAATCGTGAGATAACGGGAAAGGGTGATACGTAATGACGCTTAAGGTCGGCTTTATCGGAACGGGAGGAGTCGCCAAGGGACATATCACGAACCTGGCTGCCATTGAAGGGGTTACGATTTCCGCATTTTGCGATCTGCAGCTGGAGCGCGCCGAAACGGCGGCTAAAGATTGGACGGATGCGAAAGCTTATTCCAGCATTACCGAGATGCTGGACGACCGTAAGCTGGATGCCGCCTTTGTGTGCGTGCCTCCTATGGCGCACGGCGAGGCGGAGCGGGCGTTGATCGAACGCGGCATTCCATTTCTGGTGGAGAAGCCGCTTGGCGTTAACAACGAACTGCCGCGCCAACTGGCGGAACAGATCGCCGGGAAAGGGCTGATCACGTCCGTAGGCTACCAGTGGCGCTATATCCAATCGCTCGACCAGGCGAAGAGCTTTCTGGAGTCCGGCTGCATCGGGATGTCGCTCGGTTATTGGCTCGGCAGTATGCCGAAAGTTCCGTGGTGGCGGGTGCAGCATTTATCCGGGGGGCAGTTTGTCGAGCAGACGACGCATATCACGGATCTGCTGAGATATTTGTGCGGCGAAGTGGTGGAAGTGTATGCGGCGTACGGTCATCGGATTCTCCATGAGCTGGAGGAAGGCGCTAACGTGGCGGATGTAGGAACGGTGACGATGAAGCTGGCGAACGGGAGCGTAGCGACCATCTCCAATTCGTGTATGCTGCCGGCCGGACATAAGACGGGACTGAACGTATACACCGCGCAGGGTGTAGTCGAGGTGCAGAGCAATGGAAGCCGGATCGTCAGAAACAAGGAGGAGGCTGCGGCACCTTTCGCGCTCACGCCAAATCCCCGGGTATTCGAAGATATCGCCTTCATTGATGCGGTTCGCACGGGAGATCCGTCACCGATCAAGTCGTCTTATGCGGATTCCCTGAAAACACACGAAGTTACGGTTGCGGCGAATCTGTCGGCGGCAACGGGAAAGCCGGTCAAGCTGTAAAATGTTGTTTAAAGCGTTTCTATAAGGTGTGCGGACACTGCTTCTTCCCTATGAAGCAGTGTTTTTTCATCATTCAAGAAATATAAACTTTCGGGAATCGGACGTGACGAATAGCGCCCGTATGTCTCGGGACGTTGTTCTTCGTGCCGGTTCGGTTCTGTGCCTTGCTATTAGGCAGCATGCTATAGAAACTTATTTTCCATCCTCTCCCAACGCGTGCGAGAGGAATACCGACAAAGCTTGTCGAAATGAACAGTTATGATGACTACCAGAAAAATTTGGATCATAACTACGATTTTTTTAGCCGTTCTGACCGGGTTTCGTTATTGGTGGCTGGAATCCCATTCGGCCGATTCCTACCCGGTCGCGGCCGGCGGCGTGCTGGACTTGCGGGGCTGGGAGCCGCTGACCGAACATTCCCTTCCGCTTAACGGCGAATGGTTGTTTTATCCGGATACGTTGCTGTACAACGATGGGGCGGTTCCGGCGGCCGATCGTCCTCATTCTGAGGGGCGGCCGATCCAAGTACCCGGCAGCTGGAGCTTCGACGATCGACCGAAGGGCAGCGAGAAGTACGGATACGGCACTTACCGGTTGCGGATTTTGGTAGACTCGGGCAGGGCAAAGGAATACGGGGTTCGAGTAACGAGCATTAAAAGCTCCTCGGAAATCTACATGAACGGGCAATCGATCGGTCGTTCCGGTCAACCGGCCGACAGCCAAGCAGGCTATAAGCCGCTGGACGTTCCGTATACCGTAAAATTTTCAGTGGGCGAAGGAATTGACGAGATCGATCTGGTCATCCAGGCCGCCAATTTCGACAACCATCTCAACGGCGGGATTTTCCGCTCGATCAAGTTTGGTCTGGAGACCACGTTAAGCAGGGATACCGGCTTGTCCAGAGATATGGTCTGGGTCGCTTGTGTCGCATATGCGATTCATGTGCTGTACGGCTTCGTCTTGTACCTCGTCGGAGGCAAAGACCGCCGTCTGATCTACTACTCCCTCATGATCGTATGCATCATTATGGCGACTTTGCTGGACGGGGAAAGGTTACTATACGCGTGGATTCCGTTCCCTTTCGTATGGAGTCTGAAGAGCATCTATCTCGTTATGATCAGCGGCGGATTTTTTCTATACCAGCTCGTTAAAGAAAAGGTTCCGTTTGTTCATCGAAGGGTTTCGCGGATCTATGAGCTGTTGTGCGGCATTGCGTTTATATCCGTGCTGGTCCTGCCGCTATCTGCCGCCCTGTCTTTGCAAGGGGGCTATCTGATTCTGATGTTCATTCCTTGTCTGATGACGCCGGTGCTGCTGTTCCGGTCGGCTGTCCGGATCGACATGGACAATATCTTTTTGCTGCTGGCTGCAACCGCTGCGATCAACAGCCTGATCTGGCTCGTTGTTATGCATATTGCCGGAATCGAGCTGATTTCTTATCCCTTCGATCTAATCATCGCGATGATTTGCTTTTCCGCTTACTGGTTCAGACGTTATATCCGGATGTCCGAGGAATCCAGGGAGCTGACGAACAAGCTGCGGCAGGCCGGCAAGCAGAAGGACGAGTTTCTGTCCACCGTTGCCCACGAACTGCGCAATCCGCTGCACGGCCTTATTAACATCTCCCAATCGGTAGCGGCGAGGGAGCAGTCCAAGCTCGGCATCGACAGCGTAAGCGATCTGCAGATGCTCGTCAAGGTGGGGAGGCGGATGTCGTATCTGCTTAACGATCTGCTGGATATGGCCCGGCTGAGGGACAACCGGATTCACCTGCAGCTGGCGGATCTGTCCGTGCACAGCGTCGCCTCGGGCGTTATAGATATGCTGCGGTTTATGACGGAAGGCAAGCCTCTCCAGCTGGTCAACCGAATCCCGGCCGAGTTCCCGCTCGTTCATGCCGATGAGAACAGACTGAACCAGATATTGTTCAACCTGCTGCACAATGCGGTGAAATATTCGAACGCAGGCGAGGTGTCCGTGCAAGCCGAGGCGGACGGCGGATGGGCGGTCGTCTCCGTCTCCGATACGGGGCTGGGTATGGATGAGGAGCTGCTGAGCCGGGTATTCGAGCCGTACGAGCAGGTTTCCCCGGATGAAGGTTCCCGCAGCGGCGGCTTCGGATTGGGCTTGAACATATGCAAGCAGCTGGTCGAGATGCATGGCGGCACGTTGACGGTCCGCTCGAAGCTGCACGAAGGCTCCGTATTCACCTTCCGGTTGAAGCTGGCGGCGGACAGGGAGAAAGCGGACTCCGCAGTCCGGCAAACGGCAGCGGCCGATTCCGCATACGGAGGCAACAGGGTGAGCAGCCAAGAGACCGCTCCGGCTAACGGACCGGTACGCAGCCCGGCTCCGGAACGGCTTCGCCTGCTCGCGGTCGATGACGATCCGGTCAATCTGAATGTGCTGAAGGCGATATTTGCCGAGGAACCGTACGAGCTATTCACGGCGATCGGGGGAAAGGAAGCGCTGCGCCTGCTGGAATCCGGCGGATGGGACTTGATCATCTCCGACGTCATGATGCCGATCATGTCCGGTTACGAGCTGACGGAGCGGGTCCGTGAACGTTATTCCGTCGAGGAGCTACCGATTCTGCTGCTTACGGCGAGCAGCCAGGATCAAGATATCGAAGCCGGATTTCGCGCCGGCGCCAACGATTATGTCACCAAGCCGGTGAACGCGATCGAGTTGAAGGCCCGCGTGCGGTCGCTGACGAATCTGAGAAAATCGGTGGGCGAACGGCTGCGGATGGAAGCGGCTTTGCTGCAAGCCCAGATCAAGCCGCATTTCCTCATCAATACGTTTAATGCGGTAACCGCGCTGAGCCGGATCGACAGAGACCGGATGGACGATCTGGTGGAGGAGCTGACTACGTATATCAAGTACGGGATCGATTTTCAAAACTCCGACGGGGCGGTGCCGCTGGACCATGAGCTGAAGCTCGTACGTTCGTATTTGAACATTCAGCAGGAGAGGTTCGAAGAAAGGCTGCGGGTAGCCTGGGAGATCGACGATCACGTGAGCGTGTTTCTGCCGCCGCTTACGATCCAGCCGCTTGTGGAAAATGCGGTGACGCACGGCATATTGAAGCGGCGCTCGGGAGGAGAAGTCCGTATACGGATCAGCGATCTCGGACCGGCCGTCGAAGTATGCGTCTCCGATAACGGAACGGGGATCGATGAAGATACGGTCAAGCAGTTATTGAACCGGAACAAGAGCAAACGTTCGGGGATCGGACTGTTGAATACGGATCGGCGGTTGAAGCAGTTTGCCGGCCGCGGGCTGAGGATAGAAAGCAGGCCCGGTGCAGGGACTTCCGTCTCGTTTACTGTCGCCAAAACCGAACAGCGGCTTCTCGGCTCCGATTAAAGCATAATTCCTATTAAAGATCGCCAGTTTTTGATCGATCGGTCGAAAACAGGCGATCTTTTTCGTTACATGCGGCTGAAGGTGCTTATCTTTGAGGTTCCGGTCCATAGTTTCTGCGGCAGGAGGCCCGGTATTGATTCGGCGTCATCCCGGTGCTTTGCCGGAAGATCCGATTCAAGTAACCTTGGCTGTTCAGCCCGACCCGCTCGCCGATCTCGGCGATCGTCAGCTCCGTATTTTCCAGCAGCGATTTGGCCTGATTGATCTGGATGCCCCGCATATATTGAAGCGGCGTTTTGCCGGTATGTTTCTTGAGGCAGCGCGACAAGTAATCAAAATGATAATGAAGCGATTCCTCCAGATGCTGGTAGTGCAGGGGGACGTTCGCGTGCTGCTGCAAATACTCGATAACCTTCTCGGATAAATAAGCGGACCGGGAGCGGCCGCGAACTTGCGCCACGGACTGGATTTTGACCAGCAGCTCGGACACTAAAGCATGAAGCGGCAGCGCATTCGATACGGAAAACGAGTGGAACATCAAATACATCCGTTCCAGCAAAGGCACGATCGATGCAGGGTCGATATAGGTCATTTTCGGCAAGTACATCGATTGATCGAACGGGCGCTCGTCGTTGTCTTCGTTTCGCTGAAGCGGGTAAGACCAAGGAATTTGCTCGCGGTCCAGCGACCGGATCGCTCTCGGATGGGACAGATGGACCCAGATCAGCTCCGTATGCTCGGGAGAGGGCCGGTGCCCCCAATGGGTTTTGCCCGGTTCCAGTACGAGGATGTCGCCCTCCTTCATATTGTAAGCGATATCATCTTCCGTAATGTAAAAGGAACCCGATTGGACGAACACGATATTGTACGCCTCGAAGCATCTTCTGAAATGTTGATAGGCTTTGCCGGTGACCGATCTTCCGACCGTAATGACTTGCGGGAGCGGCGGGATTTTCAACTCCAGGCATAACACGGCCCCATCTTCCTTTCGTCGTCAGATTGGCTGTACGCCGACTATGCTTCCCATCTTATCATATCCCGGGCGTTACCGTAATCCGAAACAAATAGTCGGGATCGTCCAATTATTGTTCGTGATCCCATCTACAAAACAAACGCCGGATTTTATACATTAGTAATGAAAGCGCCTTCGGGCAAATCCAACGATCCAGGAAGGAAAAAAACTTATGGAACCCGTCCTTTTACCAAAACCAAAACCGGAACCAAGAATCGAACGGTTTGAACAGCTCGGCTTCGGCATGTTTATTCATTGGGGTCTTTATTCGCAGCTCGGGAAGGGGGAGTGGATTCAGCAGATCGGCAAAATGGCCCGGGGAGACTATATGCGGCTGGCGGATACGTTCTCTGCAGAAGAGTTTAACGCCAAGGAAATTGTCGCCATCGCCCAAAAAGCCGGGATGAAGTACATTACGCTCACGACGCGTCATCACGACGGCTTCTCGCTGTACGACACGCGGGGGTTGAACCGATACGATGCTCCGCACAGCCTGGCGAAGCGGGATCTGGTCGCCGAATTCGTCGCAGCGTGCAGGGAAGGCGGCGTACTGCCCCTGTTTTATCACACGACGCTGGACTGGTATGAGCCCTCCTTCCAATCCGACTTTGGCGCCTATCTGGATTACTTGTACCAGTCTGTAGAACTGTTGTGCACCCATTACGGGCCGATCGGCGGGATCTGGTTCGACGGCAACTGGAGCAAGCCGGAAGCGGACTGGAAGCTGGACGATCTGTACGGGATGATTCGCAGGCTTCAGCCGGAAGCGATGATCATCAACAACACGGGGCTGTGGAAAAAAGGCGAGCTGGGCCATCCGGAGATCGACAGCGTCACGTACGAGCAGGGGCGTCCGAAACCGATGGACCGAAGCGGCATGAGCAAATACGTGGCTGCCGAAATGTGCGAGACGATGAACGATCATTGGGGGATCGGGGAAGCGGATTATATGTACAAGTCGGTTCCGCATTTGATCGAAAGTCTGTGCGCGTGCAGAAAGGTTGGGGCTAATTATTTACTAAATGTCGGTCCGTCCGCCGGCGGCAAAATCGTTCCGATCCAGCAGGCGATGCTGGAAGTGCTCGGACAATGGCTGAAGGTGAACGGCAAACCGATCTACGAAGGAAAACCGGTCGACGTGGAAGGAGAGGGAAGCAACTTTGCGCTGGAAACGCCGGACGGCAAGCTGTATCTGTTCATCCATCATTTGAAAATAAGCGGACATGCCGATGTAACCGTCGGAGGCGGAGGCCCGGGAGCGAAAACATTTACGGGGCTGAGCCGGAAGGTCGAATCCGTACGCTGGCTGGACAACGGAGAGAGGTTGGAATTTACTCAGGATGCGGCAGCCGGGACGTTTTCATTCACAGCGACGAGCTTCCCCTACGGCGTGAACTATGTGGTCAGAGTGGCGGAGGTTTGCTTCGCTTGACTATCGGTCCGAAGAACGGCTTCGGCATCGTATCGGCTATATTCGATCTAAATTGTAAGCGCTATCGTTAAGCTGCAACGAAACTTCGCTGCAAGATGGATATACAAATTCACGAAAAGGGGCCGAGCAAAATGAAAAATAAGCTCGCAATGGGATGGGTCATACCGATGACGGCGGTACTATTGGCTTCATGCGGAGGGAATGGAGGCGGAAGCGGCAAAGAGGGCAGCGGCGCCCCGGAGGGAGCGGTCAAGCCGGCGGACCAGCCGGTAACGCTCGTCGTGAACAATGGCGTAAACAGCGACGATCAGGAGCGGTTCATGCAGGATTACGGTAACGCGATCCGGAAAAAATTTCCCCACGTCACGCTGGAATACCATCCGAGCGCGGCGTTGAAAGATCGCGTTACGGCTCAGGAAACGATCGATATCGTGTACACCTCGATCGGGCTGACCCCGTCGCAGCTGATGGACTTCGGTTTGCAATACGACATCTCGGAGCTGATCAAGAAAAATCAGTACGACTTAAACCGTCTGGAGCCGTCCACAGTGAAAATGCAGCAGCAGCTTGCCGACGGGGGCATGTACGGTTTACCCGTCCATACGACCACACTGGCGTTGTATTACAACAAGGACATTTTCGACAAATTCGGCGCTCCTTACCCGAAGGACGGGATGACCTGGGACGAGCTGTACGAGCTGACCAAAAAAGTGAGCCGTACGGAAGGCGGAGTGATGTACCGCGGATTTTCCATGTCGTTCCCGCATATGATGCGCCTCAACCAGCAATCGCTTCCTTATCTGGAGTCCAAAACGAACAAGGTGCTGTACGGCAGCGACAACTTTAAGCAGATGACGGAAAATCTCACGAGATTTTTCAGGCTGCCGGGCAATGAGGGCGATGCGGATACCGCTGTGCTGAGCAAGCAGGTCAATCTGTTCATTAAGGATAAAACACTGGCGATGCTCGCTCACCTGACGACCAGCATGCGCGAGCCTGCGATGAGAGAAGCGTTCAAGACGATGAACTGGGACGTCGTCAGCTTGCCTTACCTGAAGGAATCGCCGGGACTCGGCCCGCAATCGTATCCGACCTTCTTCTACGTATCGGCCACCAGCAAGCATAAGGATGCCGCCTTCCAGGTCATAGCTTACTTGACGTCGGAGGAATTCCAGCTGGAGCAGTCGAAGAAAGGAATCCCTTCGATTCTGAAAAGCCCCGAGGTGATGAAGGCGTACGCCCAGGATGACGAATATTCGGCAGGCAAAAACCGGAAGGGCATGATTCCGGAAAAATACGCCGATCCGGCCTTGTACACCAAATATTCAAGCGCCGCCGAAGCCGGCCTGCTCACGGCGCTGAGCCGGATATCACAAGGACAGGAAGACACCAATACGGCGCTGCGGGTGGCGACCGAGACGGCCGAGAAAGCGATCAAGGAGCTGCAGGCCAAATAAAAATGAACGGGCAGCCGCCTTCAGCTGCCCGATTCCCGGATCGGATTCTGGAGAGGAGAATCAATATGGGCAACGTAAAATTCGGAGTGATCGGATTAGGCAATATGGGGACGATGACGGCCAATTACTTGTCGAAAGGTGAGATCGAAGGGGCGGAGCTTGCCGCCGTATGCGAGATGTTTCCCGAAAGGCTGAAGTGGGCTGCCGGACATTTCCCGTCCTCCGTGTCCGGGTTCGACTCGATCGAAGCGATGCTTACCTCGGGAATCATCGACGCCGTCTACATCGCCACCCCTCATTTTGACCATCCCGCCATCGCGATTCGCGCGTTCGAGTGCGGCTTGCACGTGCTGACCGAGAAGCCGGCGGGTGTCTATACGAAGCAAGTCCGGCTGATGAACGAGGCGGCCGCCCGGGCGGGCACCGTGTTCGGAATCATGTACAATGCGCGGACCCAGCCGTTGTACCGGAAGCTTCGGGAGCTCGTCGTATCCGGCGAGCTCGGGGCGATCCGCCGCACCAACTGGATCGTGACGAACTGGTATCGTCCGCAGAGCTATTACGATTCGGGCACCTGGAGAGGAACTTGGGCCGGCGAAGGCGGGGGCGTCCTCATTAATCAGGCCCCGCACCAGCTCGATCTGTGGCAGTGGACGATCGATATGATGCCGAAGCGGATTTGGGCGTCGTGTTACTTCGGGAAAAACCGCGATATCGAGGTGGAGGACGAAGTGATTGCATTTGCCGAATACGAGAACGGGGCGACCGGACAATTGATTACGTCTACGGGTGAGTCGCCGGGGACGAACCGGTACGAGGTGGTCGGAGACCGGGGTAAACTGGTGATCGAGGACGGGAAAATGACGTTCTGGAGGCTGAGGGTGCCGGAGACGGAGTTCAACCGGACGTCGACGGACCTGTTCCGCCAGCCGGAATGCTGGAAGTTCGACGTTCCGCTGCCGAAGCAGGAGAAGGACGGGCATCTGCTCACGACGCAAAATTTCGCCGATGCGATTCGTACAGGCACGCCGCTGATTGCCCCGGGGGAAGAGGGGATCAAGGGGCTGATGCTGTCCAACGCGATGCATTTGTCCGCTTGGACCGACGGGTGGGCCGACTTGCCGGTCGATGAGGACTTGTACTTGTCGCACCTGGAGGAGCGGATGCGGACCAGCCGATTCAAGCGGGCGAAGGATGGAGCTGAATAATCCGACGGAAGCCCATTTTGAAGGAGGAAGCATCTACTCATTTTGCGTAAAACAGGCTGTGCCTGTAGCCGTTGCGGGCTTCGGGCACAGCCTTCCTTCATCCGATGGGAAGATGGCGTTTACTCGTTAAACAAAAATTCGTCTACGGGTCCAGCCTGTACCGGCCTGCCGGAGCCGGATCACGGTTGATCCATATGCCCTTCGTAAAGTCGGGGATGCAAACCGGAGCGCTGCCGAGCGCAATCGAATCTTCGGAAAGCACGGTAATCGCCATCCACACCGCTGTGTCGTAGACGTCGATCGGCGTGTCTGTTCCGTTTTTGACGCTTTCGGCGAAGGCGCGCAGCACGAGATGATCCATGCCGCCGTGTCCGCCTGTGATCCCGTCGCGCAGAAACTGCTTCCAGATCGGATGCTCGTATGCCTCGCGGTAGCTATCGAACGATTCCCACTTGTGGTGCGGACTTCTGCCCTCGATATGAATCGAGTTGTTGTCCTCCGTCCACAGCCCTTTCGTACCCTGCACCCGGCCCGCCCGGGAATAAGGCCGCGGCAGCGTCGTATCGTGAATGATCGAGATCGTTTCGCCGCCGGCGCATTTGATCATCGTCGTGACGATGTCGCCTTGGGCGAACTCCGTTCTGGTCAGCGGATCGCTGTCTCCGAACTTGTCCGTCGCCCACTGGCGGATGCCGCGCGCCTTCGAAGACATCGAAGTCAAGGTCATCAGACGGTTGCCGCGGTTAACATTCAATGCTTTGGACACCGGGCCGAGCCCGTGGATCGGATACAGCTCGCCGTTGCGATTATGGCGGTTCTGTTCGCCGAGCGCCACCTGGCTGCGCAGATCGTGCTCGTAGCCGCACTGGCAATGAATCAGCTCGCCGAGCAGCCCTTGCTTCACAATATTGAGGACGGCAAGTTCATCGCGTCCGTAGCAGCAGTTTTCCAGCAGCATGCACGGCACCCCGGTCTGTTCCGAAGTCCGGACCAGTTCCCAGCACTCTTCGAGCGAAGCGGCTCCGCCGACCTCGATCCCCGCGTATTTCCCTATATCCGCAGCTAGCAGAAGCAGATCTAATCGATTGTCAGTCCATACTAACAAGCAAAAGGCTGCCGAAACCGGCAGCCCTTGTCGTTGTATCAGCTTGCTTCTTCCTCGCCCTCGGAAAACTGGCTGTTGTACAAGTTTTCGTAGAAGCCGCCCCGCGCCAGCAGCTCGTCGTGCGTGCCTTGCTCGATAATGTCGCCGTCCTTCATGACGAAGATCAGGTCGGCATCGCGGATTGTCGACAGACGGTGAGCGATCACGAAGCTGGTGCGGCCCTTCATGAGGTTCGCCATCGCTTTCTGGATCAGAATCTCGGTCCGGGTATCGACGGAGCTCGTCGCTTCATCCAGGATCAGAATTTGCGGATTGGACAAAATGGCGCGCGCGATCGTAAGCAGCTGCTTCTGGCCTTGCGATACGTTGCTCGCTTCTTCGTTGAGCATCATGTCGTAACCGTCAGGCAGCGTACGGATGAAATGATCCACCTGAGCGGCCTTCGCCGCCGCGTACAGCTCTTCGTCGGTCGCGTCCAGCTTCCCGTAGCGGATATTTTCCTTGATGGTATTGTTGTACAGCCAAGTATCCTGCAGCACCATACCGAACAGCGAGCGCAGATCGTTGCGGGCGAAGTCCCGAATGTCGGTATCGTCGATCAAGATGGCGCCGCTCTGAATATCGTAGAAGCGCATCAGCAGCTTGATGATCGTCGACTTGCCGGCACCGGTAGGGCCGACGATGGCCACCTTCTGCCCGGGCTGCACATGAGCTGTAAAGTTATTAATGACCGGCTTCTCCGGATTGTAGCCGAAGTGGACATTGTCAAACCGGACTGCGCCTTTTACTTTGGATGTGTCCGCAGGCGTTGCCGTATCTGCAGGCTCTTCTTCTTCGGCCAAAAATTCAAATACGCGCTCCGCAGCCGCAACCGTCTGCTGAAGGACGTTCGAGATGTTGGCAACCTGAGCAATAGGTTGGGTAAACTGGCGCATGTATTGGATAAACGCCTGGATATCCCCGACCGAGATTCGTCCGTTCACGGCCAAATATCCGCCTAGAATACAAACGGCAACATACCCGAGATTGCCGATAAACATCATGATCGGCATCATCATCCCGGAGAGAAACTGCGATTTCCATGCGGAATTGTACAGCTTTTCGTTATGCTCGTCGAACTTTTTGAGCGACTCTTCCTCGCCGTTGAATGCCTTCATCACCGTATGGCTGCCGTACATCTCCTCAATATGCCCGTTGACGTGCCCGAGCGACTCTTGTTGGGCCACGAAGTGCTTCTGCGACTTTTTCACGACGAACATAATGAAGATAAAGGACAGCGGCAGAACGAATAACGCGACCAGGGTCATTTGCCAGCTGATCGTAAACATCATGATCATAATACCGACGATGCTCGTCACGGAGGTGATGATCTGAGTCAAGCTTTGATTCAGACTTTGACTGATGGCATCGACGTCATTCGTAATGTGCGACAATACTTCGCCGTAATTACGCTTATCAAAATATTTAAGAGGCAGTTTATGAATTTTCTCGGATATATCGCGCCTAAGATTATAGGTCACCTTCATCGCAACATTGGACATGATATAACCTTGAATATAAGCGAACAAAGCGCTGATCAGGTATAGCGCAACCAGGATAAGCATAACCCGGCTGACGTAACCGAAATCGATGCCGTCGCCCGTACCCGAGATCATGGCCATAACGCCTTCGAATACTTTGGTAGTCGCTTCCCCGAGTATTTTCGGGCCTAGGATGTTGAATATGGTGGATCCGATAGCGAACAAGATGACCAGGGAGACGGCAATTTTATATTTGCCCAAGTAAGAGATCAGCTTTTTGAACGTCCCTTTAAAGTCTTTCGCTTTCTCACCGGGCATCATCATTCCCGGTCCGCCGGGTCCGCCGCCCATCGGCCCTCTGTTTCTCGGTTTTCCGAACTTGGAGGCTCGTTCACTCATTGCAATTCCTCCTTAGAAAGCTGGGATGAAGCGATCTCCAGGTAGATCGGGCAATTCTGAAGCAATTCATCGTGGGTACCGATCCCAACGATTTTACCTTCATCCAAGACGATGATTTGGTCGGCATGGCGAATCGTATTTACGCGCTGCGCGACGATCAGGACGGTGCTGTCTCCCGTATATTTCTTCAAGGCTTGTCTGAGAGCCGTATCGGTTTTGTAATCGAGGGCGGAGAAGCTGTCGTCGAAAATATAGATCGGCGATTTCTTCACGAGCGCGCGTGCAATCGACAGACGCTGCTTCTGGCCTCCGGACACGTTGGCGCCGCCTTCCGATATGTTTTTCTCAAATCCGGCCTCATCCTTCTGGATGAAATCGGCGGCTTGGGCAATCTCGGCGGCATGACGCACTTCTTCGTCGGTCGCTTCTTTTTTGCCGTAACGCAGGTTGCTTGCGATCGAGCCGGACATGAGCACCCCTTTCTGAGGGACATAACCGATCTGTTCATGAAGATCGTGTTGGGTTACGTCCTTTACATTCACGCCGTTAACGAAAACCTCGCCTGAAGTAACGTCGTAAAAGCGGGGGATCAAGTTAATCAGCGTTGATTTGCCCGAACCCGTCGAGCCGATAAAGGCTGTCGTTTCCCCGGGTTTGGCCGTGAACGTAATATCGGTCAGTACATCCTCCGGGGCATCCTGGTAATGAAAGCTGACGTTGCGAAATTCTACGACGCCGCGCTGATCGGACTGGAACGGCTTCGCTTGAACAGGATCTACAATCGAAGGTTCGGTCGCAAGCACTTCAACGATACGCTGAGCGGATACGGAAGCACGCGGCACCATAATGAACATCATCGAGATCATCAAGAAGGACATAATAATCTGCATCGCATATTGCATAAATGCCATCATATCTCCAACTTGCATGGCGGATACCGCGATCTGATTCGCACCGACCCATACGATTAGCAAAGTAATCAGGTTCATAATCAGCATCATGACCGGCATCATAAATACCATAACGCGGTTGACAAACAAGTTGGTTTTCGTCAAATCCTGGTTAGCCGCATCGAACCGGTTTTTCTCGAATTTTTGGTTGCTGAATGCGCGTACGACCGAAAGACCGCTCAAATTTTCTCTCGCAACGAGATTTAATTTATCGATCAGCTTCTGAATGATTTTAAACTTCGGCATCGCGACATAAAAGACGATCCCGATCAAGGCGATCAGCAGAGCGACTGCCAGGCCGATAATCCACGTCATCGAGCTGTTCTCTCTCAGCACCATAATGACGCCGCCGACCCCTAAGATCGGAGCATAGAACAAGATCCGGATACCCATAATAATGAGCGTCTGAACCTGGGTAATATCGTTGGTCGTACGGGTAATCAGCGAGGAGGTCGAGAACTTGTCAAATTCGTTGTTCGAGAAGCTCTCGATCTTGCTGAACACGTCGCGCCGAAGCTTCTTGGCTATGCCAGCGGCGATCCGCGCCGATAAATAGCCGACTCCGATCGTAGCGGCGGCCCCGCCTAATGCGATCAGCAGCATGAAAAATCCCGTCTTCATAATATACTGGTTCTGAATCCGGCCTACGTCCATTCCAAGCTCGCCGTACAACAGCTTCACGAAAGCCGTACCCGTCTGAATCTGCATGGCGGGGTCCATCTGGTCTGCCGAAGCGATCGCTTCATTCAGCTGCGCAGCGGGAAGCTGCTGGAGGACAGGGTTTAAAGCGTACAGTTCTTTGTAATCGACGTTGGTCATATCCAGCTTCTTGGCCGGAGCTGCCTGATTCCCCGAAGAAGCGGAGAGCTGCTTGGAGATTTCGATGAACGTTGCGGCGGCTCTGCCGAAGATCGGATTTAATTCGTCGATAACCGTGTCGTTCTTTTCTTTTAAGATATATCCGTTTTTGTTTTTCAGCAGGGGATAGGCGTCGGTATACTTGTTATCTCCCGCTTGGACGAGCGTGTAATGTTGATTTACCGTTTGCTTATCCCGCTCCTGCATGAGAGAGGTCATCAGCGTGAAGCCGTCTTCGCTGATCGCTTCGGGAACGGCATTTTTGATCCCGCTTTGCTGAATGCCTGTGTTGACGATGTCGGACATGTAATTCGGCAAATTTAGATCCGAGATCGCTTGTCCGAACAATAAGGCGATCGACAAAACAAGCATCGCGCTGAAGGGCTTTAAATATTTGGCGAGTTTGGCCATGACAGGTTCCTTTCCTTTCTAGTAGGGATGTTTACGATTGCCGGCTCCGGATATCGCCGACAATCTCATAAAGACGGGTGCAAAGCGAGATAAGCTGTTCGGTTTCCTCATGTCCGAGCCGTCCGACAATTTCGTCCGTAAAGGATAAGAACGCCTTTTTGGCTTTAGCAAGGGCGGCTTCCCCTTCGGAATCGAGCGTGATATAGACAACCCGCCTGTCATTTTTAGTGGTAACCCGCTTTACGTAACCTTTTTGTTCCAGCCCATTGATCATTTGCGAAACTGAGGGCATTGTGATGTGTAAAATCTCGCTTAATTCGGAAACTTTTATCCCCGGGGCAGCGGAATGCTCCTGCTCCTCTGAGCGGTTGCACCGCATCCGGCTATTGATAATTTCCAATACATGGAACTCGCGCTGGGGAATAATATCTTCAAATTGATGCTTGGACGAAACGCGTCTAATTTTGGCCATCACCTCAATCAGCCGTTTGCCCTGACTCATTTCCTGTTCCATATCGGATCATCCTCCACTTTGAAGCGACACCTTCTTTTTTCTAGTTTGTTGCTAGACCGTACCGTATGACTTGGATTCTGCTTGGCATATGTTTAGCCAACCTATTTATTAGCTAATCTATTTGTTAGTTTACCTAAATATATAATCGAAGTAAATAGATTTGTTTTTTCATGTACCATTTCTACTTGCTATACGGAGCAACAAAAAATGGTGAAACCGCCGGATTTATAATTTCTCTAGAGTCCGGCTCCTTTTATGTAGTATAATCGTAACTGCATTGCCATATATAGGGATTTCATTTGGGCGAATTGTATGAATGCCGAATCGGGAAGAGGAGCGAAAAATGGAAACCAGGGAGACGAAATGGGAGCGCTTCAAAGAGGGGATCCGATCGTATGTTTGGATACTTGGCTTCATGCGGCCGTATCGGGGGATGCTCCTGCTGCTGGTGAGCTGCGGTCTGCTGATCGGTTTGGGCGAGCTGTCGATTCCGAAAATGATCGGGATTATCATCGATCAGATCATCCCCTCCAAGGATGTTGCTGCGCTTGGCAAACTGCTGTGGATCTTCCTTGCCGTAATCGCCGTCATGTTGACCTTGTCAAGCGTCCGCAATTTGATCGAGCGCCGGATGCGGGAGTATACGTCCCGGGATATTCAACTGCAATCGTTTCATCAGCTGCGCAGGCTTGGCTATCCTTACTTCGAGAATACGCCGACAGGCGAGATTTTGACCTTGCTTCGTTCGGATGTCGGCACCGTTCAGGAGCTGTACCGGCATCACATCCCGAATCTGATTACCCGGACGATTTTTATTCTCCTGTGTATCGGATTGATGCTTGGCTCGAGCATTACGCTTACTGTATTGTCGTTGTGCGCGTTTCTGGTCTACTATTTCATCGGTCCGACGCTCGAAAGAAAGACCGGCATCCATCGCAGAGAAGCGTCGGAGCTGGATAAAAATTACCAGAAGCAAATCTACGATTCCGTCTCCGCAATGACGGAAGTGCAAGCTTACGGCGCAGAAAGATGGGTATTTCAAGAGATCGATCAGAAATATAAAGCCTACTCGAAGCAATGGTTAAAAATGCTCGCCTATTTATACCGGTCGGAATCGTTCCGGCACTTCTCGCATTATGTCGGCGCAGCGCTGTTGTTTATTGCCGGCAGTTTCGAGATCCGGGAAGGACGAGTCCAGATCGGAGAATTCATTACCTTTCTTCTCTATTATTTTAGCATGATGGGCTTCATGCAAGCTTTGATCGGCTCTATAACGGAACAGAGGCTGCTCCTCGTTCAGGTAGACCGGTTGTACCGGTTTATTCACCTTGTGCCCGAGGTGAAGGAAGCGGCGGAGCCGGTCTCGTTAGAAAACGTGCGCGGCGAAATTACGTTTGAGAACGTCTCCTTTGCTTATGGGAGCGGGACGCCTGTGCTGCATAATTTTAATCTGACGGTTCGTCCGGGCGAAAGAGTGGCGTTAGTAGGCGAAAGCGGGAGCGGCAAAACGACCGTTCTGAAGCTGTTGAGCCGATTTTACGATCCGTTGCAAGGCCGGATTTTGCTGGACGGGGTTCCGATCCGGGAGTTGTCGCTGGGGCAGTTGAGGGAATCGATGGGATATGTGTTTCAAGAAACTTATTTATTCGGCAGCTCGGTCAGTGAGAATATCCGCTTCGGAAATCCGCAGTGTGCGGAGGAAGAGATAACGGCCGCCGCCGAACGTGCGGCCGCGCATCCGTTTATCCGGCAGCTTCCGGATGGGTACGGGACCTGGATCGGCGAGCGTGGCGTGAAGCTGTCGGGCGGGCAGAAGCAGCGCATATCGGTGGCGCGTATGCTGCTCAAAAATCCGCCGATCGTATTGCTGGATGAAGCGACCTCCTCGCTCGACCGCGAGCATGAGCTGGAAATCGTCCGGTCGCTCCGAGCGCTGGAGCAGGCCACCGTCCTGACTGTAGCCCATCGGTTATCGACAATCAGGGATTACGACCGGATTGTCGTAATGGATCAGGGCTCGATTGTGGAGGCCGGCGACTGGGAGTCGCTTATGAAGCAGCGCGGTGCGTTGTATCAATTGTGGAGGGGGAGTGACGAATATGAAGCGGGCTAGCCGAAAGCCGGATCTGCGATGGTATTGGCAATTCGTAGCCCCGTTCCGGAGAAACTATGCCGTAATGCTTCTCCTCATGCTTGCCCAGTGTCTAGTCACTCTTGGAGTTACCGGTATTCAGAAGTTTTTCGTCGACGATGTGATTCTGGTAGGGAAGTATGAACGGTTGCCGGCGCTTATTGCCGTGTTCGTCGTTTTGATGATCTTATTTATGCTTCTATATATCCGCGTTGCCCACTATGTTTTTCTTAATCGGATGGACAGCAAACATTTGATTACCCGAAGTTTGATGGACGCCATTTTGCGTCTGCCGCAGGCGGTATTCCAGCAGGAACGCACTTCAACCTATGTGCACCATATGACCCATGATGCGGATTCGATCGCGCAAGTGTTATCCAACCGGATTCCGAGAGGGCTGCAGCATCTGTTTTACGTGTTCTCGATCTTTATAATCTTAAGCCAAATGGGACCGGCGATTGTGATCGTGACTGCAGCCCTTATCGTGTTTTATGTATGGATCGGCAAATATTCCGGACCTATGATCAAACGAATCAGCCGGGAGGTCAACGATGAACGGATTCAACTCGGTGTCGTCATCGAGGAAGGCATCTCCTCGACCCGTGAAGTAATCTCGTACAACCGGCAGCAGTGGGAGCTGGACAAGTATCATTCCGGTTTTGCGCGTTATTTCCGCAAAGTGATGGAGGAAGGGCGAAAGAGCAACCTGCAGCTGTTTATGACCGAGCCGACCAAATGGGGAATTCACGTTGCTGTGCTCGGTTTCGGCGGATATGCGGTGATCCGGGGGGATTTAAGCATCGGCATGTTCCTCGTTGCTTACCAGTACATCGCCCAGCTGGTCAATTCCTTCCAGAACTTGTTCAATTTCAGTATGGATCTGACGCGTGGAGTGGCTTCGGCGGACCGGTTAAAGACGATCATGCGGCAAGCCGAGACGCATTCGGGCACACTTCGCTTGGGCGGGCCGGTCAACCATATCCGCTTTCAACAAATCCATTTTACGTATCCATCGCAAACGACCCCTGTATTCGAAGGGTTGTCTATGGATATTCCGGCTGGGCACAAAATTGCACTGGTCGGCGTAAGCGGGGGCGGGAAATCGACCTTGCTGCAAATGCTGCTCCGAACGATCTCTCCTCGGCAAGGGCAAGTCTTCATCAATCAGCTGCCTCTGGAACAGCTGGCTGCGGATGACTGGAACCGGCGCTTGGCGATCGTGATGCAGGAGCCTTATTTTTTCCCGGATACGGTACGGAAAAATGTAACGTTCGGCATGGACGTAACCGAGCAAGAGATGATCGACGCTTGCCGGAAAGCCCAAATTCATGAAACGATCATCCGAATGACGGACGGTTATGACAGCGTTCTCGGGGAACGCGGGATTACATTGTCGGGGGGGCAGCGGCAACGATTGGCGCTGGCTCGCGCCATGCTGCGCAATCCGGAAATTCTCGTGCTGGATGAAGCGACGTCCGCGCTTGATCTGGAGACGGAGCGACGGGTGATGCAGGCGCTGGATCAGGACCGCCAAGGCAAGACGACAATCTTAGTCGCCCATCGGTTATCCACGATCAAAAATGCGGATCTCATCTATTTTTTGGCCGGAGGGCAAATGGAACATTGCGGTTCCTATGAAGAGCTGTACAGCCGCTCGCCTGCCTTCCGGCGATTGGCCGAGTTGGACGAGGAGCAGCTGATCTCCAGTTCTTAAAGTTCCGGGGGAGCGTGGAAGTCCATCATCGATCGGTGAATCCGCCGTATTAGACCGATTCATTTTTTGAAAAAATGTGCTTGCATGTATTGACTCTGACATTAATGTAAGGGTTTATGATGGACCTACCGGTTGGGAGAACGACCGGGGCTATGAGAACCGGGCTTATGAACGACTCGCAACTGCAGCTACCCAACAGGAGGAATGACCGATGAGTTTGTATGCTGTTGATGATACGACATTTCGAGGGATGATCCGCCAGCAGGGGGTGACGCTCGTCGAATTTGGAGCGGTGTGGTGCCCGCCGTGCAAAGTGCTTTTGCCGATTCTGGACGATCTGGCGACCGAATACGGGGAACGGCTGTCGGTGTTGAAAGTGGACTGCGACGACTCCCCGGCCATCGCTTCCGAGTACGGAATTATGTCGATGCCGACCGTTATCGTATTTCATAACGGAGTACCGGTGGAGAAGCTGGTCGGACTCCGGCCTAAAAGTGTGTATGCGGCGCTGGTTACGAAGTACGCAAGTTTATGAGCCGTCGCCATTAGAAAGGGTCAAAGGGAAAGTGACCGGATGGAGAAATGCTTACTAGTCCGGTTCCGCAGACGATCAAAATACCGCAGAGGACAGACCGGTTCTCCGGCCGCCTGTTAGGCGGCTTATCCCGTTCCGCAATAATGCGGGGCGGGATTTTTGTCGTTTCTGTTTAACTGGAGCAGACTGGGAAAAGCAGGTGCAGCCGCCGGGCAGGATTTTTTACGGATACCGAGAATTGTAGTATGTGGAAGAGTCGATATCCATAAGTTGCCTATACGATGGATCGAACATAACTTCGAATGAGGAGAGGTTGTCGTTGTTTTATGTGAATTCCCGCGCCATCATAGAGCGCGAACGCGATGGCACAACCGAGATCATCATCCAGACGCGCAACAAGCCGAACCAACCGAAACAGCTGGAGCTGCCGGGAGGCGGCGTGGAGCAGTTCGAGTCGCTTACAAGCGCGCTGCGTCGCGAAGTGAAGGAAGAAACCGGCCTCGATGTCGTGTGGATTGAAGGGGAAGATACGCGGATCGATACGGTCGGGATCAATCCGAATGTCGTCGTCGAGTGTATCCGGCCTTTCACAGCCTATCAGACGATTAAAGGCGGGATCGACTCGGTCGGGTATTACTTTATATGCAGAGCAGAAGGCGAACTGCTTTCCGAAGGCGATTGCGCGCAAAACCCCCGATGGGTCACCGTAGACGAGCTTGCCGGACTTATTCGCAACGATCCGCTGCAGTTTATCAATATCGATTGTGCCGCGATCACGTTTTATATGAAACACCGTATCCAATCGCCGGGATTTTAATCGGGACCTGTCTCCCGGGACAGGCGTGTGCATATATAAGCTGGAGATGATAGAGCTGATCAACAAAGAACTGGAGAAGCTGAAAAAATAAAGATCGCAGATCAAGCGTCGTCGGTTGCGAGGAGTCCCGGGGAATTGTGTCCTATGCCCGGAGGCTGTCTGATAGTTCAGTAGTCTCCTTTGGGCACAGTTTGGCACAAAAGTGCGCAGCGGCCGAACACGCAGCCCACTGCGGCCCACTGTACCGATTACGGTTCGTATGGTAAAGTATTCCAAGAGAAAGGATGTAGTCGTCACGACTAAGGAAGGAAGGGCGCGATGAGAACATCGATCGTTCAACCTCTCCTGGCTGGAGTTATTATTGCGGTCGTCTATTATGTGGTTCAGGTCGTACGGGGGATGTATCTAACCAAAGAATACGTTCCGGACCTGATTAACGCATACGAATCCGTTGACTATTTACAGCAGCAGACGGCGTTCGGTACGATCTCCAGTCCGGTGTGGAGCGTGCTTGAAGCTTCAGGGCTGATTCTGCTTGGAGCGGCTGTATTTTATATCGGAAAAACGCTGAGGAGGAAAAGATAACGGCCAGCTTATAGGAAGCCGGGATAGATGGGGATCTGGCGGGAGCGCAATAGAAGGGGAGGGAAGTCAAGAGAAGGGCCGTGCGGAAACATACGCTGCAAAGTTTTTTGTACGCTCCAGTTGATCGGCGGTCTCGAACGTGATATGATACGGTTAATTTGAATCTAGGAGTTGAGAAGAATAATGTGATTGTTCTTGCAGATCGTAATGAAATAAAACATCAAAGCGATTATTTCGCCTGTTTTATTCGTTATATGCAAGAAAGTTACGTTATTCGGATCACTCAACTTAAATATCCGGATCTGGTCCATTAACGGGCCGGATTTGCTGTATTTATTTGAGCTGCTGAAAGGTAACTTTCTTGCGGCTCTTTTATTTTCTATACAGGAGGATATTTATGTCATTAATCAATGTAGTGAACCTGACTTTCGCTTACGACGGCAGTTACGATAACATTTTCGAGAACGTCAATTTCCAGCTCGATACCGACTGGAAGCTGGGATTTACGGGCCGCAACGGCAGAGGGAAGACGACCTTTCTGTACTTGCTGCTCGGCAAATATGAATACAGCGGCACGATTTCGGCTCATGTCCATTTCGACTATTTCCCGTACCCGGTCGATAACAAGGAACAAAACACAGTGGATGTAGTCGGCGACATTTACCCGGATTATGTCCATTGGCAATTGATGCGCGAGTTTTCGCTGCTTGACGTATCGGAGGACGTTTTATATCGTCCCTTCGACTCGTTGTCCAACGGAGAGCAGACGAAGGTGCTGCTGGCCGCCTTGTTTTTGAAAGAAAACCGGTTTCTGCTGATCGATGAACCGACCAATCATCTGGACAAAGAAGCAAGAAAACGGGTCAGCGATTATCTCAGCAAGAAGAACGGTTATATCCTCGTCTCCCACGATCGGGCGTTTCTCGATAACTGCGTCGACCATATTCTCTCGATCAACAAGACCGATATCGAAATCCAAAAAGGCAACTTCTCGGACTGGTGGGCCAATAAACAAAGACAGGACGATTACGAGCTTGCGGAGAACGAAAAGCTGAAAAAAGATATTCAGCGCCTGTCGGAATCGTCCAGACGGACGGGGAACTGGTCGCACGAAGTGGAGAAAACGAAAAACGGCACAAGAAATTCCGGCTCCAAGGTGGATAAAGGGTACGTCGGCCATAAAGCCGCCAAAATGATGAAACGGTCCAAATCGATGGAGCACAGGCAGCAGTCCGCGATCGAGGAAAAGTCCAAACTGCTGAAAAATGTGGAAACGTCCGAAAGCTTGAAAATTTCCCAGCTGACGTATCATAAACACCAGCTTGTCGAGCTTGACAAAGTATCGATCTATTACGGTGAGAGGCAGGTTTGTCCGGAGACCAGCTTTACGATCGGGCAGGGGGATCGAATCGCGCTGGCGGGGAAAAACGGCTCCGGCAAATCAAGCTTGATCAAGCTGATTTGCGGTGAGGAGCTGAGCTATACGGGCACGTTCCGGAAAGGAAGCCAGCTGAAAATCTCTTACGTCTCCCAGGATACCTCGCATTTGCAAGGAACTTTATCGGATTATGCGAGAGAGCATGAGATTGACGAAAGCTTGTTTAAATCGATTTTAAGGAAACTGGATTTCTCCAGAGCCCAATTCGAGAAGGATATCTCCACGTATAGCGGCGGCCAGAAGAAAAAGGTGCTGATTGCCAAAAGTCTTTGTGAGAAAGTGCATTTGCACGTCTGGGATGAGCCGCTCAATTACATTGACGTTATTTCGCGAATGCAGATCGAGGAGCTGCTGCTCGAACATTCGCCGACGATCCTATTTGTGGAGCATGACAGCGAATTTTGCGACCATATTGCTACGAAAGTCGTCGAGCTGTAAGACTGCTCGGCCGGCAGGAATTCCGCGGTACTCTTAAGTCTGAAGACAGTGGGGAAAAGGATGAACGAGCAGTGGCTTGATCGAAAGCTGGACTTTGTGAAAGCCGAAATCGGAGATTTGCCGTATCGGGAGCTCAAGGTCATTACGACGGGCTGCGAGAAAGATGTGGTTATTTTGGATCGACAAACGGTTCTTTCGTTTTTTCGCGACGGTCTGCGGACAGAGACCTACGACGCAAGACAAGAGCTGATTCGCCGGTTAGCCGTGCAGTCGGAGGCGATTTTACCGGTGTGCCGGTATCGGTCGCAGGCGAATCATTTCACCGTGGAAACCTATGTCCCGGGAGAACGGATTACGCCTCGGCTTGTGGAGGAAAATCCGGAAGAGGGGCGGCGGATCGGCCGCGCGATGGGAAACTTTTTAAGACAGCTTCACCGTATGCCTGTACAAGGGCTCGGTCTGCGAAGCGGATTTGCGCAGGATGTGTCGAGGGATATGGTGTCCGGGCTGAAGCTGCTGGAGACCCGGTTGTCTGCTTCCGAGATTCGGCAGGTGACGGTATTTCTGAACGAGTACTATGAGAGCGCGGCGACGGTGGAGACCTGTGTTGTGCATGGAGATTTCCATTTCGATAACATCTTGTGGGATTCGGGTGCTGGCCGCCTGGGAGTATTGGACTTTGGCGAGGCGGGCGTGGAAGACCCGGCGCTGGATTTGATGTATATGCGTTATTATCGGGAGGAGTTCCGGCATGCGGTGTTTGAGGCATACGGTTCGGAGGATAGCGGGTTGTATGACAGGAGTCAAATGTATGACCGGATCTACGGTTTGTACGATATGATCGAGAACATCCGGAACGACCCCAGGAAGCCTGACTTCCATAAAGGGTATGCGAGGTTTTTTGAACGTTAAAGAGTGTTCAGCAATCGTGGAAAGACTTCGCTTAGAAGCATTACATGCCGAAGGCCTTGATTACTACGGATAAATAAGGCTCATCTTCGCCTACCCGCTCCTGCCTGACTGGTTACTCTTCTCGCTTCTTATGGTACCGAACTTACACTTCTGAATTAAAAACCGTCCGGCAGAATGCCGGACGGTCCATTGACGTGCAAACCCATTTGTGAGCACCTGGAACAAAGTGGTTACTCGCACTATAGCCGCTCGCCCATAGTCGCGCTAAGCCAGCAGAACCCCGCACCCCGCACCCCGGCACCCCGGAATCCCGCACGCATCACCCGCACCCCGGGATACGGGAACTCACCCCCCCGATGCCGCGTCAGATTTGATGGACGCTGCGGTACATGGAGGGACTCATCTCGAATTTTTTGGAGAAGACGCGGCTTAAGTAAAACCCGTTCTCGTATCCGCACAATTCGGCGATCTGGTCGAGCGGGTAGCTCGTTTCCAGGAGCATTTGCCGAACCTTGTCCAGCCTCAGATTCACGACGAAATCCGTAGGCGTTTTGCCAAATTGCGATTTAAACCTGCGGGTAAATTGCACGGGAGACAGCTCAAGCTCGGCAGACAGCGCTTTCATGCTGAACCGGCTATCGTATGCGCGCGTCTCCAACAGCCACACTGCCTGTTGCATAAGCGCATCTTCCGGCTTTTCCAGCTTCCGGGACGCTTCCGTTTCGAGGCAATATTGGAGCCACATGTCGTTCAGCAGCAAGTTTTGCCGGCGGCGATGGAGCTTGTCCCGTTTCGGCCAAAGCTCAAGCAAATATTGATAAGTCGACGATAACCGCCGACTGTCGCGAAGCGTAACCTTCCCTTGCGGGAGCAGCGTCAGTCTCGAAGTTTCCTCGATCGTCTGCCGCGAATCCGGCAAATTCCAGTGAAAATGAATGACGAAAAACGATAGCGTGCGCACCACTTCCCGCCATAACGGCACGCCAGGCGGGCAGATGACGAGATCTCCGCTCGTAGCGCTTCCGCCGTGATCGCCGATCCGGAAGTCGAAAATTCCTTCGCACACGGCAAACATCACCCAGGCGGGGTAGACGTCCGTGTCAATTAAAAAACGTTCCTTCCGGTCCCAATACAACACATGAACGAGCTGGGGAACCACATCGGCCGGACCATACGGCTCCATGCGACGGCCTCCCTTGAAATGAAATGGAGTATATGGTCGATGATAAACAATTGCATGGGAAAAGTAAATTGAATTTACTAGGCTAGACATATCCCTTTAACGCGCGGTAGAGGGACGAACCGAAGACAAAGGAGGCGCGGTGAACTTGGCAGAACGGGTCGGAGAGTTGGCTCGCGAATATGTAACGGTGTACGAATCGCCGGACCCCGGGAACGTGTATGTGTACAGCCCGGGAATCGCGGTGCTGCCGAACGGCAGACTGGTTGCTACGCTCGACATGAGCGGGCCCGGCATCGATGGAATCCCCGGCGAGAAGCGCCGCATCGAGGGAGGCAAGCTGTGGCTCGGCAAAGTGTTCGTCTCCGATGACAAGGGCCGCACTTGGCAGTACCGGACGGACTTTCCTTTCATGCACGCCAGACCGTTTACCGCTGGGAGAAGCTTGTACGTGCTGGGGCATTGCCACGATTTGGCGGTCATCCGATCCGATGACGGCGGCGATACGTGGACCGAACCGGTGCTGCTGACGCAAGGGCAGATGTGGCATCAGGCGCCGGCGAATGTGATCTACGCCAAAGGAAACGTGTACCTGGTCATGGAGCGGAATGTGCGATCGGACGGAGCGGGCTGGCCGGTCTCCGATCTGGCTCCGGTGCTGCTGCGGGGACGGGCGGATGCGGACTTGACCGACCGTAGCAACTGGACGTTCGCCTCCGAGCTGGCGTTCCGCGAGGCGGTGCCGGAGGAGGAACTGGACTATTTCGGAGTACCGTTCTACAAGGTGGAGCCGGGAACGTCCGCTCTGGTCGCTCCCGGACGCAAGTGCGCCCGCATGGGCTGGCTGGAGACGAATGTAGTCCGGTTTGACGATCCGGACCATTATTTCCATGACCCGGAAGGGAATACGTTTCATCTGTGGATGCGCTCCCATACGGGAGGCACCGGATATGCGGCGATTGCGAAAGCGGTAGAGCTCGAGGATGGCACGATCGAAACGAAACTCGAACAAGCCCCTTCGGGAAAAACGTTCGCCTTGATCCCATGCCCGGGCGGTCATCTGAAGTTCCATATCACGTTCGACGAACGCTGCGGCCTGTACTGGCTGCTCAGCTCGCAGGCGACGGACAGCATGACGAGGGCGGAGCGGCTGCCCGAAGACCGGTACGGTCTCGGCAAAAACGAGCGGCACCGGCTGCAGCTGCATTTCTCGCGAAACTGCGTGGACTGGTGTTTTGCCGGACTTGTAGCGGTCGGGGATGCGCCGAGGCAGGCCCGGCACTATGCGAGTATGGCGATCGACGGCGAGGATCTGGTTATCTTGAGTCGTTCCGGAGACGGGCGGGCGAAGGACGCGCACAACGGCAATTTGATTACTTTTCATCGAATCGAGAATTTTCGCCGCTTGATCTATTGATCTGCTCATCTGCTAATCTGTGAAACTGCTATTCATTAAACGATACAAAGGGGGGGCCGTCCATGCGAAGGACTGCCGTATATGTGGCTGTTGCAAGCATGATGGTGTTGTGGGGTTGTTCGGGCAGCGAGCCGCGTTCATCGGCCGGCGAGGAAGCGGGCAAGGAGGAGATCGTCCGGCAGGAGCCGGTTACGCTGTCGTTTTATTCGAAGCTGACGCCTGCCGAATTCGAAAGTTATATTGCCCGGCATGTCAGAGTCAAGTTTCCGCATGTGACGCTTGAGCAAGTGGAGCAAAAAAGCGCCACGATCCAGGATCTGATTACGGTCGGGAATGTGCCGGACATTATATGGGAAGGCAGCACCAATCTGCAGACGCTGACTCCGCTGAAGGTGATGGCGGATTTGCGGCCGCTTGCGGAGAAGCACAAGTTCGACTTTGGCCGGTACAGGGACGGGATCGTGGATAATATCCGGTCGTATTCGGAGAACGGGCAGCTGTATTTCCTGCCGTTTAATGTATTTGAATTCGCCTTGCACTACAACAAAGACGTGTTCAACAAATTCGGAGTTCCGTTCCCGAAAGACCATATGACGTGGGACGAGGTGATCGCTCTGGCGGGCAAAATGAACCGTCAGGACAACGGCATCCAGTATGTCGGGATGAGACCGCCGCTGAGCACGAACCGGACGCAAATGCAGCTATCCTTGCCTTATGTGGATGCGAAGACGGGCAAGGCCGCGATCCAGACCGAAGGCTGGAAACGGTTGTTCGACACGATCCGGAACATGTATCCGGGCCCGTCTACCGTGCGATCCTTCTTCGATTACAGGGATGAATTTCTTAAGCAGCGTACGGTCGGCATGATGCCGGACATTTTACAACTGCAGAATTCGGATATGGCCGCCTTCGAAAAGGAAGGGCTCGAATGGGACGTCGTGACGTACCCGGCTTTTGCGGACAAACCGAAGGTGGGGGCCGGATTGTTCTCCGACGGCATGGTCCTGTCGGCCGGCTCCAAGCACCTCGATCTGGCGTTCCAGATCATCTCGTTCCTCAGCACCGATCCCGAGGTGCAGTTGAACGCGACCCGGGACGGCCGCGTAACGGCGCTTAAGGACCCGCAACTATTAGCGCGTGCCTTCGAGAACAATCCGGCGGCGGCGGGGAAAAATCTGAAGCCGCTTAGCGAGATGCGTTACCCGGCCTCTTTCCCGATGTCCGATTACGATCGCAAAGGATTAAGCGTCGTCGAATCCAAGCTGAAAAATTATGTCGCCGGCAAAGGCGATGTCAACACGATGCTCCGCGAAGCGGAGGAACAGCTTGAGAAGGCGATCGCCGAGCAGAAAAGCCAATAGCCGGCACAGACGGGGCCGTCTGCGTGGGGACGGGAGCGCGCGCAGACGAAGCCGAACCTATCCGAAAGCGGGGATATGCATGGATATACGCGAGACAAGGACGGAAGCGAACGATTCGCCTCTTAGCCGGCCGTCTTCGCCGATGAGCCGGAGGAAGATGCTCTCGGCGCTCGGCTTGACGGGAGCGGCGTTATTAACTGCGGGGATGCTGACGAACGAGTCCAAGGGCGAGTCGGTGCACGATTCGGTGTACGGCGGAGACGGCGGCTTGGACCCGGCATGCTGTTCGTATACGACGATTGCCGGGCTCCGGGCGATGACGGGTCCGGTCGGAGAGCCGTACTGTTATGTGACCGACAGCGGTTGCGAAGGACCGTTTTTCTACGACGGGTCCGATACGGCTTCGCCCGACAACACGGGGCTTGTGATCGTCTCCGCATCGGGTGCCCGCTGGAAACGGATTCATCAGGGAGAGATCAGCATTGCCTGGTTCGGAGCGGTCGGAGACGGGGAGACGGATTGCACGGCCGCGATCCAAACCGCGCTAGACAGCGGACTGCCGGTATGGATGCCGCCCGGCACGTACGCGATCACCGGTACGCTGCGGGTGAAGGCGAACGGACAGCTGCTCCGGGGCGCCGGCCGCTTCGTAACGGTATTGAAAAACACGGCGAACGGCAGTCCGCTGCTGCACTTCGGCGACAATACGGACCCGAAGACGACGGGTTACGCGCTTTCTTGCGCTGCGCGGGACTTTACGCTCGAAGGGAACGCTTTATCGAGCGAAGGCGTAGCGTTTCTGGGGCCGCAGGACGATGTGGCGACCTGGGGCGGCGCATCCCGAGCCTGCTTGCTCGAAGGGGTCCGCGTGTCGGGGATCGGCAGCGGACCTGCGCTGCGGGTGTCCGCCTGGACGCCTACGGTAACGGGATGTGAATTCTGGAACAGCAAGCAGGGCATCCGGATCGGGCAGCAGGTGTATTCCGGGCGGTTTATAGCCAACTATATTAGCGGCCACGCCCAGGAAGGCATCTACTGCGACGTCCCTGCCAGCAAAGCGTCGGCGCTGCTCTTCTCGGGCAATGTGGTTCAGTGGTGCGGTAGTGCGGCGGGCATGATCGTGCTGTCGGGCGGCGGCGCCTGGACGTTCCAGAATACATACGTGGAAGTGCCGAACGCAGGCTGCAACGCGGTATGGAAGCTGTCCAATCCGGGCACGAACGTAACGATCGACGGCGTTCATTTCAGTTCGGGGACAGGGGAAAGCGCGATCGATGTCGTCTCTACTGACATCAGGCTGTGCACCGTCCGCGGGATGCAAATTTTCGGCAACGTCCGGCGCGGCGTCTACATTACCGGCACGCTGCCGATCACGACGATCGACAGCGTCCGGCAGCCGTCGGGAACGAGCAGCATCGCCTTGATCGACGATCAGTCGGTGCGCAAGATGACTTTCGTGAACAACGCCCCTACCGGAATCGAGATGGCAGCAGCCACGATCAAAAGCTTAACGTCGACGAATGCGATCACGACCGTAGATACGGCCACCGGTTTAACCCAATGGTTCGTGAAGGACGGGCGGGTATATTTCGGCGGCGATACGGCCGCTCCCAATATCGGCGTGTCGGGCATGTCGCTGAACGTCCGCGAAGGCACGGCGGAAGGATTTCTGCAAGCGGCGGGCGTGCTGCTTGGCGCGGACCAGATCGGGATACGGTACGGAACCGGCAGCCCGGAAGGCATCGTATCGGCTCCGGTGGGGTCGCTTTATTTGCGGGCGGACGGAGTGCCCGGGGCGACGCTTTACGTGAAGGAGAGCGGTACCGGAAGTACGGGCTGGACCGCGAAATGACGGATTAATTAAGCGGGGTAGCAAGGCAGCGGGATAGGAGAACGTCACCGGAACCAATCAAGGGGCATGGAGGACAGAGATGAGAGAAGAAACGATACGTTCGGATTTGACCGTGATCGGGGGAGGGCTGGCCGGGGTATGCGCCGCCGTGGCGGCTGCGCGTCTTGGAAGCCGGGTCGCGCTCGTACAGAACAGACCGGTGCTCGGAGGCAATTCCAGCAGCGAAGTTCGCGTATGGGTAAGCGGAGCTTCGGCCGGCGGCACGCACCGGTTCGCCCGGGAGACCGGAATCATCGGGGAAATGCTGCTGGAAAACCAATATCGCAATCCGCAGGGCAACCCGTATTACTGGGATCTCGTCGTTCTGGAGACGGTGCTGGCGGAGAAGAAAATCCGGCTGTTTCTCAATACGGATGTGCACGAGGTGGAGGCGGAAGGGACGGCCGAAGAGCGCCGTATCCGCTCCGTGACCGGATGGATGGCCGGTTCGGAGCGGAAACTGCGCTTCGAGAGCGAACTGTTCGCCGACTGCACCGGCGACGGGCTCGTCGGCTTTTTGGCGGGAGCGGAATACCGCATCGGCCGCGAGGCGAGGAGCGTGTACGGCGAAGCATGGGCGCCGGAGCAAGCCGACGATATTACGCTTGGGAGCACGATGCTGTTTTATACGAAAGACGCCGGGAAACCGGTGAAATATGTCGCTCCGTCGTTCGCCAAGAATATCGCCGAGACGCCGATTCCTTTGCGGCGTATAATCCGCACGGGCGATTCCGGCTGTCATTACTGGTGGATCGAATGGGGCGGGGAAGTGGATACGGTCCATGAGAACGAGCGCATCCGCGACGAGTTGTGGGCCGCCATATACGGGATCTGGGACTATATTAAAAACTCGGGCCGTTTCGAAGCGGATACGTTAACGCTGGAATGGGTCGGAGCGGTTCCGGGCAAGCGCGAATACCGCCGGTTCATCGGCGACTATGTGATGACGCAGAACGATATATTAAGCCAGGCTCCATTCGACGACCGGGTCGCGTTCGGAGGATGGTCGATCGATCTGCACCCTCCCCAAGGGATGTATGCGGAGGAGAGCGGGTCGAAACATTGGCATCCCGACGGAAACTACCATATCCCGTTCCGTTCGCTGTATTCGGTTAATGTATCGAATATGCTGATGGCCGGCCGCAATATTAGCGCTTCGCATGTCGCTTTCGGCACGACGCGGGTGATGGCGACGTGCGCGGCGATGGGGGAAGCGGCGGGAACGGCGGCCGCCCTGTGCGTCAGGAGCGGGACGACTCCGCGCGAGCTGTACCGCAGCCGGCTTCCGGAGCTGCAGCAGGCGCTGCTTCATCAGGATGCTTCGATCATCGGCTTGACGAACCGCGATCCGCGCAACTTGGCCCGGCGGGCTGTCGTGAACGCCTCCAGCACAAGGACGGTCTTAGCCGTGGAGCGGCCTGCAGAGCGCCTGCCGCTGGATACGGACATCGGTCTGCTCGTCCCGGTCGACCCGAAGCTCGGGGAGCTGGAACTGCTGCTGGATGCCGAGCGCCATACGACGCTCCATGTCGAGTTATGGGATACGGGCCGGAAGGAGAATTACGTTCCGTTCCGGAAAATTGGCGAGGCGTCGGTCGAAGTGCGCCAAGGGAAGCGGCAATGGACGACCGTTCCTTTGTCATGGGCTCCGGAAGAACCGCAGAACGGATTTATCGTCGTTAAGGCGAACCCGGCGCTGATGCTGTGGCAGTCGGATTCGCCGCTCACCGGTGTGCTCGTCTTCGGTAAAGTCGAGAGACCTGCGGACAGCAAGCCTGCGCAGCCGGTTCTCGAATGGAGAATGAAACGTTTTGTCCGCAAGCCGATCTGCTTCCGTATACACGGGGAGACGTTAGCTTACGCCCCGGGCAAGGCGGTGAGCGGAGTGATCCGGCCGTACGGCGGTCCGCAGCTATGGATGTCCGGACGGATGGCCGGCGGAAGCGGGGAATGGCTGGAGCTGCAATGGAACGAGCCGGTCACTGTCCGGGAGATCCATCTGACGTTTAACGACGATGTCAACGAATATTTGAACAACCTGCACTATCTCGTGACGCCGTTCGAGACGATTCCCGAATTGGCGGCCGATTATCGGCTGGAGGCATGGATCGCGGACGAATGGGTGGTGCTGCACCGGGAAACCGGGAACCGGAAAAGAAAGAGGGTGCACCTCGTGTCCCCGGTTGCCGCGTCCCGAATTCGTCTCGTTGTGGAGAAGACGAACGGAGGGGAGCGGGCGGAGCTGATCGACATCCGGGTGTACGATCACGAAACCGTCTAATCGGCTCAAGCCGTGTGGGGCGCCAAACCAATAACGGGGATGGAACCGGATACGGGTGATAGGTGCTGAGAATAAAGGGTGCCAGAGTGCCAGAGACTCTTATATGGTTGGGTAGCCTGTTACAAAAGCTTCATTTGAACGCTTTTCAAAATGAACGAAAAGACCGTTCCAGCCTGATGCATAACGGGCAGGAAACGGTCTTTTCGTAATTTCGCTACCCGTCCGCCGCATAATCCGGTTTATATATTTTAAATAAATATAAATCCCGGTTTACAAAATAATGGTTTTCAAACAGATATTGGGATGATATAATCGGACCAAGAACGGGAATGATGGGCGTGATGTTAACCGGTTTACTAAATGAAGTAATTATATAAACCGGATGACAGATCGTCGCTCGAGGAGGGATTGCCTATCGGGAGCCGAATAAGTAGGGGATAACATCGCATTTGCGATTGCAGGGAGAGAGCCGCCGGATGAGAGGAAGACCGACGAACGAACAGTTCCGCCACATGCTGGAGCATATGGTCCAAACGATAAAAAACGAAATCGTGGAAGGCTTGTACGAGCCGGGGACCGATTTGCCTTCTGAGAAAGCGCTTGCAGTCCGCTTCGGAATCAGCAATCTGTCCGTACGCAAAGGGCTGGAGATTCTCGCGGGCGAGGGATGGATCGAGAAAATTCCGAATGTGGGCAACCGCGTCCTCCGCAGAAGGCCGCCGGTCGTCCTGACGCTGGGCCTGAACGAAACAACGGTGCGCAATATGGCGCTGAACGAGCTTCTGAAAGACTTTGAGCGGCTGTACTCCTGGATTACGGTGCACGTAAAAGCTTACTCGGCGTCTAAGGAGTACGAACGTGCGGAGCCGAATGCATTTGACGTGTTCACTTTGAGCAACATGCAGTTTCAGCAATTGTGCGAGCAGGGAGGCACCGGTATTCTGGACCCGATCGAAGACCATCCGGACCTGTATCCGTTTCTGAACGAACTGTTCTCGCACGAAGGCCGCGCGGTTCTGCAGCCGATCATCTTTACTCCGGTCGTTTTGTGTTACAACAAGCGGCATTTCCGGGAGCGGGGTTTGGCGGAGCCGACGGGCGGCTGGACCTGGGACGATTTGGTGCGGAACGCGGAGAAGCTGACGGAGGGCGAAAGGTACGGCTTTTGCTTTCATCTGCCGGACGTGAACCGCTGGCCGATCTTCCTGCTCCAGAGCGGGGAGCGCCGGCGACCGCAACGAAGCCCGGATGAACCGGACGACGCAGCCCGACTGATGGAGGGCATTCGCCTTTGCAAGGAAATCGTGCATAACCACAATGTCTTTCCGCGTTATATGTCAGAGAACAACGCCGATATTGAACGGATGTTTCTTGAGGGGAAATTGTCGATGGTGCTTACGAGTTATATGGCGCTGAACGATTGGAAGCAAGCCGAGGTCGAATACGATGTCGCACCGATGCCGTTTCTGCACGAGCCTCGCACGCTAACGGTCGCTACCGGAGCCGGTATCGCGTCCCACTCCGGACATAAGGAGGAGGCGAGGCTGCTCGTCGACTATTTGACCTCCGAACGGGCGCAAAGCTTGATCCGCAAACATACGTTAAGCATTCCTGCGCGGCAGCGAATCGAACCGTCCGGCTGGAGCGGGGAGATCGCGAACGTTCCCGGCCGGTATATGCTGTACCGGGAGCTGATCTTCTCGTACCGGACGCACCGCGATCTGCCGATTGCCGTATCGTCGATGGGCAAGCTGGCCCAGCTGTTGAAGTCGTATTGGGCGAACATGACTGCGGAAGAGGAACTGTACCGGGGCATCGGCGAACTTCTCGATCATCAGGGAGGCGAAAAGGAAAACGGAACATAGGGGGATATAAGATGGCATTCAGCAGGAAATGGAAGCTGGCGGCATGCGTACCGCTTGCTATGGCGGTATTAGCGGGCTGCGGTTCGGACCCGAAAGGAGCCGGCGATCCCGGCGGAGCGCCGGGGACGGGAAGCGGCGATAAACCGCCGGAGCCGTTCACGATGACGATTTACGCGGCGGGAGTGAAGCCGGAGGAATTCGATTCCCGGTTCAGAGGGGCGCTGGAAAAAAAGTTTCCGCATATCAAATTCGATTATCAGACGAGCGACAAGGGCAATTCGATTACGGAAAAGGTGGCGCGCGGCGAAGTCCCGGACATTATCCGGACGGATACGCCGACGATGAAGTCCGGTTACCTCGATCTTCAGCTTGGTTACGATCTGCGGGAGCTTGTAGCCAAGCACAAATACGACTTGAATCGCTTCGTGTCGGCCTTCATTCAGGATAATATCGACACAGGTCAGACAGGCGCGCTTTACGGATTGCCCGTGCCTCCATATTTTCCGGCCGTTCTGTATTACAATAAAGACTTGTTCGACAAATTCGGGGTTCCGTATCCGCGCGACGGCATGAGCTGGGACGAGGTGTACGATCTGGCCGTCAAAATGTCGCGCACCGACGGCGGCAAAGTGTATCGCGGCTTCAGCTCAAGCCTGATTGCACTGCTGCGCGACAATCCGTATTCGCTCCCCATCCTCGATCCGGAGAAGGACGGCTTGGCGGACCAGACGAAGTGGAAAGCGATATTCGATAACTTCAAGCGGTTCCACCAGATTCCGAACAATGCCGTCGAGAGTACGTTCGCGCTGGAAAATGCGGTGTTCACGAAGGGACAATCCGCGATGTATTTGGGACAGCACAGCATCTACTTCGTCGTCCCTCCCGAAGTGAACTGGGATATCGTCTCCGTGCCGACGCTTGCCGGAGCGCCGAAGCTGATGGGGCAGCGGAGCCCGGCCTACTGGTCGATTACGCAGCAGAGCAAGCATAAGGACGAGGCGTTCCAGGTTATTATGGAGATGCTTTCGGACGAGGTGCAGATGCAGGATTCGCGTAACGGCATTCCGACTACGCTGGTCAAAAAGGAGATTCGCGACGCGCTGGGGAAGGCTCATCCGATCTATTCCACGAAGAATATGAAAGCGCTAACATTATACGAGCCGACCACTCCTACCCCCAAACGGGGCAAAGACAAGGCGAGTGTACCCGGCAGCCTGCAGGAAACGATTATTTGGCAATCATTCGTCAAAACCGCGCAGGGCCAAGCCGACGTCAATTCGGTGCTGCGGGAAGCGGACGAAAGGCTGAAGCAGGAACTGGAAAAAGATAAGAACAAATAACGGCTGGTCAGACTGCCGGAGTGAAACGACATAGCGGCGCATAGCCGTCGGATAGAGGGAGAGAACAGCTGTGCAAAAGGCGACAATGACCATAGCGCGTTCAGGCAGAATCGTATTGGAGGAAAGGGAACTGCCGGTCCCCGGCGAGCATCAGGTGCTGATCCGGACCGAATGCTCCGCAATCAGCACCGGCACGGAAACGATGGTACTGCGGGGCAAAGCGGACGGAACGAGACTCGGCTATAATTCGGTCGGGATCGTCGTAGCCAAAGGAGCGGGTGTGGAAAATGTGGAGATCGGCCAGCGCGTAGCCTGTTATGGCGAAGGAGCGCATGCGGATTACCGGCTTGTGCCGAAATTTCTCGCCGTCCCTGTCCCCGATCACGTCGATCCTGAGGAAGCGGCTTTCGCCGGTCTCGGCGCCATAGCGATTCATGCGCTGCGTCAAGCGGGCATGCAGTTCGGGGAAACGGCCGTGATCGTCGGTCTGGGCATCCTCGGTCAGATTGGCGCGCAGATTGCCAGCGCCGCCGCTTACCGGGTCGTCGCGCTGGATCTGCTGGCGGCCAGGTGCGAACTGCTAAGAACGATACTTCCGGATGCGGCCGTGTACGAACGGGCGGAGGAAGTGCAGCCAGTCTTGAGTCATATTGCAGGAAACGGAGCGGATAGTGTGCTGTTGTTCGGCGGCGGCAAAGGAGACGGTCTGATCGACCGCGGAATCGGCTGGCTGCGCGACCGGGGCAATATCGTGATCGTGGGCGTGCCGGACACGACGTTTACGCGCAACGCTTTGTTCCATAAGGAGGCGCAAATCCGGATCTGCCGCGCCGGCGGTCCCGGAAGGTACGATGCGAGGTACGAGCAGGAAGGCTTTGATTATCCGGACGGATATGTCAGATGGACAGAAGGCAGAAATGTGGCTGAATTCGTCCGGCTATTGGCAGGAAGAAAGCTATCTTTAAAGCCGCTGATCCGGCATCGCTTCGATTTTCAGGATATCGATCAGGCGTACCGGTTATGCAAGGAGGCGCCGGAACAGACGATGGGCGTACTGATCCGGTATTAGAGGCGCGCTTCTTCCTGTACTACATGTTCCCGAAAGGAGCCTGAGGGATGAACAAGCTGGCGAAGGTGGGGATTATAGGCTGCTTGGTGACGACATTCGCAGGAGGGCATGAGCTGCATGGACCGGAACGCAGCGTGCGGGCGGAGTCTGTGTCCGTTCCGGCCCCGATCCCGTATTATACCGACAAATGGACGATCGTTCCCAAGTGGAGCGCCTCTCCCGCGATAGACGGCATCTTGGACGAGACGCTGTGGAACCAGTCTTCCGTGCTGGACGGTTTCGCAACCGCTTATTACGAGTATCCGCTTCCGCATCAGGTCGAGTACAAGGCAGCCTACGACGAAGACTACTTGTACATCGGCGGAATCATGGACAACGCCGAATCGGACACACTGGCGGATATCGAGATTGTGATAAGTCCGCAGATGGAAGGCGACACCCATTATGTCGCCCGTCTGACGGTAGACCCGAACGACCATTCGGTCACAGACACGACATGGAGTCCGCAGCGCGGCGATCATACGGCCAATCCCGGACGCACGATGTTAACCGGTGTGAATTACGAGATAACCGCGGCCGGGAGCGGCGTTACGGTAGAGGCAGCCATCCCGCTTGCCGCTATCGTTCCCGGCGGCGCCGCTACTGGCGACGAATGGCGGGTGAACATCATTCACGTCCATCGTTCGCTGACCCGGCCGCTTACCGCGTGGGTGCCGATCCGCCATTCCGATCATTGGGACCGCTTCGGCGAAGGAGGGCGGCTGTACGGTGGAGTCGTCAATCAAGGCCGGATGGGCAGCCTGTTTTTCGGACAATTTCCAGGCTCGCAAGCGTCGGGAGCGAGTGCCGCCGTACCTTGGATGCTGGAACAGGCCGAGCTTACTTACAACGGTTTTACCGGGAAAAGGCTCCGATTCAAGCTTCCTGGCCCTATTCTGAATGAGGACAAGTTTCGGCTGATGTGGAAAGGTCCGGATAGCGGCTGGCAGCAATTGGAGGAATTCGATCTAACGAAGTCGGGTGGAGTTTACGAACTCGACTTTGAGCATCCCGCGCCGCTAAAGGACGGGGCTTACCAATTGCGTCTTGTCGTGTCGCCTTCGGCTCAGGCGCAGCCTAGGGCGACGACGCTGCTGTTCGACCGCGAGAGTATGATCGCTTCGGGCTTGTCGATCGCACCGCGGATGCAAGGTTCCGATGAATCGCCGGTCGCAGTCGTTCCGTCCGCTCCGTCTGCGAGAGTGCAGCAAGCATTATCGCTTATTCCGGAGCAGCCGGGATACCGCTATGTCGGCTTGCCGGAAATGCCGGAGCTTTATCCCGATAATCTGTACACGTTGTCGGCTGACGGTCAGAGCCTGATCGCATCGAGGACGGGCACGGTGTATCCGAACGCTTCGTTTGCCGAAAACAAAGAGTATGTGACGACCAACGGCAAAGGCGAGACGGTACGTATTCCGTATTACGAAGATGGCGATGGCAAACAGTACTTCATTACCGGACATCTGTGGTATTTGCAGAAAAACAAGGCGCTTAGCGAGACGAAGGCGATCGCTCAGACCGATCCGCTTGGAGCGGCGCGATTGTTATACCGTTTCGCCCAAGCCTACGAAGGCTACAATCCGACGATCGATCAGGCGTGGAACTACCACTCGATCAGCCGCCCCGCGGGCCCTCCGTATTCGTATTGGGGCGGGATGTGGTACCGCTGGTACGGCTCCGATCTGTTGTACTTGACGTCGCTTTTCCAGGCTTATTCGCTGGTCAAGAAAACCGATGCGTTCGAAGTGCTCAGCGCCGAGGCCGGCGAAGACGTGGAAGCCAAGTTGCTCCGCGATATGTTCGGTCCGTCCTTGGACTATGTACTCGGCTATACCGTACATCTCGGCAATTTGTCCTATACGAACTGGAACGGCATGATTGAGGCGGGCAAAGCGCTAAACGAACCGGATTATATTCACTTTGTCGTGGCGCAGATGGAAGAGTTCATGTCGACTTTGTTTTTGTCCGACGGTTTCTGGCAAGAGGTGTCGTTGTCTTATCATATGGAATTGATAAGCGGCATCAAGCAGGCGGCCGACAAACTGAAGGGCTGGACCGACCCGGTTGGCTACGTCTCTCCCCGTACGGGAAAACGACTGGTAAACTTGGATATGGCCAGGGATTATCCGATTATCGGCAAAGCGCTGGAGTACCAGAAGCGGCTCGTTTATCCGGACGGCCATTATTATCCGATTCAGGATACTTGGGCGTATACGAAAGTTTCGGCACCCGGGGATACCGGCTCCACACTGCTGCCGGCAGCGGGGATCGGCCGGCTGTCCGGCGGCCAGGGACTCGATCAGACCCAGCTGTATATGAGCTTCCAGCCCAAATATCCGACCCATATCCATTACGACCCGTTGAATCTCGGGCTGTACGCATCGCGTCAGGAACTGCTGCCCGACTTGGGCTACACGTTCAATACGTTTTACCGCTGGTATACATTGTCCACGATGGCACATAACACCGTTGTCGTTAACAGCCGCAATGCGGTCGTCAGCGGAGATGCGGTCCACGGCGGCAATGTGGAAGCGTTCGTTCCGCAAGAGAGCGGGTTCAAGGCCATGCGCGCTTCCTATGAGAGCGCCTATCCGGTAACCGAGGAGTACAGGCGGGAGCCGTGGTTTGTACCGTTTGCGGACGGAGACGGCCAGCAAGGCTACGTGCTCGACCTGTTCCGCGTATCGGGAGGGAACCGGCACGAGTATACGCTGCAGGGCGACGCGAATCGGGATGCTTATTTTGACACCGGAATGACGCTGAACGACTATGGGCCTTACTTGCTGCCGCCCGGTACGACAGTGGTGCCCCCGGTCAGCAACAGCGACAGCGGGAGTGCGGAGGGGAACTACCCCGGATACATCTATGTGCGCGATGTGAAGCAAGCGGTGCTGCCTCACGACCGGTACGAGCTGACGCTAGTTACCGCCAAAGACGGCTCGCCCGGATCGAAGCTGAATATAACCGGACTGCTGGAGCCGGGAGTAAACGAGCTGTACTTGGGGCGCTCGCCGTCGCTGAAGTCGGCCAGGCTGGAAGGCCGGAATATGGACAATAACGACGAGGCGGTCAAGTATACGCTGCCGAAGCTGGTGTTGCGCCGCGACGGTACGAATTTGAAAAGCACGTTCATCACGCTGCTCGAGCCCTATGCCGGCAAGGCGACGCCGCGAATCGAGGCGATCGACAGGCTTCAGCCGGAACAGGCTCCGGAAGGAGCGGTCGCCGTTAAAGTCGCTTATGGCGGCACGACGGATTTGCTGCTGAGCAATCCGAACTATGCCGTACATCAGATGCCCCTGGTCGTTGGCGACGTGACTCTGTACGGAGAAATGGGACTGATCCGTCATGTCGACGGGCAAGTGCGGGAGATGAAGCTGACGGGCGGTACGCTCCTGAAAAAAGGGGATCGGGAGCTGAGCGGGGCGGGAACGGCGGCGGGGACCGTCGTCGGGACGCTTCGGCTGGCGGACGGAGACGACTATGACGGAATCCTGACGACCGCGAGCGTACCCGCATCGGCGGCAGGCCGCTACGTCATCGTCGAACACCCCGACGGAAGCAAGCGCGGGTTCCTGGTACGCGAGGTCCGTCCACACGGAAACCGGACGCTGCTTGTATTCGATCGGGAAGATCCGGGCTTCGTCGTGCGCGGGGACGGAAGCTCGGCGCAAACTTCGTTTCCGATGAAGCAATGGACCGGACTCCATACGTTCTTCATAAGCAATGTCGAACGGGCCGAATGGCCTGCCGGCGATCCGCCCGCAGTTTCACGCTCAGGGACCGTGATCGGGGCGGTTTACGACCCGTTTGGTCAGCCTGTACCTAGAGCGCGGGTCAATCTGACCGGAAATCAGGGACTATCCTCCAATACGGGTGCCGGCGGTACGTACTCGCTTTCCGGCGTGCCGGAAGGATGGCAGCGGGTTACGGCGACCAGTCCGGGGCATGTTCTTACCGTTTCCGATACGGTCTATGTCGCCGCCGGACAAACGACAGCGATCCCGCTTTCCTTTACAAAGTTATTGCCGCCAACCGTGACCCAGGTCACCTATGTCGGAACGCTCGCAGGCAGCCAAGTGACGGCAATAAGCTCGGCTTCGGGTTATGTGTATCTTGTACCTTCGGCGACTGAGCCGACTCCATCCGCTTTGGAAGCGGCTGCGGTTACGGTAGGCGGAGCGGTGTACGGAACACGATCGGCGGCAGTCGCCGGCGTGCCCGCTTATCTGGAAACGACAGGGATGCAGGAGGGCTTGTATTCGATCTATGCGGTAGACGAACAACATCAAGTATCGTCAGGAGTTCCTGTCATCCTGATATCGGGTTATCTCCCCACTGTGGAAGATGCACACCCGTTGGCGCAATATTCGGGCGTGTGGACGACATTGGAGTCATCGTTAATGTCCGGCGGCAGCTCCAGGCAGACCCGAATCGCCGGCGGTTCCGTCGACATACCGTTTTACGGCACACGTGCGAAGGTGCTCAGTCTGGTCGGCGGTTCCCGCGGCAAAGCGGATGTGTACGTGGACGGCCTGTACCGGGGGAACATCGATACGTACAGTCCGAACGTCAAATACCGGCACGAAATATTCGATACCGGTTCTTTGCCCGAAGGCGTTCACGTCATTCGCATCGTGGCTACCGGCGAGAAACGTCCCGAATCGACGAACACGTTCGTTAATTTCGATTCGCTTCAGGTGACGGGCTCCGCTGCTATAGGAGCCGACTAACGGCTCTTTATAAGGAAGAAACCAGATCCGTATTGCGATTCCGATTATTCTATATCGCCCTAAACCGCATATAGTGGGTGATGGGAAGCGGGCCGAATGGAAGCTTCACGGCCCGCCCCATAACTGAAATGAAGGAGTGGATTGGTCTGAGAAGGAAAGGTTTGCGGTATGCGGCGGTTTGGCTGCTCGTCATTGGAATGGTGGCTGGGCTGTCGGGTCAAGCGATGGCATGGGGAGGAACGTACATATACGCGCCGACCGGCACGATCTCGTCACCGGGCATGTACAGCGGCAGTATGCATTGGGTTCAAGACGCCGCGACCTCGCACTTTGTCGTGACGGTACTCGATACGTCCACCAGTATGGTCATTTACTCGACTCCGTTTATCGCCCAGAGCGCGCCAGTCGGTGCTACGCTAGGCAGCTACTCGATTCCGGCGGAAGACTTGTGGACCATCCCGACCGGCATTACATACGAGCTGTCGGTCTCCACGTGGAGCGGGCATCCTCTAATCGGGATGACGCTGATCGGCTTGGACAAAACGAGCGTCGTTTTTTAATGCGGACCCGGACCTGGCCTTTTCAGAACAGAACGATACACAAAGAAGATTCGAACGGGTAGCTGAACGGGATTTTGTCGTTGGATGGATGCCTGTGCGGACGCCGAACACTTTAAGAAAACGCCCTGTACGGGGCGTTTTCTTCTTAAGTATCCAGAATATTCAGGTTTTTCATCATACTAAAGCAGACAAGGGGCCCCTTCCTTATCAAGTCGGCAAGTGCTGCAAGTCGTTCATCGTGGGCGGTCGTGCGGATCTTTTTTTGCCTTTCTTCATTTCAGAGGAAAACCGAATATGAGCGGTTTGTGAGGTTGTCGATTCAATGTGTAGAAGTGATAGCAGGCCGTTCCAAGTGAAAAGTTACCTTCTTCTGCTCAAACAGGTTGTCCGGAATCCCTTGATTGAATAAGGATTGTAAGGTAGGGGATTCCAGACAAAACTCGCCAGAAGGTAATCTTTTCCCTTTCCACTTGGTTGTCCATATTGAATCGACAGGCTCGTTTGTATCTGTTATTTTGTCCGAAACCTGCTTGGATGGGGAAATAGGAGCGGTTAGGAACTGCTACTATCCGCGAACGGGTGCAGACCCGGACGGTTGACCGAAATAAGGGGTGCAAACCGCCTCTATTGGTTTCGGCCTTGCGAAAAGGCCGTAAATAGCGTGTGCCAAAAGCTCTTATTTTGTTTAGAGCCCGCACGCGGAGACGGTTTTGGCGAAGGCGAACACAACCTGCGCACAAAAATGAGGGTAACGAGCTTCAGCTAAAGTCGAGTCGTTACCCCAAAACCTGACCAAACAAGCGGCTGGAGCCGGGGTGACGCATTTCATTCCACACGCCAAAGTAGTGGGTTGCACGCAAAGGACCGCCCCCGGATGTACGATATTATCCCCTTTAAAGTAGACAGTGTTTAGAGTCGACACTAAAGGATTTGCCGGACGGTTTATTCATAAATCTATCAGGCGTGTACGTTAAGGGATAACCTCCCGGCGGAGGGGCGAAAGTTTATTTCCGGCAAGGAAGAAATCATATTGCTTCCCGTTTAAACGTGGTGTATGATGTTGCTGTGCATTATATATAATACATAAAATAGTGTTTGAGCTATGATCTCATCTTCCGAATTGATCCGGGAAAGGAGAGCGAAGCTTCCATCCTACGATCCGCGAGCGGGGGCGAATCCATGTTGCTGATTGTAACCAAAGATCAGGTTGTTTCCGCATTCCGAGAACTGGGGGCGCGTCCCGCCGACATGCTGCTCATTCACTCTTCCCTGAAAAGCTTCGGCCGCGTCGAGGGCGGTCCGCTAACCGTGATCGACGCGGCCAAAGAAACGGTGACCGCAGACGGAACCGTCGTGTTCCCGACGCTGGTACAGCGGGATTTTCAGAACGCTTACCTGAACTGGGACGTGAACCGTTCGCCCTCCGACGTCGGTCTCCTTACCGAGACGTTCCGTCTGCTTCCGGACAGCATCCGCAGCGATCAGGCTACCCATTCGGTAGCGGCCTGGGGCAGCCGGGCAGCGGAGATTACGTCCGAGCATACGGCGTACGGTCCTCGAATGGGCGTATTCGGAGACTATTGCTTCTCCTATTCGTCACCCTGGCAGAAGATGTATCTGAGTAAAGCGCTTATTGTATTTATCGGCATCAGCATGGTGTACAACACCTTCAAGCATTTCGCAGAGTATGTGCTGATGGAGCACTACTACGGCGGCATCCCGGATCCCGCTTTAAAGTGTGACGCCATGTCCGCGGTCGCGCGGCATAACGTGCCGGGCGTATGGCCGTTTCACGATGCCGCCAAAACGCAGCAAGCGCTGGAAGAACTCGGTCTTGTAGCCCGTACAACATGCGGAAACTCGGAAATGATGGCCATTCGGGCGGATCAGTACGTGGACACCGTATTGCGTCTGTTCAAGGATAACCCGGCCGCCTGGTTCGATGCCGATACAACGGCGTGGGTCCGGACTTGCACCCGTGAAAGTTCCAATACTCGATAAAGAGGAGCGATAACGATGTTTATCGATATCCATGCGCACGCATACCGGAAGCCGGTACCGTTCGTCGTACAATTTTGCACAGCGGAACAGCTGCTTGAACGTTACGACGAGCTGGGAATCGAGAAGGGCGTGCTGCTGCCGATCGTCAGCCCGGAGATTTACATTCCGCAGGCGAACGAGGACATTCTCGATATGGCCGAGAAATACCCGGACCGGTTTATTCCTTACTGCAATGTCGATCCGCGTGCGCTGACCAATTCGGCGGAGGCTCCGCTAGACCGTATCCTGTCCTACTATAAGGACCGGGGATGCAAAGGAGTCGGCGAGATTATGCTGAACGTGCCGCTGATGAATCCGCTTGTGCAAAACTTGTTTCGTCACGCGGAGCGTGTCGGTCTTCCTGTCGTCTTCGACGGCTCCGATCAGGTCGGCGGCTCGTTCGGCTTGTACGACGATCCGGGCTTGCCGCAGCTGGAGCATACGCTGCAGCGGTTCCCGAATCTGATTATGTTCGGTCACGGGCCGTTGTTCTGGGCCGAGATCGGACGTCTGGAGACGCCCGGGGAGCGGGCGATCATTTTTGATCTGAAGGGCGGCCAGGTCGGGCGTCTTCCCGAAGGACCGATCAAGGAAGAAGGAGTCGTGCCGAAGCTGTTCCGCAGGTATCCGAATTTGTACGGCGACTTGTCGGACTACACCGCCTGCAATGCGATATCACGCGATCCGGAGTACGGTCCGAAGTTTTTGACGGAGTTTCAGGACCGGTTGTTTTTCGGTACGGATATATGCTTTCCGACGATGCCGGTTCAGCTCGTGGATGTGCTGATCAACTGGCGGGATACGAAAAAAATCAGCGAAACGGTGTTTAATAAAATCGCCCGCGAAAATGCGGTCAAATTTTTCGGGTTGTCCTGAGTTCATCCCTATGCAAAGTCCGGTAGACAGATCGAGCCGCTTCCGGTGAACTCCGGTTGCTTGTTGAAGCGAAACGGCCCGGAAGCGCCATACCTGAACCTTCGTGGGAAGAGAAGCCGCTTCCACGGCATGTCGATGATGCAGCGCAGGAGGAGTGTTCCAGAGCCGAATATTCCTCCGGCAAGGTCCGACAGTGAGCGTACGAGTGATGCAAAACTCTTGCAACTTAGTAGGGGATCATTCGACACGACTAAGAGGTCATACCATATTACTAATTGAGTAAATGAAATGTATTGGATTCAAGGAGATGAGCATACGGACGGAAACAGTCTCAACACACCGATCCGGCAATACGATAACAATCCGGCCGATCTATTATGTAAAGGGCGGAGAGCAAGACTCGTACGAGATTCAAATACAGTTCTGCGGATACGATTGTGGAGGAGCGTGGTTCTTTCGGCTCTTTTTTTGTTTGGAATTTTGTTCGGCAGGAGCCGCGGCAGGATTGTATATTCGTTTCGCGAATACAAATAAGCAAACATAACAAGGGGGAATCGGTGTTGAAACGGGATGCCCGCTCCTATTTGTACCGGGTGGCCATCGTGCTCGTCGTGGTGTCCGTCATACCCGCTCTTCTTTCAAGCGCTTACAATACGAACTTGATTATGAAGCAAACCGTCCAATTGGTCGATTCGAAAAACGAGACCGAGCTGATCCGCACCGGAACGCTGATGGAACGGACGCTGCAGCAAATTATAGACTTCGCCAGCGCTACGGCGGCTGATACGCGATTCGCCAACTTGCAGACGGCGACAGATCAGTGGAAAGCATGGTCCGAACTCAACAAGCTTCTGTACGCCAATCCATTTATTGTGGAATACATGCTGTATAACGGCCGCGACCAGTCGCTGCTTATATCGAATTACGGGATCGAACGGAATGCGCAGCGGAGCAGCGTCCCCTGGATCGTCACGCAAGCCCCCAAGCTCCCTTTGTACCAGTTCGAGCTCAAGGACGGACGTTCGCAGCAAGGCAAGCCATTCGTTTCCATCGTTCAGAAGCTCCCCGGGCAGCAAGGGGAACCGAACTACTTTATATTTAATGTGGATCTGGATAAAATATACAATTCCTTCTTGAGCGAGCTGAACGTCAATACGGAGCTGAACAACTACTACTTGACCGATGCGGGCGGAACGATCATGTACCACCGGGATAAGGAACACATAGGCAAACCGATGTCGGGTATGAAACATGACGACTCGAATATCCGGATCAACCGGCATAAGCTCGGCGCTTTCAATTGGGAATTAGTCGGCGAAGTCCATACAGAGCTGCTGTACAAGGACGTTACCGTCCTCAAAAACAAAGTGTTAACCGTCGTCTTCGCGATTATCGCCCTCGCGGCCTTGTTCATTGTGATCGGCGCTCGGGAGCTGTATAAGCCGTTCCGCAGCATCGTCTCCCGGTTCGCGGAGAGCGAGGAGCTGCTCAGAAAATCGCAGCTGCGCCGCCTGATTCTAGGGGAGACTGCCCTAAATCCTCATACGGAGAGGCTGATACGTGATACGTCGTCCCGCCTCGTCGTTGCTCTTATTACTCCAACCCCGCAAGAAGACGGCGAGAAGTCCGCGGAAGCAACGGCGACGCTTATGCAACATCTGGAGAACCGCTTGACCGCATCGTTCCGGGCCGAACTGTTCCGGGAACCGAACGGGGACGGCTTAGCGCTGATTCAATTGGAGCACGGGGATGCGAACCGGTTCGTAACCGAGCTGCTGCTCGCCCTCGACGCCAAGCAGATGGAGTCGACCGTGATCAGCATCGGCGGCATCCACTCCCTGGACAATATTCATAAATCTTATATCGAAGCGATGTATGCCTATAATATCGGCCGGATCTATGCGACGGACAGCCGGCTGTACTGCTACAACAAGCTGCCGATGGACTACGAGGCTCCATTAAAAGCTCCTGCCATCGAGGAGCTGGAGCTGGCGATCCGGCAGCAGAACGAGCGGAGTTTCACGGAGACGCTGAACGTCCTGTTCTCCGAACAGTTGACCGTCGTAGAGTACAATCTCAACTTTTATCAAGTCGTCTCGCTGCTGCTCCGTCTGTTCGGCCAGAACAGTCTCTCGTTTCTGAACGAGCTGAACCGGCTTATTACGGATAAGGGTATTATGAACGTTACCGCAGCCAAGCAGTTCGTCTTCGCCAAATTCCACAGCTACCGCGACTATGCCGAGGAGACGAAAGATTATGCCGGCAAAATCCGGGATTATGTCGCCAACCACTACACGGTTAACTTCTCTCTGGACGAGATGGCGGAACATCTCGGCATTACGAAGCAGCATCTGATTACTGTTTGCAAGAAGAGATACAACCGGACCCCAGTCGAATATTTGAACGAATACCGAATCGAGGAAGCAAAGCGGCTGCTGTCCGACACCCGGACGAAAATCGCCGACATCGGCACCCGTTCCGGCTTCAACAGCAACAGCTACTTCGCCAAAGTGTTCAAGCAGTACACCGGTATTACGGCTTCCGAGTACCGGGAGCTCCTATTCGACCGCAAAAGGGAGCAGGAGCCGCAAACCGCCGACAATTAGCCGATACGCTATCATGTCCGCCGACCGCATAGCTGTCGGCATTTTTTACGTTGTATTACAATATTCAACTCGTTGTAACGAGCCCGGAAGCGATATAATTCAACGATTTTAATATATTGTGATTGAACGGCGGGCCCCCTTTGGAGTAGGTTGAGGATATTCCGGCGCCCGGGGCTGGGATCGGAGAGAATAATGGAAATAGGGAGGTTTTTTTCATGAGGGGACGGTTAAAAACGGTACCGTTATCGCTGCTCGCTGTTGCACTGCTTGCCGGCTGCGGCAGCGGCGGGGCAACCGGCGGTGACAAGACCGACAACGGCAATGAGGACAAGGGCAAAGCGGCGGAAGGAAAAAACAAGGAGCCCGTCGAAGTTGTATTTTATGCCCAAAACGGCATGACGCCGGCCGATTTCGACAATCGGTACGGCAACAGCCTGAGAAAGAAGTTTCCCGAGTATACGATCAAGTACATCCAAAACACGGGAAAAGGGATGGACGTCGCCAGCATGCTCGCCGCCGGTACGCACTACGATGTTTATTTCGCCAATGTCGGTTACTTCGAGGACGAATTCATCTCCTATAATCTGCAATTCGACATGTCCGATCTGATCAAGCAGCACAAGGTCGATCTCAACCGGTACGACCCGTCGGTCATTAGCGGCGTCAGAGCTTCAAGCTACGGCATATATGCGCTTCCCGTCGTAACCGATTCGATAGGCATCATGTACAACAAAGATATTCTCGATAAGTTCAGCGTCCCTTATCCGAAAGACGGCATAACCTGGGGGGAACTCTACGATCTGTCGCGCAAGCTGACAAGAACCGAGGGCGAGAAAAGCTATATCGGCTATGCGCCGTTTGTTAATTACATGTTATATATGAATCCGCTTTCTATTCCGCTTGTCGATGAAAAGACGGGCACGCCCACCATCAACCGGGACGAACGATGGAAGAAATTTTACCAGACCTTGCTCATCGCTCCGACCGAAGTGCCCGGCGTTCAGGATTACTTGAAGAAGCACGACGTGCTGAACGGCTTTTTCATTGACCAACAGGTTGCGATGCTCGGCGGCATTACCGCTTTTGCGGCCAACAGCCGCGGCGACCAATTGAGCAAATTCAACTGGGACTGGGTAGCCATGCCTCCGTTCCAGGATTTGCCGGGCGTAGGGGGTCAGCCCTATACCCAATATTTCGGCATTACAAGGATGGCGAAAACCAAAAATACGGCGGATGCCGCGATGGAAATGCTGAAGCATCTCAGTTCGGACGAGTTCCAGACGGAAATCGCCAGAAAGGGCTTTATGCCGGTCCTGAAAAATATGGACGTCAGGAAAGAATTCGGACAGGATACGAAGTATAAGGATAAAAATTGGGGCTCCTATTTCTATAATAAACTGGCGGAGGTCCCGTATAAGAGCGTGTACGAAATCCCGATCTCCAATCTGTATGTGGCTAATATGAATCAGGTTATGAAAGGCGAGATCGATTTGAATACCGCTTTGCGGCTGTCGGAAGAAACCGCGGCGAAGAAGCTTCAGGAGCTTAAAGCCAAGTAGACACAACCGCAGACGCTTGATGGTCGCAGCGTCTTTCGGAGCAGAGGAGGCTTGAAACGATGAGATTGCGCCTATGGATCAGATCCGCGCTTGCCGCTATGCTCCCGGTTCTCGCCATCGCTGCGTCCGCCTGCGATTCGCCCGTTACGGAGCGGGACGGATCATCGAACGAAGGGCAACCGCACAATCCGGGTACCCCAATCGTCGGGCTGAACTGCAATCCGTCTTTCGACCGGAAAACGGCCGAGGAGAGACGGGTTCACGACTTGATTCTGGAAAAAACAGGCGCCGATGTCCGGATCGTCTTCTCGGACGGAGGGGCCGGCGGACCGTGCAAGTCGAAGCGGAATAGGATGCTCTCCTCCGGCGAGCAGTTGGATTTCGCCGAACTGTCTATATCCGAAGCGGTGCAGGCGTTTAACGAAGGCCTCATTTTACCGCTCAACGACTTGCTCGACCAATATGGTCTGAATTTGAAAAAAAACGTTGTTCCTGAAGCGTTCAAAAGAGCTACCTACGATGGAAACATACTTGGCATCCCGATCGAGAACGGGCTCCTTACGCTTAATGCGCTGCAAATCAGGGCGGACTGGCTAGCAAAGCTGCAGCTTCCAGTTCCGAATACCGTAGACGAATACGAACGTGTGTTGCAAGCGTTCAAGGAACGCGACCCGGACGGGAACGGAATGCCCGATACGGTTCCGCTGACCGTCGCTTCGGGCGGTGCGCTTGGCATGCTGGAAAGCGTATTCGGTCCGAGCTTCCTTCCGCAGGCGATTGGCTGGTGGCAAGACGCCGACGGCAGACTGAAGCCCCCCGAGCTTCATCCCGGCTACAAAGCGTTTTTGGCCCGGCTAGTCGACTGGAACGAGAAAGGATACTTGTGGTCGGATATGCTCTTGTCGTCGGCAGCCAAGCAGCAGGAGCTGATCGCCGGCAACAAGGCGGGCTCGGTAGCTGCCACGTATTCGGGGACGATCGTGAACGCAGGCGAGATCCTGAGGAAGTCGGTGCCGGACTACAGCTACATTCCCGTCGTACTGGAGGGCGCACACGGTATCAATCGGTTGCCTGCCGCCCCGATCACTTATTCGGTATGGGTCATTTTCAAGAAAAACGCCGATCCAGAAACCGTCATGAAATATTTCGACTATCAGGGAACGTACGAAGGGAATATGCTGACCTACTTCGGCATCGAGGGCGACAATTACACGACATCGCCGGGAGGCATGGTCGAATTAATCGCTGAGGACAAAACCGACCTGGCCAAAGCGAACTATTACGCCAAATATAAAACCGTATTCATCAACTGGCCGGGTAAGCCGGTATGGCCGGTCAACGCCTGGGTATCCGGGGAGTACAACCTGAAGAGGGAGCAGATGAACCGGTTGCCCCGGTTCGAACCTGTCGACTCGGGCGTGTTTTACGACACGACCCAATGGGAGTCGTTCCCGAAGCTGGACGACCTGAACGCTTATCTAAGCGAGCAGAAGGTCAGAGTGTACAACGGCGAAATTCCAGTCGACAGCTGGGACGGTATCGTGAGTCGCTGGCTCGATATGGGCGGCCGGCAGTTGATCGACGATCGCAACAAGCAGTACGCGGCTGAAGCCGTCCGGCAGAGCATCCGATGAGAAGTCGGCATTGCCGGAAAAGGCTACGGCTGCAAGGCGGAGCTAAGAGGTATGACCATCTTATAGGGTAAAACATGATAAGGAGCGGCCATGAACAAATATCGTGCAGCCGTAATCGGACTGGGCTTTATTGGACTGAAGGCGGACATCCCGCGGAAACATTTGCCGCAAAGCCATGCGCTGGCTTACCGGATGAACCCCGATATAGAATTGTCAGCCGCCGTGGGCGTTCGTCAGGAGCAAGGCGATCAGCTTGCCCTTGTAGCTCCGGAAACGAAATATTACATGGATCTGGGAGCGATGCTGGACGAGCAGCAGCTCGATGTGATAAGCATCTGCACCCCGGAGCACGTTCGTTTCGAGCTGCTTCAGACCGTGATGTCCCGGTCGGCTGCACCCGTACTGTTTTTGGAAAAACCGGTCGCGACCAGCGTTGCGGAAGCAGAGGAGATTGCGGCGCTCGCGAAGCGCCACCGGCGAACCGTCGTAGTTAATCTGTCGCGAAGATGGAGCGACGGGGCGCGCCAAATTCGGCAAGCCGTGCAGTCCGAAGAGTTCGGCAAGCTGACCAACATACATCTGCGGTATACGAGAGGCGTGCACAACATCGGCTCCCATCTGTTTGATCTCGTTCGGTATGCAGCCGGAGAGATCGATCGCGTTCAGGTCGTCAGGCAAGTCCCGACGAACATGGACAATAGGGGCGATCCGACGTTTTCCTTTCTCTTTTCGCTCACGAGCGGCGTTCCCGGGTATGCAGAGGCATTCGATGACCGGAATTTTCTCATGTTCGAGATGGATTTGTTTTTTGAAAAAGGCAAGATCGAGCTGCTTCGGACCGGCGATGAAATCCGCTTTTATTCCGCAGCCGGGCATGCAACGATCCAAGGCTACCATCTGACGCTGAAGCGGGAGGAGCAAAACTTGCTCGCTCGCACGAGCAATATGCAAAAAGCGGTAGAACATATCGTCGACATTTTGCGAACCGGCGCCGAACCGGTCAGTACGCTGGAGGATGGTATCTATCCGCTGTATGTAGCGGATGCCTTGATTCGTTCACATCGGGACCAAGGGTCCGTACAGTCGGTAAGAGGAACGTGAAGCCGGATCGACTTGCAAGATCATTCCAATGTAAGGGAGAGAGATACAAATGTCAGAAATCATAAGACCGGCAATCGCCGCGAACTGTTTTGGGACTTGGAAGCAGGCAGAAGAGAGAGCTCCAGGTAGAAAATGAGGGCGCTGATGAGGGGCTTGCTTAAACCTGGACGTGGAGGATGGAGGAAAAGGGATATGGAAACCGGCGTACAACCGATGCGGAAGGCGGAGTTTCAGCAGGTATCCAAGCTGATGCCGGGCACGGCGCAGCTCGGCATTTCCGGCTACGGAATCGCCAACCGGACGCAGAACGTTGAAGCCGACGCGCTGCTGGACCGATGTGGGGAGCTCGGAATCAACTGCTTCGACACGGCTTTGGAATACGGCGATGCCGAGCTCAAGCTGGGACGTTATTTCGATGGGAAGCCCGCGCCGTTTCTCGTGTCGAAGGTAAAGGCCGATCTGGAGCTGGACCGGGCCGGATTGGAGAAGCAGCTGACAGAGCGGGTCGAAACGATACTGGAACGGCTTCGGGTAAGGACGCTTCCGGCGCTGATGATTCACGATCCAATTCTGTTGCAAGTTTACGGAAGCATGGTAACCGAGATATTAACGAAACTGCGCCGGGATCAGTTGATCGGGAGGGCCGGGGTGTCGTTCGGAGCGAATTCGGACGTACAATATGCGTACTGCGGGCATTTGCTGCGGGAAGACATCTATGAGGTGATCCAGCTGCCGCTCCATCTGTGGGACCGGAGGGCCGTCGAGTGCGGGGCTTTATCCCGGTTTCGTGCAGACGGCAAGTGGGTAGTCGCCCGCAGCGTCTTTCTGCAAGGTTTGTTTTTTCGCCAGGCTGACGACTTGCCGGAACCGCTACGATCGATGGCTCGGGGGGCGCTAGGGCAATTGGCCGAGATCGCGGAGGAGGAAGGGATAGCGATCGCCGAGCTGGCGATGCGTTACGTTCGCGATACGGACGGCGTGAACGGAATTGTCGTCGGCGCAGAGCGTCCGGAGCAGTTGGATGACAACGTCAGGCTGATTTCCGGGAAGCCGTTGTCGGAGAAGACGAGGAACAAGATCGAGAGCGAATTCCGCGGTTTGCCGGAGATGCTAATAACGCCGGCGCTGTGGAACAAGTAACGTGTGATCTCTTTACTCCAAGCGTTTAGAGATACCCAAAATAATTCGTTGTGAAGCCGCTTATTCAGCGGCTTTTTTTAACACTTACGCAAGGTCATTCATCGAGGTTACGGCTTCGTTTAGAAGTTTTTCTTATTGGTAGGGTATTTCCTCGTGTTAGCGGTGAGCGGTCCAGCTTGGTTTACGATAGTGTGGCGGCCGTATGCTGGAAGGGAGCCTGTGGTGTGGATGGACCTCGGATCAAGCAGATTTTTGAACCACGATCCATCCGGGGCCGCCATAGCGGGGCGTCATCGGTCAGCCGGATTGGACTTGGAAGTGTGCGGTTGGAAAAACTGTTCGCACACAGCGGAAGTTTGGTTTCCTCTATTTGTGAATTATACGCAGCTTTCGTACGAGAGCGGAAGTTTGGTTTCCTTTATTATGGATTTTTTAGCGGGGAGAAGCGATTCTATTGGAAATAACGGAACTGAATGTTCCGCTATTCGCGGATATCCTGCATCGAGCAGCAGATAACGGAAGTGAAACTTCCGGAAGAAGCTCCCGCGACCTATAGTGGCGTGTGTCCACATAAATCCACCTCAAGGATTGTATGATTCCACAAAATCATTTACCATTAATGGCAAATGGTGAGTGGTTGTGAGGTTTCGAAAGTTACATTTCGTCTATAGAGGATGTTGCATCACTAATAAAGGAGAGTGTAACGCGTGAGCGAACATAAGATCGAGATGATCGTATTCCCAAATCCGATGCAGCATCCCGAATGGGTCCCACCACATAGCCCGGAATGGTACTCGAATCTGGATCATGAACTGGGAGAATACAAATATCCTTGGAAGTCCGAGTTTGACGAACCGACTGCCGAGATAATCTTCGCACAAAAAATATCATCCTATTTGACGAGCGACTCCCGGATTCTTGATGTTGGCTGCGGACACGGTGAATTTACATGCCAATTTGCGACTCAAGCCCGAGAGGTTGTTGGAATTGATAGAAGAGAGGGTTTTGTTGCGAAAGCGAACCAAATCAAGCCGGCGGATTCGGTCCATTTTATGACAGTTGATGTGAACAACGGTTTGCCGTTTCCTGACGATTCCTTCGATTTGGTCTATACCAAAAAAGGGCCGTGGTTGTTTCAAAGTGACGGGAACCGAGAAGGGAACCGGGTCATTAAACCGGGAGGAATTGCTCTTTTATTCCTTCATGGCGGAACGGATGGAGGACTTCGAGAGCTTTTTCCGGGGCTTTACACGCCCTTTACGCACAACCTTTACGATATGCAGCCTCTTGTCAGCACGCTCAAACTTAAAGAAAACCATTTGAATCTGACCGAGATTCAAATGATTGAAGAAACCGAATATTTGTCTACCCCCGAAGACGTTCTAATGAAGAAATGTTTCGGTCAAAATGCGAAGTTAAAGGAGTTCGTGTGGCGGGAGTGTCTGCCCGGCGTTGAGGAAATATTCAGAAAGAACGCAACAGCGAGAGGATTAAAAGTAACAAACTACTATCGGATCGTTACGGCGAGGGTTGAATGATAAAGATCGGACCGGCGCCTAAGAGTAGTGTTGCAAACCGCGATAGGTTACCCGGAAGCAGGTTGGACAACGGTTTTAGGTGAGTTTGTTTAAAGTCGATCTTTCACCCCAAGCGAATCCGCGTACTTTGATAAAATGGAAAGAAACGTGCAGCAACCGGGAGATGGTTTCGCTATGACTTTAGACTCGCACTATGTTTTAGATGAAGAAGTAGAGATCACCAAAGCAAATCCGAGAGAATTTGCCATCCATTACACCACGTATCGGGAAATTCCGATCCCTATTAGCCCTTGTTATCGTTGTATTGTCCGGTTGCGACGAAGCTGTTCAAGACACTTATTCGTACATCCCTGCATTCATGTATGCTGATGTCGAAGGAAAATATTATATTGCCTCGCTTGGAGCGACAGAGCAGTCCGACATCGAGTTCCAGCGTCTGTTTGACGACAACATGGACGTTATTACCGGATATTATGAAAATAAGACTCCGGAGGACAAGGAGCTGAACAGGCTGCAGATTAAAAGTTTGCCGGTTTATCTTATTTTCGATACCAAACAGGAAGTTCTGCGTACGGACAGTCTAATAGAGGTGACTCAATTTCTATCTAAGAAAAAATCGATACACTGATTTGAGATTATAAATAAAGTCATACGGATTATTCGAAGCCAGTATCTGCCGATATCACGACTTATCCGGTTTTTAAAGATTCGAGATGGGGTCCTCAGCCGTATCCGACCTATTTCTATATTACGAATATGAGCAAGCACAAGGAACAGGCGTTTCAAGCGATCTCTTAGTTCACGTCCGAGGATTTTCAGTTGAAACAATCACAAGAGGGTAAATTTCTTACCACTCTCGTAGACAAAACGGTCAAACAATCGTCCGGTAAGGATCTGCCCTTGTTCCATGGCTGACGGAGTGAGAGGATTGTACAAAAAATATAAAGATTTATTCATGGCAGTGCAATCGCTTCCTTTATTAAAATGAACGGAATAAGGAACCGCTCATTGGAGGAGACTGCATGAATAAACTGGCAAATATAGGCGTATTGCTTGATAACGAAGCCGCGCAAGCACGATGGGCCCAATCGGAAAACGTATTTGAAGGATTTGTTGTCGAAGTTTTGGAGCACGCGGGAATCCCCTTCCGCTTCCTACAATCGGCGGATGAGGTTGGTTCATGCGATGTCGTTATTGTAGGGCTTGAACCTTTAGCTGCCGATTTATCCGCTCAGGAATCCCTGTGGAACTATTCGGAAAACGGCGGCTTGCTGATTTCGTTCGCCGGATTAAATCGCTTCGCCGAACGATTGGGCTGCGAGATGGGTCCGACAACCGGTCCCGGCTACGCGTCGCTTCCGGATTACCTGGGAGACTCGCGACCGCTTCGTTATCTCGAATCCACGTCATGGGACGTTGTCCGAACTTCAGCTTCGGACACCCCCCTTGATACATCGTCCTTCGGCGTTCTTCGGTCATGTACTTCGTCGAAATGTAAAGGATTAGGCGCCGTGATGCAAAGTTTCCTTGTTGGCCGCGGTGCTCTCCATCGCTGGTCTGTAAATCTGCCTGCCACATGGGTAGGCTTGCAACAAGGGACAAAACCGGTCACCCAGGACGGTTTCCCCGCTCCGGACGGAACGGCATCGATCGATGACCGCTTGTTAAAAGCTGATGACAGCTTCGAGTTGAATTGGGATATGGACCGGGTTAAAACGACGACCGGCGCCGCTTATTTCCCTCATCCTTATTCCGACCTTTGGAAAGAAGCCTTCATTAGTCATTTACTGCGGGAAACGGTAAAGCTGCAACTAACCTTGCCGTTCGTCGGATATTGGCCAAATGGAATCGAGCATGTAGCCATGATCTCTCATGATAGCGATCGAAACGTCGACGAGTCCGCCGTTACGACCCTTGACGTCTTGAAGGAGTGTAATGTGCGCAGTACCTGGTGCATGTTGGAACCGGGCTACAGTGCTCCTATCTATGAAAGGTTGCTTGCGGAAGGTCATGAGCTGGCTCTCCATTATAACGCAATGGAGGATCAGAACGGCAAGTGGGACGAGCAGGAATTGGCGCGCCAGACCGATTGGCTGAAGCGGGCCGCCGGACTGGAGCATTGCATATCCAACAAGAATCATTACACCCGATTCGAAGGATGGGGCGAATTGTTCCGTTGGTGCGAGCGTCAAGGAATACAAGCCGATCAGACTCGAGGACCTAGCAAAAAGGGCAATGTTGGCTACTTGTTCGGAACGTGCCATCCTTACTTTCCGATTGCTTATTCAGACGAAAAAAATCGTTTCTACGATGTGCTGGAAATGGGTTTCTTAATCCAGGATCATCTGGACCATTCCTTGATTGACGACGGCATTGTTCTTGCCTCGTTCCTTGAGGAAACAATGAAGGTGAAGGGGCTCGCTCATTTCTTGTTCCACCCAGTTCATATACATAATCACTCCCATGTTAGAGAAACACTGCGTAAAGTGATACAAATGGCCAGCGACTACGATTTCGTTTTTATGACGGGCGAGGAAATTAATCATTGGGAGCGAGCACGGCGCAGCATTCGTATTTTGGGAGTTAACGCTTCCGGGGATGCGGAGTTTGCAAGCGCATCTGCCGACAGTCAACTTCAGGAAGCTGTTATATGGATTCCAGTTGCAGACAATCAAAATCCGCTAACAGCCAACACCGAGTACAGATTTGGCGTTGCCTGCAGGAAGCAGGTCATATTTTTTTAAATTTGCTTTCTAGCCGCAGCTTTGATCGTATGCGTCTAAGGGACCGTTTATTCAGCCTTACATTGCTGAATGAATCGGTCCCTTTCATTTTTCGGATCGTTCTATATTTTTTTCATGACGGAGGAAGGAGGGGTTCCCGTAATTTTTTTGAATAACCGACTAAAATAATAAATATCTTTAAAGCCCAGCCGGTCGGCTACTTCGGTAATGTTGTATTCCCCACTTCGCAGTAAATCGATCGCTTTGCCAATCTTGATTCGGTTTTGGTATTGAATCGCCGTAAATCCTGTCGTTTTTTTGAATATCAGGCATAAATAGGATGAGCTGATACCAATTTCACGGCTCAACTCCTCAATTGAATAAAATGTCTCTTCGCTTGCTTCCATAAGTCCAATCAGCATTTCCACCATCCGCAGGTGAGACGTTTTTTGCTCCTTCGAATCGACAATTAATAAATGCAAAATGTCCATAATGCGACTGCGGCACCGAATCAAATAACCGGGTTGTTTTCCCGCCCAAGCCCGAATAAGCTCTTGAAACAAGAAAGCGATCCGCGTTTGATCCAGATTTTTGAATACATGATTTAATTGATCGAGTGCAGCTTTATCCGTCTCTCCCCCGAACTGAAGCTGGAACACAACAACGATATGTCTCCATTGATCCGATTCTTCCATGACTCTGCTGCGGGGCAAGTATCTTGGGAAAAACAATACATGCCCTTTGGAGATGGTGTACTGCTGGTCGGAAATACTGTAGTTTGTCAATCCTTGAGTAGTCAGAGAGAGCACATATTCGTTCCTATTGACCGGAGCTGGAGTAGAATAGACTTCCACAGATTTTTTCGATTGCACTTCAACGACGTATTCCAGCTTAGTAACAGTAAGGTCAAATTCGGACACAGCATGGAGCAGTTTCATAGTCCTATTCCTCCAAAAAGATTCTACATTTTGAGTAGAAGATCGTACAAATAGAATATAGGATAATTCATGGAATGGCAGTTCTTATCAACGATATAATATCGGTGTCGCGACAAAACATCAATCTAATTATCCAATCAACAGGAATAATGAATGGCATGAGTTACAAATAGGAGGAATTATGACAATGAATGACACACCTGTCCTGATCGATACGGATGTTCATAACCAAATTGGCTCCTTGCTGCCGTATTTGCCAAAAGCGTGGCATGATCGATATCGCGATGTAGGCCTGCCCTATGGCGCACAGTATTATTCGTCCATTGGTACAAACCGCAAGGATGCGGTTACGGACAAAGGGGGGGCTCCAGGTAGCGACCCACAGTTTCTAATCAGCGATCATATGGATCGTTACGGTATAGACTACGCCATTCTCACCGGATCTGGTGTTCTGGGCCTTTCACTGGATCCGGATCCGGACTATGGGAATGTACTGGCTGCTGCTTGCAACGATCGTATGGTCGACACATGGTTGAATGTCAGCCCACGATTTAGGGGTTCCATCTTCGTAAACGCCTCTGATCCAGTGGCGGCGGCTGCAGAGATTCGACGACTCGCATCCAATCCGAGTATGGTTCAAGTGCTTATGGCAAGCGCGGCGCGCATGCCTTATGGACAACGTTTCTATCATCCGATCTACGACGCAGCGCAAGAGTGCGGCTTGCCCGTAGCGGTTCATCCCGGCACAGAGGGGAAAGGAATCTCGGGAGCACCAACACCATCAGGTTACCCTACCCGATATATGGAATGGCATAATATTTTGCCGACCAACTATATGACCCATGTAAACAGCCTCGTATGTGAAGGGGTATTTGAGAAATTTCCGAAACTGAAATTTGTTGCTATCGAAGGAGGGATTTCTTGGCTTCCGCACCTGATGTGGAGAATGGATAAAAACTATAAGGCTCTGCGAGAATCGACGCCGTGGCTGAAACGTTTCCCGTCTGAGTACATCAAGGACCATATCCGGCTGACAACGCAGCCAATCGAAGAACCGGACAATCCAGAGCATTTATTGCAAATATTGCACATGATCGAGGCAGAGAAAACAGTCATGTTCTCATCGGACTATCCGCACTGGGATAATGACAATCCGAGAATGGCTCTTCCGCGGATGCCGAAAGAAATGAAGCAGCGTATTTTAGCGGGAACCGCAGCAGAACTGTATGGGCTGCATACGAGACCCGAAAGGAAGGACGATCTTTCCATTGACTTGGCCGAAAAAATAGCCAAGGAGTCGGAGCATTCACCCGAAAATGCTTGGGGAGAAGATGAATGAGCAGGCACTGGGTAGGAAAAAAAGCCGATATACAGGAAATGAAAAAGAAGATTTTTAAAATCGAAGGTATAGAGTTCGGTTTGTACAACGTTCGGGGAAACTGGTATGCGTGGAGCAACTTTTGCCCTCATCAGGGGGCGGCTATATGCAAAGGTCCTGTTTGCGGGACACGACTTCCTTCACTTGTGTACGAGTACAAATATGGAATGGAAGATCAGATTTTGCGTTGCCCTTGGCACGGCTGGGAGTTCGATCTGACGAATGGACAATTATTGGTCGATTCAACGACGAAATTAAGGGGATACCCTGTGGAAATCGAAGATGAGGACTTGTTTGTCGTACTTCCTAAATAATGAAACGGATAATCGCTAGAGCAAAAAACGGTTTGCTAGGGGAGGGAGGGCGCATGCCCTCTAATCGCACACGACCATGCCCGGGTGCTGCGATTGGATACGCGCGCGGAATTGGCGGGCATAGCAGACATTGACTACAAAAAGGCGCAATCATTAGCCTCCGATTCAGGAGCTGCCGCATATACGGACTACAAGACGATGGTTAATGAGCTACAGCCGGATATCGCTATCATTACGCTACCTCATTATTTGCATAAGACGGCGGCGATCGATTGCATGGAGCGTGGCTGCCATGTGCTGATGGAAAAGCCGATGGCGCTTAATACTGATGAATGTGTGGAAATGAACATAGCGGCGGACAAGCACGGCGTCTATCTCGCCGTCGGTCAACTGCAGCATCATTATGCTGCGAACCGCAAGGCGAAGGCGATTATCGCCTCTGGCCAGTTGGGAAAGCTTGTGTCCATATTCGAGCGTAGACATCATCCGTACTTTTTGCCGCAGCGTCCGGACTGGTTTCTGGATAAGTCGAAATCCGGCGGCGGTGTCGTGATCAACCTCGGCAGCCACTGTATCGATAAATTGCAATGGATTGGCGGATCGCCAATTATGAAAGTAATGGCTCATCTGACGTATTACGGGACGCGAGGCAATGTCGAGGGAGGCGGCAGCTTGTTGATGCAGACAGCGGCCGGCGTATCGGCGATGATCTCCTTATGCGGGTATAACAATGTGACGGTCAACGAGACCGAGTTTATAGGAACGGAAGGACAGCTCAAGCTGGTTGGCTCGCATTCGCTCTGGATCGCTGGTGAAGATCGTACGTATACGCAGGTCGATCTGGGCGAGACGGTGGATGTATTTGAGGCGCAATGGAGCGCGTTTTTGGACGATATCGAGCGGGGTGGGCCAACCGATAATTCCGGCGAATATGGGCAATCGGTATGTGCGGTCATCGATGCGATCTACCGTTCGGATGCAACCGGGACGGAGCAGGACGTTATCTCCGTCCCATCTCCTGTCCCGATCGTGTAATATGCCGTATAGCGAAAGCATCTGGATGAATCCGCTTGGTTCCTTACATGCAGCCCGTCCCGGGAAATCTCGGTCGAGGCTTACTGTTGTAAGCGGGTGGTGTTTACTGATAGTAGAAGATTGTACAAACAAAATATAGAATATTTCATGGAATGCAAGTTTAAACAATGGTAAAATATCGTTGTCGCGACGAAGTGTCAGTATTTATTTGTATTCACTTAGCTTGAAACTATAAAGCATAAATGTTGAATGTAGCAAGTTTGGTTTGAAGTAAAATACTTGAGGTGTGTAGCCAGGGCAACGATTTTAGCAATCTGCATCCTAGTGTGACTAACGATATAGGTTGTATGATTTTGCCCAATGACAGACTCAAGAGCTCAATTTAATGCGCTGTAAAATCTGTTCTGTAACAGCAAAGGCCCAATTCATCGATACGAAAGCAGACATTTGGCTGGCGAAATTCGACAAGTTTATAGAGAAGATGAAGTAAGGCTGTTAATCTGGACTTTTCCGAATAAGGGGCGCAAGTATATCGACAATAAAGCGGGGGCAAGGTAGGATTTTTCTTGCTCAACAGACAGCTTGGAGACCTGGCACTGGAACAAATTGAGTCGATTTATCCGCAACATTCGATTAGAACCGTTTATCTACAATATAGGAATAAATCGAGAACTTACGCGTGCTTTTTCCTGAACTCAAGTTTTTGCGGCCAAATTTCCAGATAAATAGTCTATACGTCAAAACTCTTGAACTTTTGCCAGTCCGAGGTATCCTGCTGAACTACGGTCAGGAGGGGAAGAATAAGAACTAAAAACCAAACTGCTATTCAAGGAAAGATCGACGCTAGCTGGCCCAAATACAGCTAAATTATTGAGCATATTCCGAAAAAGAACGTTCAACCACAAAGTTAAGCAAATAGTAGGTCGTTCTGCAAAACAGATATATTCGCAAATATTAAAACATTGCGTTTCAGTTGCGGCAAGGCTATCCCATACGCTATGCTAATGCTGTAAAACCCCCTTTCCGGATTTTCCTTGGAAGGGGGTTTTAACATTCAATCTAATTTTTAACGTGGTCATAACAAATATAAATTAATGATTATTATCTTTAGCACCTTTAAGTAGAAGATTATACAAATAGAATTGAGGATTATGCATGGATTGACAATCCTAAGCAGCGATATAATAACGCTGTCGCGACAAAACAATAGTATAAATTTATCTAATAGGAGTATTTGGTTTCGAAAAAATATAAAAGGATGAATGAGCAGATGAACAAAAAAGAAGGTTCTACAAAGTGGAAAGCGTTTACCGCACTAACGATCGCCGCTGCCGTCCTAAGTGCTTGTGGCTCAGATGGTGGAACTTCAAAACCTACAAATGCACGACAAAATGAAAAGCTTGATCTACGTATAATGGTTGAAGCTCCTGCCAATGCTCAGCTTCCAGCAGATAAAGACGACTTTGTAAAAAAAACAATTGAAGAGAAATTCAATGTAAAGCTTGATGTTGAGTATATGCAAGCAGGCCAGGATTATGTTAATAAGCTGAATGCACAGCTTGCTGCTCAACAACCGCCAGATATGTGGCGTGATTTAAATGGAGATGGCGGACAAAAATATGCACTGGATGGCGTTCTGGGTGAGATCGGAGATTTCATCAATCCCTCTAAAATGCCTAACTATTTCAAACATTGGGTAGATGAGGTTACATTTCAGCGTTATCAAATTCTAGGAAAAGTAATGCGTACTCCTGCACCATATAGTAAAGAATTATACCGCGTATGGTATATACGTAAAGATTGGCTTGACAAGCTAAACCTCGCGATGCCAAGAACATACGATGAATATTTAAATGTACTGAGAGCGTTTACATTTAATGATCCTGATGGAAATGGCAAAAAAGATACGTACGGGTTCACTACCGCTGCAGGGGGCGACGGGATTGGACTAGAATGGCCAGAATACTGGAAGGCAGGCCTCGTCTTTGCTACCAGTCTTCAAAACGGCAAGATTTTAGATATGCAAACAGATCCGAGTGTTGAGCAAGTTTTAAATGACATAGCCAAAGTCATTTCTGAAGGTGTTGTAGATCCCGAGTGGTTCCTGAATAAATCGCCACAACATATAGACAGAGCAGCACAAGGAAAAGCTGGAGTAATAATGGGTACAACGAAAGATTTCGCGTATGACTCGAATCCTCAGAGTATCCAGTCTAAAACTAAAGCATTGTTTCCAAACGCAAACTGGGTTCCGTTCACCCCCTTCGGTAACCAACCGATTGCGACTGGTGTTGCTCCGGGATCCCCAATTCTATTCCACCAGAACATAGTCAAGAAATCACCTGAGAAGGTTACCCGCATTGTAGAAATTCTTGATTGGTTAGCCAGCGAGGAGGGCTTCCTTCTAACACATTACGGAGTGGAGAACGAACATTATACCAGGAACGGTAAAACAATTACTCTCAATCTCGATGCTTTCAAAAAAGACATCACTGACAAAGGCGACTTCTTAACCATCTGGGACTTCTTTACCCCGCCAACTCCATCAGTTTTCGGCTTGAATGTCATTAATACGAATGAAACTGCCCGTGACCGTGAAATCGCAAAAACCGTTGCAAATATTCCATCGGCTCCTTATTTAGGAACGAGTCTGATTCCGCCTTCTGGCTTTGATTTAGGTACTTTCCGTAAGCGTCAACGCGAATTGCAAGCGAAAGCGATCTTTGATGATAAGTCAGGGAAGAAATGGCCTGAATATCGTGAAGAACTAATGACTAAATATAATGGAAACGCCCTCTTCGAAGCGTACAATGCGCAAGTTAAGGCAGCAGGCTTAACTAAGTAGACACTATAGAAGTAATGTCCGGTTGCGACGATTTCAAGAGTTACTTTGAATATGCTTGAGTTATTGTACTCCGATGTTGAGGGAAAATACTATGTAGCGTTGCTGAGAGCAATCCAGTTCGGATTATCAAAGTTCACCCTGTGCCGGGCGAAAGCCTTAAGCACGGGGTTTTTGTATGGCTTTGCGGCCCGATATGAAATTCGGTTTATTGCAAAAAGAACAGATAATAGCCAGACCGAGGTGGTTTCCGTATAGTGGAAATGGCGAAAAGCTCGCTACTAAACCGGCAAAGGAGGTATATGTCGTATTGAAAGCGCCTACAGCGTTGAGGACGGCGCATGAAGAGCGGTTTAAGGAGTATTCAATCAACGGTCTGGGAGGAACAGGAATGAAAAAAACGATGAGCTGCATGCTGACTGTCTTTATGCTATTTAGTATCTTATCGATTCAGCCTTCAGCAGCCTATGCCGAGGTTACCGGGCAAACATCCGCAACAGTCAACCTGCTGACCAATCCGGGCTTCGAGCAAACGGCGGCCAATTCGGCGTGGACGGGAGGAATCGCAGCGGCCGATTGGACCCGGTATGTGTTCAGCGGAACGCCTGCCTTTGCCGTAGACAACTCCGTTGCCCGTACCGGCGGCAAATCGGTAAAGATCGAGGCGGGCTCCACCGCCCGGGGAACGATTTTCCAGCAGATCAATTCGGTGATGAAAGGCAAAACCTACAAAATCAGCGGTTGGATGAAAACGGAGAATGTCTCGAATAAAGCTTTGGTCCGTTTTCAGATCGGCCGGACTTCAGGAGGAAACGTCCTGGTCAACATGGCTGAGGCGAAAGGAACGACGGATTGGACTTATTTCGAGCAAAAAACGACGATTCCGGACAATGCGACCGTACCTTCGTGGCTGAAGATCGAAGCTTTTTTGGAAAACAGTACCGGCAAGGTGTGGTTCGACGATTTTGAGGTGCAAGAGTGGAACGGGGTACAGGGCGTAACGCTCGAGCCGGCCATCCATTCGCTGCAAATCGGACAAACGATCATGTTAACGCCGGAATTGTACCCGGCCGACGCAACGAACCGCAGCGTAACGTGGACCTCGTCCGATCCGGCGGTCGCGGAAGTTGATGCAGCCGGTACGGTTACCGCCAAAACGGCCGGTCACACAATCATTACGGTCCGAACCGAGGAAGGCGGCTTCACGGATACGGCCGTAGTCGGCGTCGGCGCGCCAGACGGGTTGAGCGTCGCTCCTTATACGGGAACCGTTCAGGAGGACGGAGAGCTGAGCGGCCGGTTGATTGCTACGAGCCAAGGCGGCGGCACCGCCGTGACCTTCCGCACAGCGATCGAACCGACTAACGGAAAGCTGACCGTATTTCCGGACGGACGATTTCTTTATTACCCGAATCCCGACTATGCAGGAACGGATGAATTTGCCTTCATGGCCTCCAGCGGTCAAGGAGGTCCCCGGTTCGGGATCGCTTCCCTCCAGATTACCCCGGTGAACGATGAACCGAAATTGGACCTGAAGTGGTCGTCGACCGGGAAAAACACGGCTCTGAACGACAAGCTGCAGCAAGCTTCCGACAAGGACGGCGACGCCATCGTATGGCAGAAAGTAACGGAGCCGCAGCATGGAGCTTTGCAGGTGAATCCGGACGGTACATACCTCTACACGCCCGACACGGACTTTGTCGGATATGACGGGTTCCGCGTCGCTGCGTTGGACGGCAAGGGCGGCCGAGTGGAAGGACGGGTGCAAATCGCGGTTATTCCGGGTATCGCAGATTTGTCCGCCCAGTTCCGCAACCGGCCGGAGTATGGACAGCATCCGCGGCTTTTGGCGGACCGCGAAGATTTCCGGCAGGCGAGGGAGCTGATCGTCACCGATGTATATATGAAGGAATGGTATGAACGGCTGAAACAGGAGGCCGAGCCGGTCCTGCAAACGGCGCCTCTCCCTTATGCGTCGGCCGGGGCGAACAATTACGCCATTCGCGACCGTTTGCTGAGAACCGGATTGATGTACCAGCTCAGCTTGGACAGCCGTTACGCGGACCGGACGATCCAGGAGCTGGAAGCGCTTGCCGGTTATGCGGACTGGGGAGCCCGCACGAACAATATATTGGCTCTCGCCGAGCTGTCGCATGCGGTCGCTCTGGCTTACGACTGGGTTTACGAGGCGATGACGCCCGCTGAACGAACAGTTATTGCGGACGCCATCCGCGTCAAATCGCTGAATGTCGCGCTGGACTGGTATCGGGGCGTATTTACGCATAACGGAGAGTTCAACAATATTAACCTGGTTGACAACGGCAACTTTGGGTTGACCGCGCTGGCCATTATGGACGAATCGGCGCAGAATGAAGCTGCCGCTGCCGAAGTTTTGCAAGGAATGTACAAGAAGCTTCAGCAGGCGCTGCGCCATTACACGCCGGACGGGGCGTGGCCGGAAGGGCCGGCTTACTGGCATTATGGCGGACAGTATTTGAGTTATATGATCGCAGCGATGAACAACGTGATGGGAACGGACTACGGACTTTCCGGACTTGCCGGCTTCGAGGAGTCGGGGGCGTTTCCGTATCATCTGCTTGGCGAAGGCGGATATTTCGACTTTTTTGACGGGGGAATATCGCTGGCACAGCCGGAGTCGCTCTGGTTCGCCGACTTTTTCGGCAAACCGGAGTATGCCTGGCACATCGGGGACCTCTCCCGGCACAAAGGCGTCTACCACCCGCTGTATCTGGTCTTGTACAAGCCGGGCTTATTCGATCAAAAGCCGACGGAGCTCGATCAGTTTTACTCGGCGATCGAATCAAGCTCCATGCGCAGCGCTTGGGACGATCCGGAAGCTTTGTTTGCGTCGATGAAAGGGGTCAACGAGACGCTGAAAAGCCATCACGATCTCGATGCGGGCACCTTTGTGTTCGACGCGCTGGGCATCCGTTGGGCGATGGATTCCGGCAACGAAAACTACAATTTACCCGGATTTTGGGATTATAAGTACCAACGCTGGACGTATTACCGTAAAAAGACCGAAGGTCACAACACGATCGTCGTGAATCCGGTACAAAATCCGGTCGTGCAGCAGGACCCGCTGGAAACCGCGCTTCGCATTCGCGAGGAATCCAAGCCGCGCGGCGCACTAGGCATTTTGGATATGACCCCTGTATATAAAAACGATGCCGTCAGCATGAGGCGCGGCATGATGTTGACCGGAGACCGGACCCAACTGATCGTTCAGGACGAAATGAAGCTGAAAACAGCGTCCGAGCTTTACTGGTTCATGCATACGAAAGCTTCCATCGAGATTATCGAGAACGGCCGTGCGGCGGTATTAAGCCAAGGTGATAAGCGATTGTACGCGAAGCTGATCGAGGCGCCGGATGGAGCTTTCTTCTCGGTGATGGATGCGGTTGCGCTGCCTACTTCGCCCGATCCTGCGGAGCAGTCGATCAATTTCGGCGTCCGCAAGCTGACGGTCCATATGACGGACGTCCGGGAAGGCAATTTAGCGGTATGGCTGGTTCCGTTATATGAAGGCGAGCCGCTCCCGTCCTCCGTGCCTGCCTATACGCCGCTATCGGCTTGGTCGATACCGGACGGAGACCCCGTTCCGAGACCGGCCAGACCGGAGCTGGATACGTTAACCGTCGACGGGCAGCCGCTCGCGGGCTTTAAGCCGAAAGGGACTTATTATGAAGTGTCCGTACCGTTCGAATCGGCAGCGGTGCCGGTAGTCGGCGCTTCTTCGGTTCATCCGTTCACGGTTGTACAGAGCGGGAGCGTGCCGGGGGAAGCCAAAGTACACGTCCGGACTATAGACAACCCGAACCTGGGTAATGTGTACACCGTCCGCTTCAAAAGACTGCCGCTGATCGGACAGCCGCCGGGGATGAGCCCGTATCCGGTCGTAGCGGTAGAAGCCAGCTCGGTGCCGGAAGCCGCCCAAGGCAATACGCCGGATAAAACGATCGACGGCAACCTAGATACCCGCTGGTCGGCCCCCGGCAAACAATGGATCCAATACGACCTTGGCGCCGTGAAGCCAGTGGGCGCCGTGTCCATCGCGATCTTTAACGGAACGACGAGGAGCGCTTACTTCGATATCCAGTCGTCTGCCGACGGACAACAATGGACGACGGTATTCAGCGGCGAAAGCTCCGGGACGACGGTCCAGCCTGAGACCTTTCTGCTGCCAGGGGTTGAGGCCCGATATATTCGGATTGTCGGCAGCGGCAACTCCGCCAATAACTATAACAGTATTACGGAAGTCGCGATATACAGCCCTCCTTCCGTTACCGGGATCGAGTTGGACAAATCCTCCTTGCAATTTACTTTGATAGGCGAGCAGGCGAAATTGACAGCCCGGGTCCTTCCGGATGGAGCGGTGAGCGGGAACGTGAGCTGGACGTCTTCCGACTCGGCGGTAGCCGTAGTAGATGCTCAAGGGAATGTAACAGCGAGCGGTGAAGGAACGGCGACGATTACGGCCGTAACCAAGGAGGGCGGTTATAGCGCATCGGCTTCGGTGATCTCGGATGTATACGGTCCCTCGATTACTTTCCAGATGCCGTCCGTCGTCAGGCAGACCGAGACGGTTACGCTTTCGGTTTATGCGACCGATTCCGTCACGGGACTGTCTTCGCTGACCGTAACGCTGGACGGCGTAACGAAGCAGCCGACGTTTATAGTGTCACCGCTCGAGCTGGTCGTGGGCGAGCACCGGGTTTTGGCTACGGCTGTGGACGGCGCGGGTCATGTAACGGTTCGGGAATTCGTTCTGACCGTGGAGACGGATTCGGCTCAGCTGATCCGGACGCTTGAGATCGGCTTTGCCCATGGCTGGCTCAAAAACCGCGGCATCCTGCAAAGTCTGACGGTAAAAGCGGGGGGAGCGGCCGAAGCCGGAGACGACTCCCGCAAACTGGAGCAAGCGCTGAAGCCGCTCGAGAACGAGATCCGTGCGCAGCACGGCAAAGGCATCGAAGCTTCCTTTGCAGATTTGTTGTTGCACAATATTTCCTACATTCGCAGCCAGCTCACGGATCCATCCGAGTAAACGAACAGCAGCTTGGCTTACCGCCCCGATTCCTAGTGGAGTCGGGGCGGCTTCGTTTGGCCGCGTAACGCTTCGATGGAACCACATATGACGGGCCGTCCTCTGGAGTATATAATAGAAGACAAAGATGACGTAGGGAGACCGATCAGGGAGTGATGCTCGGATGAAAAAATCACAATTTCAAATGCCGGACCAATCGACGCATGTATACAAATGGGAACCGGATGTTGACGAAACGACGCAGTCTGTACAGGGTGTCATTCAAATCGTGCACGGGTCATGCGAACATGCGGACCGGTATGACGGATTCGCCCGTTTTCTAGCCGGTCATGGATGGATCGTTTACGCAGGCGACCTGAGCGGACATGGACATTCCGTCTCGACTCAGGAGGACTTGGGGTATTTCGGCGAACAGGACGGCTGGAGCGGTTTGGTCAGGGAACAGCACGAGGTTACGAAGCAAATCAGGGAGGAGCACCCCGGATTGCCTATAGTGATGTTCGGACATAGTATGGGCTCGTTCGTAGCCCGGGATTACGCGATCCGATACGGCTCCGGGCTTGCCGGTCTTATTCTAAGCGGGACAGCTCATCACTCCAGGGGGGCCTTGCATGCGGGGCGGTTATTGGCCAATCAGGTGATTCGGTCGAAAGGAATTCGGCATCGGAGCAGTCTGTTGTACAACTTGACTTACAACTCGTTTAATAAACGGTTTGAACCGAACCGGACGGGACAAGACTGGTTAACCCGCGATCCGGCGATCGTCGATACGTTTATTCAAGACGAGCTGTGCGGGTTTGTATTCACTGCCGGAGGGTTCCGCGATATGTTCGAAGGCTTGATTAACATTACTAATCCCGGCCAAATAGCCCAAACACCGAAGGAGCTGCCGGTTTTCCTGCTGTCGGGTGCGGATGATCCTGTCGGGGGATTCGGCAAAATGGTCGAGAGGGCGTACAGCTCTTACCGGAAAGCGGGAATGCTCGATGTCAGGATGAAGCTGTATGAGGGGATGCGGCACGAGATCTTGAATGAGCTTGGCAAGGAGGAAGTGTACGAAGATATCTTGACGTGGATGTCGCAAACGGCATGCAAAAAAACGAACGGGGAGCGGATGTAACACCCAACACCCTGACCTTTCTGGTAAAATCCTTGCAAGTTCAAGCTGCAGCGAACTCGAATCCGATCGATGCCGGCGGCCCGGCAGCACGAATTGTCACGTCACCAATATAATCGAAAGGACCTCAACTTCCACGGTAAAATGGAGGCTGGGGTCCTTTTTCTCGAGGAAAATCTGTTCTAAGTTTAAAGACAGACTCTGCCCGTTTCCCCCATTACTTGCTGTCGTCCGCCGCAGGCGGCGGAGTCTCGGCTGATTCCGCCGCGCCTCTTTTCACAGAACCGGATTGGTCAGGTTCATCGGAAACAGTTACGCTGCCGCCCGCCAGCATGTGAATCCCGTCGCTCGTCCCCGAAGTATAGACGTCGGAAAGCTGCTCCTTCGTTAATTCATTCCCCTCTAACACGCTTTCGTTCCTTTCATCGCCGTTTCGGTTCATCGGTACGCGCCCTCCATTGCTTTTGATTGTACGGGCTTATTTTTGGCCAGGGCCGGCAATTTATGCAAGAACGGTTTTATTTGCGCTCCGGACTTATTTCATAAACTGCCTGGCGATGTAGGCGATTACGGACAGTACCACGCTGATTACGATACAGGTGACGACGGGAAAGTAAAATTTGAAGCTGCCTTTCTCGATCACGATGTCGCCGGGCAGCCGGCCCAGATTAATAAATCGGCCGAGAAACATCCAAAGCAGCCCAATCACGATCAGCACAATTCCGGCTCCCACAAGAAACTTCGGCACATGGTTCATCGGTTTTATTCTCCTTTGATTCCTTATTTGTCGTATTGCAGGCCGCTCATTCCGGTTAGAAAGGATAATCCATGGTCTCCCCATTCATAATATAGGCAACAACCTGAGGAGGGATTTTGTATGGAGCAGTCCGGAGAACGTTTATTGATCGCTGCGCTCGGAGGTGTTAACGAGATCGGTAAAAATATGTACGTCCTGCAATACGGCGACGATATCGTAGTCATTGATTGCGGATCGAAATTCCCGGATGAGAACTTGCTGGGCATCGATCTGATTATTCCGGATATCAGTTACTTGCTAAGCAATAAAGATAAGGTGAGGGGACTTGTTGTCACTCACGGGCACGAAGATCATATCGGCGGCATTCCTTACCTGCTGAAACAGCTGCAGCTGCCCGTATACGCTTCCCGCTTGACGCTCGGTTTGATCGAGATCAAGCTGAAGGAGCACGGATTGCTCCGGGAAACCGTATTGCAGCGGATCGATACGGACTCGGAAGTAACCTTTGGACCTATCAAGTGCAGTTTTTTTAATACGAATCACAGCATACCGGATTGTCTGGGAGTCGTATTCGATACGCCGGCAGGCGTCGTTGTCCATACCGGCGATTTTAAGTTCGATATGACGCCGGTTAATAACCAATATCCGGATTTGCACAAAATGGCCGATATCGGCAAACGCGGGGTCCTCGTGCTGCTTTCGGAGAGCACCAACGCCGAACGTCCGGGATTTACGCCCTCCGAACGACTGGTTGGCGAGCATCTCGCCGATGCGTTCGAGAAGGCGGACCGCCGGTTGTTTGTATCCACCTTTGCGTCCAATGTGCACCGGCTCCAACAGGTCGTCGACGCCGCGATCCAGACCGGCCGCTCGCTTGCTCTGCTGGGGAGAAGCATGGTTAACGTCGTAGCCGTCGCGCAAGAGCTCGGTTACCTTCATGTTCCCGAAGGGATGCTTGTCAGCCCCGAAGAAGCGGCCAAACTTCCTCCGGAGCGGATCGCCGTCCTCTGTACCGGCAGTCAAGGGGAGCCGATGGCCGCCCTATCGAGACTAGCCAGCTCCAACCATAAGCTGATGGAAATCCAGGCGGGAGATACTGTCATTATCGCAGCGAATCCGATTCCGGGCAACGAGCGCAATGTTGCGCGTATTGTCGACAATCTGTATACACTCGGGGCCAACGTCATTTACGGATCGAAGAGCGAATTGCTTCACGTATCGGGGCACGGCAGCCAGGAAGAGCTGAAGCTTATGCTTACTTTAATGAAACCCAAGTATTTCATCCCGATTCACGGGGAGTTCCGAATGCTGCATCAACATCGGATACTCGCCGAAGCGGTGGGGGTGCAGAGCAGCCGTATTTTCATCTTAAATAACGGAGATGTGGTCGAATCGGGCGAAGGTTATCTTCGCAAATCGGGACGCATCCCGGCAGGTCAAATTCTTGTAGACGGTCTCGGGATCGGGGATATCGGCAATATTGTACTGCGGGATCGGCGGCAGCTGTCCGCGGACGGTATCCTGATCACGGTCATCACGTTAAGCAAGACGGAGGGGAAGCTTATCTCCGAACCGGAAACGATATCCAGAGGTTTCGTCTACGTCCGCGACTCGGAATCGCTGTTCGAAGAAGTTAATCAGCAAGTAGCGACCATCGTCTCCAAAATGCATGAGGACAAAATCAACCAATGGAGCGTGATCAAGCAAACGATCAAAGATGCGTTGGGCAAGCTGCTTTACGCCCGCACGAAGAGAAGACCGATGATCCTGCCGATCATTATTGAAATATGAGCGAATGCGGCAACGGGGTGTGTATCAAATGAATGAAGCCCTTCGGATGAAGGGCTTCAAGCGCTATTTACAACTATGAATCGTAACAGGGCTGAGCCCGAACTTTACAGCCTTGCGAAGTATTGCTTAAGGTCTTCAATTAAGTCCGGCGGATACGGTTCCGTCCCGGTGCCGGTTGGAGTCCCGTTCTGGGGAGTTTCTCCAGCCGCTTGGTCGATCTGCTCGACGACGGAGGCGGCGACAAATTGTGCGTTCAGCCCGTAGTGCTTGAATATGGACAATAAGTCGTCCAGATTTTTATGGTTTTCGATAATTTCAGACAGTCTGCTCATGTTCTCACCTCGTTGTTTTATTTTTTGTAACCCTATTGTTTTTTATGATATCTAACTTTAACCAGCCGGACCACCCATGTAAAGGGAGGGGAGACCGCTGCCGCTTCCAAATGTATAACTGCAGCTGCGTTACAGATACTAAACCGGAAAGGGACTATGATCAAGTCATTTTTGCGAGGAGGAACTCACATGGCAAAGAGCAGACAGCATCAGGAAGCGCACGGAATCGGTCAAATCGAAAATCAATTGGCGCAGCAGACCGAAGCGGCTGAAGAGATTCAAGGAGGAAGCGAAGCGGATCGTAAAGTGATAGCTGCCAGCCGGGAACAGGATTCGGAAACCGAAGACGGCTTCGAAGCATAACTTCGCCCAGCAGGGCATGGGATAGCAGCCACTAACAACCAACATGACCGCCACTCTTAATGGCGGTTTTTTGTGCTGAATAGGGGCAATCAAACATGGTGCTGCACGGCAAAACAATCATGTTCGTTAATTTTCTATTGCCTTTTAACTTCACGAATTGTTATGATGGACTTATTCTTGCTGGAGGTGCTCCTTTTGACTCATTCGATCCGCTTATGGTAGTTAGAGGTACAACGCGAATCGGCCTACCCATTTTTTGGAATAAGGGTACGGGCTATTTTTGTTGCGCCTTTTTAGTTTGCCATAGCGAATGAAGGATGAGTTTTTTGTGCTGGTCTGCAACGAGCAAGCACTAAGAAACAAGCGTCTAACGACGCTTGATAAAAAGGAGTTCACTTCCTATGCAGCTTCCATGGAAAAAAACGTTTGCGATTATTTTCAGCGGACAAATCTTCTCGATCTTAACGTCCGCCATGGTCCAATTCGCGGTCATCTGGCACTTGACGGAAACGACAGGGTCGGCGACGGTGCTTATGATTGCCGGGCTGGCCGCCTTTTTGCCCCAAGCTCTGCTCGGGCCTTTCATCGGCGTATGGCTTGACCGGTGGAACCGGAAAATGACGATGATTGCCGCCGACAGCGCCATAGCGCTTTCGAGCCTGCTTCTGGGCGCTTATTTTCTGCTTGGGGAACCGAGCCTTCCGATCGTGTATGCGATCTTAACGATACGTTCTGCGGCGACCGCATTTCATGCGCCGGCATTCCAAGCGGCCATTCCGCTTATCGCGCCGGAGGAACAGTTGATGCGCGTGGCCGGCTGGAACCAGATGGTGTTTTCCTTCTCCAGCGTCATCGGCCCGGCTCTCGGTATCGCCGTGTATTCGGCTACCTCGCTTGGCATGGTGTTGTTTCTGGACGTTGCCGGTGCTTTGCTCGCCAATCTCATGCTGATGCTTGTCACGATCCGTCAGCCGAAACCGGGAGCCGGACGGTCGCCATCGTTCCGGGAGGAATTCAGGCTTGGCTGGATAGCCTTTAGGTCGGTAAAACCGGTCGTTATCCTAACGATCGCCACAGCTGTTTTCGGCATCGTCTTTATGCCGCTGGCTACGTTGTTTCCCCTCATGACGCTGTCGCACTTTGGCCGCGGAGGATATAGCGCGAGTGTCGTCGAAGCCGTATTCGGTATCGGAATGATTGTTGGCGGAGCGATGCTTTCCGTCACCGCTTCCAAGTTAAAGGACACGACCTATATGGCGGCCAGTTTGGTTACGATCGGGTTCACGTGTATCGCCAGCGGTACGGTTTCGAACGAGGCTTTTCTCTGGTTTGTCCTGTTATCGTTTTTTATGGGTGCGGCTGCGCCGCTGTACAATGGACCTTACATGGCGATGATCCAAAGGCAGTTCGAACCCGAGATGCTGGGCCGCGTCATCTCCTTGGTTACGAGTATCACCCTGCTTTCGTCGCCGATCGGGCTCGCGCTGGCCGGCCCGGTTGTCGATAAGTATGGGGTGCAGGCGTGGTTTTTGGGGTCCGGTATTGTAATTGTCTTAACCGGGGCGTTCATCTATATGAGATTTATCCGGATGAACCGGAACGAAGACGCTGCGGACAGCCGATGAAAGCTGGACGAAGTGTAACGCGATCAGTCGCTGCCTTTACTATGAACTGATAAAAAGCCCTTGTCCGCGTGCTGAACGGATCAAGGGCTTTTGCTTACTTCGGGGAGCTTCCAGCATTATTTATTTGGCCAGATCGGCTTCGATCGTCTTGTTCATCGATTCTTCGGCTTCCCGCAATGCCGTATTCGCATCCTGTTTCCCGGTCGTCACATTTACGAGAGCGCTGAATATTTTAGCGGCCGCCGAGCTGGTATAGGCGCTGACGTACGAGGGGGCGGCGAACCGGTCGGGCAGCATCGCTTTTGTATTTTTCCCCTTGTACATCTCGGACTCCTGCCCGAACGCTTTCCGGACGGCGTCGTTTTTCAGCAGACTGAGGAACAAGCCTTGCTTGGATTTTTCCATATGAAACGCCTCGCCGGACATGTAGGCTAACACCTCGAACGCTTCCTCCGGAACCTTGCTTGTCGCCGTAATGAAGAAGTAAAACGGATAAGCTTGCGGGCCGACTCCGGGCGCTTCCTGGAGCGTCGGGAACGCTGCCAGATCCCAGTTCATCCCCTGCAGTTCGGCAGCCGTATGCATCGTGCTGACCGGCATCCACATGGCCGCCCGTTTTTCCTTCGTGAACATATCGCGCTGTTTGCCGACCTGCATCTCCGCATTGGTCCAGTCGTAGCCGGGCAGCGTATAAAAACGCGATACGTTAGCCAGAAACCGGTTCCAGGCGTCGCCGGTCAACGTCGCTTTGCCGGATTTCGGATCGATCATATGCAGCGAAGTCTGGTTGCGCATCGCCAGATGGGAAGGAGAGATGACGGTTCCGTAGTATTGCACGCCGCCATCCTGCCGCGTCAGTTTACGGGACAGCTCGTAGGTTTCGTCCCAAGTCATCCCGTCCTTCGGGTATGGCACTCCGAATTTGTCGAAGAGGTCTTTGTTGTAGTAGATCGTGGCCGGCAGCGTGTACATCGGGATGCCGTACAGCTTGCCGCCGCCGATCTGCTTCAGCATGTCGACGCTCGTCGTCTCGAACCGGCTCAGATCGAAGCCGTGTTTCTGAATCATCGGCGTCATGTCGCGCTCCATCTTCGGCTTCAGCAGGAAGTTATAGATTTGACCGATAGACATGAACATAATGTCGACCTGGGTTCCGGTCGTAACGAGCTCGGTCACTTGATCCGCTTTGCCGTTGGTTTTGATAAACTTCGGTGTAATATGCGGAAACTTGGCCTTGATCGGTTCGCCAAACTCTTTCATGAAACGCTCCTCGTCCCAATCCGCACTCGGATGATAAAATACGAGATCGATCGGTTTGGGAGGTACGTTTGCGGCTGATCCAGACTTATTCGAGTTGGTGCTGCTGTCCGGCACTGTAGCGGATGAGCTGCCGCAGGCGCTCACAAGCGATGCGGCTACCATCGTCCCAATTAATAGAATCGTTTTGAACTTGCGCGTCACTGATATCGAATCCCCCTTGTACTCGTATTCACTGTGATGAACGGCATTGCTGTATACCCCGTATTTTTTGACTCCCTCCTCCATAAACCCGCGATATAAGCGTTTTCAAAAAAAATATACCACGGGAGCCGATACACGTCTTGCTACCAACGTGTCGATATCGCCGTGGCGTTTATCCGAAATTGCTATTTTTACCCGTTACCCGGTTTCAGACGAAGCTGCGGTATTGCTCGGGCGTTTTTCCGACGAGCTGTTTGAAATTGCGGGAGAAGTGGGCGACCTGCTTGAAGCCTACCTCAAGGCTCACCTCGGTGACCGTCCGTTTCTTGTTAAACATAAACAGCAGCTTCGCCTGACTGATTCTGCGCTTATTGATGTATTCGAACACCGTCATTCCCGTTAGTTCCTTAAAGATCTTCACCATATAAAATTTGCTCAGATGGATGCTGTCGGCGAGCCGGTCGAGCGTCAGCTCCTCCATGTAATGATTTTCGATATACGACAGAATATTGCGTACGTTGGACTCCTTGGTCAAAAGAGGCGCCGGCTCGGAAAGATCCGATTCGCCGCACTCCCAGATGAACAGGAGCAGTTCGCAAAACGCGTTGCGAAGACGGCTCAAGCCGAGCTGGCCGGGCTGATTTACAAACCGGTCGAGCTTCGACAGAATTTGTTCCGCCTCGGCTTTGCACTCCCCCTCGAGACGCCAGCGTTGATTACGGATCGTACGGAAGGGGAGCAGCAGATCGATCGCGCCGGGAGTCTGAATGAACGGCAGCGTGCTTGCCTCATCGAACCGGATCATCGTGCGCTCGCACGATTCCATGCCGATCGGGCCGTGCTGGCTCATGCCGTTCATGATGATCAGATCTCCGGGGGCCAGCTCATAAAACGTCTCGCCAATCAAGTAGGTACAGCCGCCGTCATGAACGTAATAAATCTCGTATTCGGGATGACTGTGAAATTTCGAGGGCATCTTGTAGTCCGAGCGGTAAGCAAATACATCGAGCCATGTACATCCGGGGGCCATTGGTAACGCACCTCACTCGCGGGTCAGCGTTTGCGCATAAAGACAGCGCTTGCATCTATTGTAAAAGATCGCCGGCAAACGGGCAACGGAAGCCTTCATTCGGAGCTGATTTCCAAGATCGGGTATGTTATTTGAAATCGGTCGAAAAAACTTTTCTCCGACTCGTGTTGGCGTATCCAATTGTTTAAGAGAGTGATTTCATAAACGGCAGATGTATGAAAAGGAAGAGATTTATCGTTTCATAGAAAGAAAGGTTGGCTGCATCGCCTTTCAATCGTTGCATAGTCAGAGGAGGAATCATCCCGTGCAAGTGTTTAAAAGCAAGCTGGAAATGCTCGAACCTCGCGGCAATGTTAAGATGTCGCACGATCCGGACGGGATCTGTATCACATGTCCGCGTGACGACGGCTCTGTGGTTGCACCCGGAACGTATTCGGTACCTGTAAGAATCGATCTGACCGCCAAAACCGATTCAACGAACATCCGATTAAAGTACGGCGACGGAGCCGCTATTCTGAATTGGGAATGCAACGATCACGAGCTGCGCGTTCACGCCGGTTGATGGGAAGTACAACAAATACGATCGAACACGTAAGTATGCCGAACAGCAAGATCCTGGATTCCGATCTGACGAATGTAGAAATATCGAATTGCAACATAAAAGGTTTGAAAATTAACGGGATTTTGATTGAGGAACTGATGAAGAAAAGTGCAAATTAATTTTTGCACGAACGCGAGAATACCCTTTTAGCAGAATGGGGAGTAACCGTTAGTAAGGTGTAAGGAGCGCAACAGTAAGTGAATATGGGGATTGGGCGCTCTTATACCCCGAAAAGTCGAAAACGTTCCGAACAATACCGTCTATAAAATGTGGGTGCAAAACAAACCTTACATTTTTAAAATATACAAGCAGCGAAACTGGCCGGAAGACAGGAAGCTTCTATTTGTCAATCGGCAGCTGATTGAACATAAGATTGGCTGCGCAACGATTATCGAGTTTGATCGGAGCGATCCTCAATTTCCTACCGGATATGTGATTGAGGAATGTATGCCCGGAAAAACTGCGGATCAAATCGCGTTTAACGAACAGGCAGGTTTAGCCTTTTACGAAAAGCTCGCGAAGCTGGTATCCCGCATCCACAAGATCCGTATTAAAAACTTCGGCTACATCGGGGGAGGAATAGCCGGGTACCCGTCCTTGACTGATTTTATTAGTGACGAGTTTGACGAGAGAGCGAAAAACTTGATCAACAAGCAATTATTCGATAAAACCAGCTTGCTCGAAATAAAGAACTTGGTTACCGACAGACTACGATTATGTGACGGCCACCCCTCCGTATTGTGTCATGGCGATTTATCGACGAAAAATGTAATCGTTGACGAGAAGGGAGAGCTTACTTTAATCGATTGGGACGACGCCATGTCGTACAACTGGATCGCCGACCTGTCGAGAATGACCTATTGGATGAAATTTAAGTACAACGCTGACGAATTTGAACGATATAGAGCTTGTTTTATGGAGCATTACACAACGGATTGCAGAAAAAGCGATTTTTATCAATTTGAAAACCTGTTTCATGTATGGATCGGATTGGATTTTTTGAATTACTACGCCAATCGGCCTCAGTATGAGGACACCATGCGGTTTTTCAAAAAAACCGTGAAACAACTGGAATCGAAAACATGATAGATGAAAAGGTGGTGACTTTATGAATTTGAGAATCGGCGAGAAGGAACTTGTCGTAAAGGTGGAGGAATTCGCCGGTAAACTTAGCGGCGAAGACGTTTTCTCAGGTGCTGTTCTTGTGGCCAGGCACGGCGAGTTCGACCGTGGAGGATTTACATAACTTTGACATTGCGGTTCAGAATAAGAAGTTATTAAGTTCTGAAATGACGGAGTTCGTTACCCGAGGATTGGTGGAAGTGGCCCCCACTCATAAATATGGGTATGGTTTTGCCGAACAAATGAGCAAAGGTGAACGGATTATCGGTCACAACGGAGGGTTCCCGGGCATTAATTCAACTCTTAAAATGTACATGCAAAGCGGAGATACACTCGCAATCCTGTCCAACTATGATAGAGGAGCCTCGATTATTGAAAAAGAATTTAACGAATGGTTATTAAACTAATGGAGAGAAAAGGTTGAACTATCAATTTAGAATCGCAGTAGGGCCGCGATTGAAGCTAAGCTTGTGAAATAGTAGAAGTTTGGAACAATTCTATTGACTGGGAGGTCCATATGCTTTATTTAATCGGTGGCGCTTCTAGAAGCGGGAAAACTACTAAGGCCAACAGAATTGTAAATGAAGCGGGAATTCCTTATTTTTCATTGGATTATTTAATGATGGGACTTGCAAATGGCGTGCCGGAACTAGGAGTTCATCCTACCGAAGGTGACTTTATCACAGGACAACGTATGTGGAAAATAGTAGATCCTATGCTGACCGCGAAGGTCGGAAACGGAATCGATTACACCGTAGAAGGGGTTCAACTGCTGCCGGCATTCGTTGCGGAGTTTCAACAAAAATTTGCGGGGGACGTGAGATGCTGTTTCATCGGTCAATCTGAGTTGGATGTGACAGCTGTTGAAGAGATGAAGCTTCACTCCAGCGCCACCGAAAATGACGGGTTCAAGGACCTGAGCCACATCGAAGCGCTGGCTGAAATGAAGAGGATTCGTGCAGACAGCGCGAGGTATAAAGAAGAGTGCGAAGTGCACAATCTTCCTTATTTCGAAAGCTCCTCGAATTTCAATCTTACATTGGATCAGGTTGTAGCTTATTTAATAAACAAATAGTAGAAGGTACTATTCGCCCAAAGGCGACATGGACGCTTCGCTTTTGTGAATATCGTGCTTCATTGAATGCCGTGCTTCATCGGACTGTGCTATCCTACGTGGACGAGCTTTGACTCCTTTTCTTTCGCACCGCGCGCAGTTCACAGCGCGCGGTGTTTTGCTGCATGACGGCGGTCGATCCATCGCAGCTACCCATGATTCCGTTAAATCAGTCTGCAGCCCATGCGATCAGGACATCAGCTTTTCCAACAATTCGATAGAGCCAAGCGTGAACGGTTCGCAAGCCGACTCCGTGAAGGGTGTCGTCTTCATTTCATAGCCCCCCAAGCCGTCGCGGAATGCTTCCGGGGTCGGCAGGTAGCCGGTATATCCATTGCCGAGGCAACTGAATAGCGTATGGGCAAAGGGCGATTTCGCCCCGATTTTGCCGACATATCCATTGAATATTTCCCCGGAAGCCGTCAAAATAGCCAACTCCCCCAAACGTACAGCCATTAGGACAACATCCATGTGAGAACGGTGGAACCCGCCCACGGTCGGCAGCTTCACGATGCTTTGCGCCGTCTTCAGCGGTAGGGAGGAAACCTCCGACATTCGTCCCATCGCTTCGGCAATATCGCCGCGCAGCTTCCGTCCCGCCTCGACGGCAAACGGATAAGTATCCTCTTTCATCCCGCTGGTAGGACCGCATAGGAGCGGGCCGACATCCCCGGTGAATCCTTGCAGGAACAGCGAGACAAAGCCGTCTCCAAAATCGTTCTCGACCGAGTTCATCGCGAGTCCGACCATCTCCGAACTGATCCTATTTGCGCTATTCCACACCATCGTTGGATGCACGGCGCAATTGACGATGCTTGCAAGCGGTTTGCCGTCCAACGATTCGAAGAGGAGTACGTAGAGCGACTTGTCGACCGGAAGTTCAGGGTTCGCTTTTAGTCCGGGTCTGCGGTTCGCGGAGATGCTGCAACACCCTGAACCAACTTTCAGTCGCACGGGCACAAGGGATTGCGTTAACTCGCGAATCTTGTCGCGAATGCGGGACGTGTATTTCACGCTGAAGTGAACCGGGGCGCTATGCGTATGCGTCGCATTCACGGTCACGTGTTCTTCCGCAACGCCTGCGGCTTCCGCCCAGGACCGGCGGGTACCGGATGGAAACGTATTGCTGAACCCGCGATAAAGCCATGGACGTCCGGACGGATCGGGCACCTCCACGAAATCTTCATTGGACAGGCCGCAGTCCGGGCTGACGATCACGCATCGGTTTTGTCCATCGTCCAATATGGCGATTCTGGCATACAGCTCATCCAAAATATCCGTTGCCGGATCAGCCGCGAATTGCCTCGGGTCGTATCCTTGCAAAGGCATCGTTTCTTCGGGCGTAATATTTACTTTTCCGAAAGCGGCTTTCAACGTTCCGGTCATATCGATCACCCCTTCATATAATTTATTTATTTAAATATATTATGAATAAATGATGTTGTAAATTAATTATTTGAATTTAAATGCGAGCTTCCTTGCCTCCTCTCCAGATTTGAACGAAGAGAGGTAGTCGTGATATGCTTTATAGAATAAATTATATTGAAGGCCGGAAGGATGAACCGACACCATGCGTGAAGAGATCATGAACGATACTATGAAAGCATTAAACGAACGCGAAATCGAGGCTCTTCGATGGATTCGCCGGCATGACGGCATATCGCGCAAGGCGCTCGCCGAGGCGATGGGTTTATCGCAAGCCAGCATAACCAATATGAGCAAAGAGCTGATAGACCGGCAATATGTTGTGGAGGGCGAGCGGGTCGGCCAAGGCATGGGCAGAAAAGAAGTGATGCTGCAAATCAATCCAAACAAGTTTCGTTACTTGGGGATCGATATCGGAGGTTACCTTTTCCGAATAGCTTTATCCGACAGCAACCTTACGATCATTCGGGAGCAAGTTTGTTTAATTGAAGAGTTCAAGCGCGATAAGGACCCTCTACCGGCCATGCTCGATAAAATCAGCCGGTTTCTTGAAGATGCGGGCATATCGGCATCCGAGATCGATGCGGCGGGGATTGGAGTAAGCGGCATTGTGGATGCCGCTCGAAGACGCATCGTTAATGTGCCTAATATCGCAGATTGGGAAGAGCTGGATATCGTATCGGTATTGGAGCGCCATCTGGGATGCCCTGTTTTTTTGGACGAAAGCGGACGGGCCATGGCAGTCGCCGAGAAAGTGTTCGGGCAGGCCAAATTGGTTAACGATTTTATTATCGTACATATTGCTTACAGTATCGTAGCTGGAATTACGATTAACGGGCAACTGCTGCGGGGTTTTAACAACGTAGGCGGACTTCTGGGCCATATTACGGCGGACGAACGCGCCGGAAGATGCTTATGCGGCAACTACGGATGTCTGGAAAACCTTGTCACGTTTCCGATGATCGAGTCGGCGTACCAGCGTGAATCGGGCAACCAAGAGTCGGTTCTGGATGCGATCAAGAAGAACGACAAGACCGCGATCGACGTTTGTATCTCCGCCGGCAAAGCGATCGGAATCGCTTTGAGCAATACGGTCAATTTATTTAATCCCGAAGTCATCTATATAAGCGGTCCCGTATTCGAGAATCTGCCGATCGTCTTCGAGGAAACGAAACGAACGATTCTGCTGCGTGCCAATCGCTATGCTACCGTAAATTTACGGCTGCTTACCAGTTCTTACGGCCACAATCAAGGCATGATGGGCGCGCTCGCCTTGGCTGGTACATCGATTCTGGCGTAAGGGTGGAAGCTACTTCATACATTCCTGATCATGAAGGAACTTTTTTCGCTAATCGTTTATTCTCGAGCAACAGAATAGACGAAGTAACGGAAAGGAGTTCCTTTATTTCATCGTGGAAAAGGCCTCGAATAGAAGCTATTCTTTTAACTGCTGATAACGAACATATTTTTGAAGATATAATTTATATTTTGTATTTACTAAAATGATTATCTGTTATATAATTTAAAATATAAATTAAATTAAATCTTCTAGGAGTGATCCCGATGGAAGCGAGCAAATGTAATGACCGCAAACCCGTGCGGACAAAGCCTTGGTCATTCGGGCTGATAAGTTCAGAAGAGATTGGGGACTTGGAGAAAGACTACGTGCTGCGAGTCCTGCAGAAGAAACGCTTGTTCCGTTACGGCGGCAGACAGGATCAGTCGGAAGCTTACGCACTCGAGCAAATGTATAAGGAACGGACAAAAGTGAAGCACGGTTTGGCTGTTAATGCCGGCACATCCGCCCTCATCTCGGCTTTGATCGGGGCTGGAGTCGGTCCGGGGGACGAAGTTATAATTCCTTCCTATACGTATATCGCCACGGCAACAGCTGTACTGATCGCTCGAGCCGTTCCGATCATCGTCGAAGTGGACGATAGTTTGACGATGGACCCGCAAGCTTTCGAGGCTGCCATTACGCCGCATACAAAAGCTGTCATTCCGGTGCATATGCGAGGCGTTCCTTGCCAGATGGACGAGATATTGGCGATTGCGGACAAAGCTGGTCTGACCGTAATCGAGGATGTGGCTCAAGCGAACGGCGGATCGTATAAAGGAAGGGCCCTCGGTTCGCTAGGCCATGCCGGCTGCCTCAGCTTTCAGCAATACAAGCTGGTTACGGCTGGCGAAGGCGGGATGCTGCTGACGAGCGATTATTCGGTTTATGCCCGGGCGAGTATTTACCATGATTCGGCGTTTACGTTTTGGGGCAAAGACCGCTTCGCGCGCTGGGGGACAGAAAGCAGCGTCGACTTTGATCCGTTCCCCGGGGAGAATTACCGGATGAGCGAGCTGAATGCCGCTCTGGCCATGGCTCAATCACAGCGAATCGATTCGCTCGTAGATCGGCTGAAGAGGCTGAAAGGCCGGATCGTGGAAGGGATTCGCGATATTCCGAACATCCAGCTGCAACGTATACCGGACCCGGCAGGGGATGTCTCGTACAGTCTCGTGTTTTACTTGCCGACAGTGGCGCAAGCGCAGCGGTTCTCAAGTGAATTGCAGCAGGAAGGAATCCCGAACGGTACGATCGATAATAACGGCTTCGCAGACCGGCACATCTATAAAAACTGGACTTACGTGATGAATAAGGTAGCGATATCGGACAAAGACAATCCATGGACGAATGAGCATTATAAAGGCCATGTGGAATACGCTCCAGATATGTGCCCGCGTACGCTGGATTGGCTAAGCAGGGCGATATCCGTATCGCTTCATCAATCGATGACGGACGAAGATGCCGACGATCTGATCGAGGCTGTACGTAAGGTGGCTGCGTCTTTTTAATAGTTGGCGGAAATGAACTTCAACGAAATGACAGCCTGTCTGACAATGAGCTGCTCTTATAGAGGGAAGTGGATAAATAGATGGCTGAAAGCGCTGGAATCGTTTGCAGGGCCGCATTTGGATGCGGTTCTTTTTTTTCGTATGACGTAACTACCGCGGGAATCGCCGGTTATCCTTCTTGTAGCGGAAGAATGACTTCCGTTATTCGCGCAAGATGCGTAATTTTCACCATCCCTTCCAACGATCAAACGTGCAGGTTGACCATGCTGAAGGACCGTTCGGATGTTTCCCGGACGGTTTTCCTGATCGGACCGATTCGGCTGACAGGCTCTCCGATAACCCCCACCGTAAAAAAGGATAAGAACGGGTTAAAAACCGTCATATCCGAAAGGAGGTCATCCGAGGTATCCTCTTCTCAGGAGGGGACGATACTTATGAGGCAATTAGAGGAGCATATCGAACAGGGGGAGGGGAAGCGCAGTACACAACCAAAACAAAATCCGATACGTGCCGTTATTATCGGTGCCGGACACCGGAGTATGCTGTATGCGTCGTATTCCGTCTCGCATGCCGACGAGCTGGAGATCGTAGGGGTCGTTGAACCGGACGACGTACGGAGGAAGATGGCGATGGACGCCTACCGTCTCCCGCCGGAGCGCTGCTATACGTCGATCGAACAAATGACAGCCGGACCGCTCATTGCGGATGTCGCCTTTAACGGCACGATGGATTATCTGCACGTGGCGACGACGCTGCCTTTACTGGAAGCGGGCTACGATGTCCTTCTGGAGAAGCCGATCGGAGTGTCCGAGGAGGAAGTACGCGAACTGCAGGCGGCGGCGAACCGGTTGGGGCGCACGGTAATGATTTGCCACGAATTGAGATTCGCGCCGTTCTACGCGGAGATTCGCAAGCGGATTCTCGAAGGAGCGATCGGCGAAATCATCAACATGCAGTTTGCGGAAAACGTAAGCTACCACCATATTGCCAGCGCGTACGTGCGCGGCAAGTGGAACAGCCAGAAGAGCGGCGGTTCCTCGATGTTGATGGCCAAATGCTGTCACGATCTGGATTTGATGGTATGGATGAAAGCGGGCATCCGGCCGAAGCATGTCTCCAGTATGGGGGGGCGGATGTTTTTCCGCGAAGAGCAAAAGCCGGCCGGGGCGGGCACGAGATGTCTCGTGGACTGTCCGCTCGTCGACAGCTGTGAATATTCCGCCAAAAAGATGTATCTGGAACTCAACCTGTGGGGCGCCTATGTATGGCACGGGATTGAGCATCTGGGCGAGCGGCCTACCGAGGAGCAAAAACGGGAATCGCTTTGCACGGACAATCCGTTCGGAAGATGTGTATGGGCAAGCGATAACGATGTCGTCGATCATCAAGCGGTTGTTGTGGAGTTTGCGGACGGAGGGACGGGCACGTTCAGCTTGAACGGCAATACCGCCAAACCGTGCCGCCGCCTGCATCTGGTCGGCACCCGCGGCGAGATTGAAGGCGTGTTGGAAGACGGCTTTTTCACGCTCCGTTATCCGGACTTGTCGGCAACCCACGGTTACCGGGAAGAGCAGGTGAACGTCGATGTGACCGATAATATGCATGGCGGCGGCGATATGCGGCTTGTAACCGATTTCCTGCGCGTCGTCCGGGGCGAGGAGCCGTCCCTGTCTACGACCACTCTCGACGATTCGGTGTACGGCCATTTTGTCGGATTTGCGGCAGATCGGTCCCGAGTCGGCGGACAGCAGGTTCAACTGTAGATTAACCGTAGATTAACTGTACCGTTTCCCCCAAAGTGACGAATGTGTTGAGTGCTAACGCCGGGTCCTTTCGGGGGACTCCAAACTCCATAAGCTGAGAACGCTTTCATCTTTGCATTTTCATGCAGATTTACTTGTATCGCAAATTCACTTTGAACAAAACAAGGGGGATCAACCATGAAACTTTGGAAAAAAACGATGGTGCTCGGTTTGTGCTTGCCTGCTCTGGCTTTATCCGCATGTTCGTCCGGTTCGGGCGGCGGCAAGGCGGCGGGAGACCCGACTGCGCCGGAAGCGCCAAAACAAATAAGCAACGATCCGGTTACGCTAACGATCTACTATTATGGCGGAGACTTGACGGATGAAGAGTTTCAAACGTATTTCGTAAAACCAGTCGGCCAGAAATATCCGCACATCACGCTAAACCTGGTGAGAAATGCGCCGGGAACCAAGCTGGAGGATCTGGTCGCAACCGGAGCTTCGCCGGACTTGATCTATTCGCCGAAAGGGTACATGGAAGATTTCTTCAGCTTGAACATCGTGCAAGATCTGGACAGTTACGTTCGCGAGCAGAAGATGGATCTGGGCCGGTTCGAGAACGTGACGATCGACAGTCTCCGGTCGTATGCGCCGAAATTCAAATTGGCAGCGCTGCCATTCTCGTATAACAGCTCGGCGTTGTTTTATAATAAAGATATTTTCGATAAATTCGGTGTCGCCTACCCCGTCGACAAAATGACCTGGGACGATGTGATTGAGCTTGGTAAGCGGGTATCTCGCAAGGACGGGGACGTGTTCTACAAAGCGATTTATCCGTCATTGCTGACCCAATTCGCTTCGCAGCTGGCCGTATCGTATACCGATCCGAAGACGGGAGCGCCGGCGCTGGACCAGGACAGCTGGAAAAAAGCCGCGACCACGTTCAAGCAGCTGTACGACTTGCCTGAAAACCGGACGACGAAGCTGAACAACTTTTTCGTGGAGCGGGATGTGGCGATGTATGCCGGTGTAACGACGTATACGTTCGGTCAAGTGAAAGAGCTGGCAAGCAAAGGTACGCCGCTTAACTGGGACCTGGTCTCTTATCCGAACTACGCGGAGACCCGGGGACAGTTGATGGCGCTGGATTCGCTCGTGCTGATCATGACTTCCGCAAGCAAGCACAAGGATCAAGTATTCCGCGTGATGGACGTCGTGACGAGCACCGACAGCCAGCTTGCACTGAGCAAGGTCGGCCGTCTGCCTGCGCTGAAAGATCCGAAGCTGAAAGAAGAGTTCGGCAGCAGCAATCCTGCGCTGCAGGGCAAAAACGTCAAAGCGCTGTTCCTGAATACGCCGCCGATTCAAAATATGGGGCCGTACGATCTCGAGGTCGCCCGCCTGCTGAACTCGATCCAAGCGAAGCTGACCAACGGAGAAGAGGATGTGAACACGTTTTTGCGCAATGCCAGCGAGCAGGCGAAGCTGAAGATTGCCGAGAAAAAATCGACGGGCGGCTGAACCAAGCCGTATCCCGTAACCGTTCTTTTATGATAGATTGAAGTAACAGATCATCTATTATAGGGAAGTTGGCATGGCGCAGTCTGAAGTCGATACGGCACATGCGGACATGCACGGGAAGGGGAGACGGATGATTCATCTGAACGATCATGTGGAACCGATCCATTATCAGAGCGACTTGCTGGCGATCAAGATCATCGAGGTGAGGAACGACTGGGAGCTTGGCCTCTTGAGGTGGCATTATCACAAAGAGCTTGAGTTCATCTATGTCAAGAAAGGGTCCGTCGTGTTCCATACGGTCGATCAAAGCTATCGGCTGCATAAGGGGGACGTCCTGCTGATCGGCTCGAACCAGCTGCATGCCAACCAGCGATCCGATTGCGACGAAGCCGTCTATCTCGTGATGCATGTAAAGCTGCTTCCCTATTTTGAACCGGCGATTACGCCCTACTACCATTACTTCTCCGAGTATCATCGTCCGCTTAGCGAGCTGAATGTTATCTTTCGCGAAAGTGACGAAGTGAGACGTTTGGCCGGACAGAACATCCGGCATATTTTCAAGGAAATGCAGTCCCAGGCGGACGGTTTTGAAATCGCGGTTAGTCTGTACTTGAAGCAGATATTGCTCAGCCTGTACCGGAACGACCGAAAACGGGCCGATGTGCGCAACCGGACGGACCTGCACGCGCTCCAGCCTGTGTTCCAGTATATCGACCGGCAGTTGACGGACAAAATCGAGATGAAAGAGGCGTGCAAGCTGCTGAACATGAGCTACAGTTACTTTTCGAAGCATTTCAAGGAAGTCGTGGGGACGTCGTTCATCGAATACGTCAATTTCAAACGGATTCATATGGCCGAGCGGCATCTCGCGACGAAATCCGCCAGCATTAACGAAGTGGCACGTATGGTCGGGCTTGAGAACATTACCCACTTTTACCGGCTGTTCCAGAAGTATAACGGCTGTACGCCCAAACAGTATGTAGCGCGGTTAAGACAGCGCGGGTAGGCGAAGCGGGGGAGCGGCAGGCCGTATCCTCGATCTGGAAAAGTCCAAGACCTTCGCTGTTGTACGGGAATCTAAAAAAACCTCTCGGCACCTCAGATGAGCCGGGAGGTTTTTTGCCGTGCCCACGCCGGAAAGAGGGGTACAACTGCAAGGCGATACTTCGTCTAGAAGCTAATCTTACGATGAGGCAGATCGGCAACCGCAACCCGGTTTCCGCCGGGAATACGGCGATATGCTATGTTCAATCGGTACGGCATATCATTTGCCGAGATTGTTCGAGTTTTTTTATACAAGTTCGTAAGATTCCAGTATGTGCCAATACCTGGCATAATAACATTATCCAAGTACAAGGAGTTGAATAGAATGTCGAATTCGAAGCCGATTATTAGAGAGGTCCGGCAAGACGACGATTTTGAGCAGATGGCCAGCTGGTTAAAGGCAAACGGAAGGTCTGCGGCGCTTCATGCCGATCAAGTGAGAACTATGTTTTTCCCCAAAACATGGCCGTTCCCGCGGAAAAGTTATGTGACCGAGGTGGAGTCGAAGATTGTAGCTATGATGCTGCTTGACCTGAGGGATCGGCATGGGGTTATCACGTGTACAATCCAGGAGGCTGATGTCGATCATCTCGAAGTTCTGAACGGGATGCTGGAAAAGTGTGCAGACGATATCATCGAGCGGGGAGGCACGTATCTGGCGTATTTTGCCCAAACGGAATTCGGGCAGTTGCAGAACCGGGAGCTTTATCTGCTCGAACGGCTGGGCTTTCGCACAGCGGATGAATATATGCGCGTCTCCGCCCGTCTTTCCATGGACGAATGGGAGGCGCCTGAAGAACTGGACACCGCTTCTATTTGCGTCGATATATTGAGTTTGGAAGAGGTACATCGGATTTTGACCGATGACGGCAATGCTCCGAATGCGATCATTTTTCAACACCAGTTTCAAACGGTCGAGACCAGCAACGTGATCCTGACATTACGCAACGATCAGCAGGAGATCACCGCCATTGCCTATTATAAGGTGAAAAAGGTAGACCCGAGCAGCGACGTTTTGTCGGCGACTGCCTTCAACCTACACTTTCGTCCGACATTCGAATTGACGAAGCAAGAGAAAAGGCGGTTTCTGCAAGGTGTCTTGCACTCGATGAAGCAGCTGGATATTCGCAAGGTCAACTCCTTAATGTCTATGAAACATGTGGATGTGTTTACGCTAATGGTCCGGGAAGGATTCGACGAGATCCGCAGCAGTTTTTTTGCCTTAACCAAAGCGATCGGGAGCGGACATGAAACGGTATAAAAACGCGCGCGATGTGCTGCCGGAAAGTCTCATACGGGAGATTCAGAAATACGTCAGAGGCGCGCATCTGTATATTCCGCAGACCGAACGGAAGGGTTGGGGAGAAACAAGCGGAGCGCGGGACGAGATGGAGCGTCGGAACAAAGAAATATACCAGAAATATATGGACGGGATCGGAGTAACGGAGTTGTCTGAAATTTATCATCTGAGCGAAGAGCGGATACGAGGGATTTTGTATGAGCTGCATACGGAGTAGACGGTGAGAGTAACAGGGGAACAGGGGAAGTAGCGATACTTCAGGAGGCTGGCGATGCCCAGCAGCTTTTGTTGAAAAGCCTGGATGTATGAGCTCTTCCCCGTACTAATTAGGGGTGCGAACCGACTCTATTTGACAATGTCAGCCCAATAGGCCGAAAATAGAGGGTACCAGAAACTCTTATTTTGCTATAGAGCCCATACGCAGGTTTCGTTTCAGCGAAGCCGACTCGTTTTGCCCGCAAGAAAGAGAGGTACGGCCTCATCTGAAGTTGAAGAGTCTCCCAAAACCTCATCCATAAGCGGCTGGAGCCAAGGTACCCATTCTCTTCCACATACCAGAGTGCGGGCCGCACGTCAAAGGACCGTCCGGATCGTTCCGGACGGTTTTCTTATCATTCTTGTCCATGTCACGAATTTACGTCCTGATTTACAAAAACGAACGATTACGGAGAGTCTAATGTACAAAATTAAAGATTGACAGCGGTTTCACAACTCCTTTAAGATGTAATTAACACAATTTTACACAATTAACAACTATTGATGTACAAAATAACCATTGTTTGTACATCAGAAAGGAGGGGGAGTTATAAACCGACCATCCAAGGAACGGTTCCAGTATCAGCTGGACAACGTGATCGCTACGCTTCGTCAGGAGATTATCGATGGAACCTATGCGCCTCAGTCGTATCTGCCTTCAGAGATGGCCTTGTCGAAACGGTTTCAATTCAGCAACAAGTCGATCCGCAAAGGGCTTGAAGTGCTGGAAGAGGCGGGCTTCATCCGCAAAATCCCCCGGGTCGGCAATCAGGTTCAACCGCTGCATCCGCATACGACGTTACGTTTCAACTGCAGCCGGACCATATTGCGCGATTTGCAGCTGGAGAAGCTGATCGACGATTTTCACCAGTTGTATCCGCGCATTCAGATCGAAACGGTTCCGTACTACAGACCGGTACCGGAAGTATTAAGCAGCGAACATAGCGAGATGGATCTGATCAGCGTCAACAATCACCAATTCCAGGAGCTCGTCAAGCAAGGCTTGGCCGAGACGTTTGCGCCTTTGCCGGAGCCGGAAGAGACGCATCCGCTCCTGCTGGAGCCGTTTCGTGACGGGGGAACGCTTCGTGCTCAGCCGCTTGTGTTTGGTCCGGTCGTTCTCTGTTACAACAAGGCGCATTTTGAGGAATGCGGCATTCCGGAGCCGGACGGAAGCTGGACTTGGGATCAGTTGTTCCGCAGTGCGACAGCTTTATCGAATGGCGCCGGCCGTTACGGCTTTGGCTTCCATGCCATATCGGAAAACCGCTGGCCGATCTTTTTGCTGCAAAGCGGCAGCCGAAGCGAGTGGGAAGCTCCGTGGGAAAGTGAAGCGCTGCGGCGAAAACTCGCGCACAACATGAGCATCTGCAAAAACATTTTGCATGACCGCGCTATGTCGCCGCTGTACTTGTCGCAGGATGACAAGGAAATTAACCGGTTGTTTCGGGAAGGCAAAATATCCATGCTGCTCGCCAGTTATCCGCAGTTGAACGATTTTCTCGAATCCGGCTTGGATTTTGATGTATCTCCAGTTCCGTTCCAATACGATCCGGCGACTCTTTTCTTTTCCATTGGCGCCGCCGTTAACCGGTATTCCGAACATAAGGAAGAGGCTATGCTTTTTTTGCAGTATATGGCGTCGCAGAGAGCCCAGGAAATCATCCAGGCGCATTCGCTCAGCCTTCCCAGCTGCCGGCGGCTGTGGGAACGGCCTGTTGCGGGCCGGAAGAAGAGACCGGACCGCTATGCGATGTTCCGGGAAATCCTGTTTACGTTCCGGACGCATCACGATTTGTTTTTTTCGGAATCTCTTCGCCTGAGGCTGTTGAGCCATTTGAAGGAATATTGGGCGGACATGATCGATGTTGAGCAGCTGTGCGACCGCATATTCAGCGAAATTCGCGCCGATCGCGCGAACTAATGAGACCTGAAAGGTGATGGTTCTTTTGGAAAAGGAACAATCGACGGTATCGAATGGCTCGGACCATGAAGGGAAGGCTGCTCTGGCGTCTCCGTTGAGCCGAAGAACTTTATTAAGAACAGCGGGGATCGGCGGAATAACCGTTGCTGCGGGCGCTTGGCTGAATCACCGGTTCAGCGGCGGTTTTTCCGGTGACGTACACGCGGTTACCGGTGATGTATATGGCAAGAAGCCGATCCTGAACTGCTGCACGACGACGACGATCACGGAGCTTCGAACCGAAGGGAATCCGAGTACGGCTCGTCTCTACTACGTCCGGGATCCGGGACAAGAAGGAGTCTTTCTATATGACCCGGCGGATACGTCTACGGCGGACAATATGGGAGCGGTACTCGTATCGCCTTCCGTCGGGGCGAGATTCAAGCGGATGTATGACGGTTCCTTGAACGTCAAATGGTTCGGCGCCAAAGGGGACGGGGTAACGGATGACACGGCGGCCATCCGTCTTGCCATCGATGCGGCGCAGGGAGGTGCGGTCTTTTTCCCGGAAGGAACGTTCATCGTCTCGGCGGATAGCGCCATCACTCGTGCAGCCTTTCTACTGACCGCCGATCATTCCGGCACGATGCTGCATGGGGCGGGCAACGGGACGGTGATCAAGGCGGTCCACGACGGGTCCGTCACCTGGTTTCATATGTTCAAGCTGACGACCGCCAAACGGATCACGGTGCGCAATATGAAGTTCGACGGGAACGCCGATGCCAACTGGTTAACCGATCCGGAGGTTTCCCTGAACGCCCACCATATTTTCTACTTCAATCCTCCTGCGGACGGGGATGTGGACGATATTTCGTTTTCCGCATGTACGTTTCGCGGGTCGTTTAATAGCGCGGTGCAAAGCTACGGAAGCTTCGCCCACCCGTATCCCCATCCGGAGACGAGACGGATTCGGATCGAAAACTGTCATTTCGAGCAGACCGGCAACCATGGGGTCGGTATGAACGAATGGGTCGATAGTATCGTAACGGGATGTACGTTTTACGATTTGGGGATGAAGCCTGTATTGGCGAACGGATACGGCTCGGGCATGTGTGTGGACGTTTCCGGCGGCTGTCACAACATCGTCGTCTCGGACAACGTCGGCGAGCTGACCGGGATTTCGGCGTTCAAAGCCGAAACGCACGAGAAGCCGAACAACGGCGGAACCGTTCCTTCCTCGCATGTGACGTTCTCAGGAAATATCGTCCGCAATTTCAAGCTGGAGCCGAATCTGGGGACCCAGTATGCCATTCGGATTAACGGCATTCGGATTACCGCGATCGGCAACCAGTTTGAGAACTATTACGGCAGGGGCGTCGATATGTCGCGATATGCCAAAGAATGCACGATCGTCGGCAATCTGTTCGTATCGAACGGACAAACGGTCGGTTCCGGCATCTACAACTCTTCAAACGGCGGGCGAATGCGAATAACGAACAACGAGATCCAAAACTCGGGTGGCTCGGGCATCGAATGTTATGCATCGAACGATCTGGTCATCGAGGGCAATACGATCCGGAATGCCGCTTATTACGGGATCAGCTTGACATATTGCCAGCGTGCTGTCATCAATGCCAACGAATGCGTGGACAATTTGCGCGAGGGCATCCTCGTGTCCGTCGGCAGCGACCGCGTCAATGTGGCCAACAACTTAATCTGCGATACGCGGGCGGGAGCGGCCCGGACTCAGCAGTACGGCATTCGACTGGTGGACAGCGCCACCAACGTCGAGCTTGCGCACAATCAGTCGTACAACAATACGACAGCGGATATCGTATATGGGACAACACCGATCACAACGATCGAACACGGGTTCAAAACGTGGTATTCGAACAGTTTGCCGACGACAGGCGCCTGGAAGGAAGGCGACAAAGTGGTTTGTAACCTTCCCGGGGCGGCCGGCCATATCGGGTGGATCTGTGTATCGGCGGGGGCGTTTGGCGCGACTGCACCGGTGTTTCAACCCTATGGCGTTTTGTAAGCTGGCGCGAACATGGAAGAACGTTTCATGAGAGAAATACGGAAAGAGGGGCGAAGCATGAAAACGAAATGGTTTTTGCAGGTAGCCGTATGGGTTGTGATGAGCACGATGTTGATCAGCTGTTCAGGAAAGCCGGGCGTTACTACTGATCCGAGCGCGTCGAAGACAGAGGACGTGCAGGAGGCGAAGCAGCTCAGCTCCGAACCGGTTACACTGCGCGTGAACAACTGGAATACGGCGTTTCAGCAAGCGGAATTTGATACCTTTTTTGCCGAACCGGTCCGCAAAAAATATCCGTTCATTACATTGGAATATTTAGATTTTACGAAAAGTTCCGCCAATACGCTCGAAAATTTGATGGCCGCCGGAAACACGCCGGATATCGTATTCACGGATCATCCGAATCTGGCCGGCTTGCTGGAGTACAAGTATCCGCAGGACCTGAACGGATACGTGCTCGATTTCGGCGTTGATTTGAAGCAGGTGGACCTGCAGGTGCTGGAGGGAGGGAGATCGATCGGCAGCAGCTGGGAGCTGCTGGCGCTCCCGGTATATTCGGACCGGATGATGTGGTTTTATAACAAGGACGCGTTTGACCGGTTTGGAGTTCCTTATCCGAGCGACGACATGACGTGGGACGATGCGATTGCGACGTTCAAACGGCTGTCGCGGGTCGACGGCGGTGTGCAGTACTCCGCTTTCCGGACGATTAATCTGCTCATGACCGGCAGTCAATGGGGGCTTTCCCTGTTCGACAAGCAGACGGGCAGGCCGTCGTTTCAAACGGACGACTGGAAAAAGTCGCTCGCGCTGCTGCAGGAAATCAACAGCATCCCTGGGAATACCAAGCTGACGAACGAAGACTTTTATCAGAAGCAGACGCTCGCGTCGCTCATGCAAAGCTTCAATATTATGGTCAATCTGCTTGACACAGCGGAAAAGAACGGGCAAAAGATCAATTGGGACGTTGCTTCCTTGCCGCAATTCAAAGAGAAACCGGGCATCGCGGGTGCGAACAAGCCGCTATACTTTATGGTGTCTTCGGCAAGTAAGCATAAAGATCAGGCGTTTGCTGCAATCTCCTACTTAATGTCATCCAAGGAAGCGCAGACGATGTTATCGGAAAACGGAAAAATGCCGGTTCTCGCAGCTAAGGACGTGCAGCAGGCGTTCGGCAAAAAGCTGAACATCTTGCAGGGCAAAAATGTCGCCGCCGTTTATAAGCACAAGATGGCGGATCTTCCGTATACGAATCGCTATAACCGATTGGTTCTGCTTGAAATGATCGGGGCAGGCAACAACGTGCTGAACGGAACGGCCGACATCAACACAGCGCTGCGCGACGCCGAGGAACGAGCCAACAAAACCATCGACGCAAAAAAGAACTAATGGTTGTCCATTCGATCGGATTCATTTAGCAGCGAGCCGCAACGGAACAGCGAGCCGCAACAGAAAATCATTGACGATTCCCGTAGTGCGGATGTAAGATTTTTACTAAAGTGAAGAACGAAAGAAGTGAGGGCCATGGTTCATATCTACATCCCCTTGCTCAGATCACACAGAGAAAACGACCGCAAGCAGGGGATGAACTTCAGCGTGCTGCTGTTTCTTTGTGCCGAGACTTTGGGTGTACATGCCCGAAGTCTTTTTTTCTGCATAGGCGTATTTAACGATCAAATGTGCGACTCCATCGTTAAAAAAATCAAAAAAGTTGTTCAAATCGAGTTCGTCACCGGCATCTATCTTAGTAAGCCATAGAGAAACGGGAGGGAACATGGGAGCAGGTAACGACAGCACATTTGGGCTCGGCAAGCCTCCATTGGAAATTGAGGCATCCGGCGTTCGCGATCAGGACCTTGTAGAACGGGCGCAGCAAGGAGATACCGAAGCGTTCGGCGAGCTAATCGAGCAGTATCGCGGCAAAGCGCACGGCTGGGCGGAACGGATGACCGGGGACCCTCATATGGCCGACGATATCGTTCAGGATGCGCTTATCCGGGCGTTTCTGCACGTGGGCTCGCTCGCAGATACGAGCCGTTTTCTTCCCTGGCTGCACCGGATCGTGCGTAACCAGGCAAATATGCGGTTGCGCCGCGGCGGAGTTCACCGGAAAGAGCGGCCGTTTGCATCTATGGGCGTAACGGATGCTGCTGACGGTTCCAGGGTCGATTGGGAGGATCTGGACAGCATACTTTATCATTTGACCCGTACGGCGGCCGGTGCAGCGGAACAGGAGCAGGACCCGGCGGAGCATCTGATGCGCAAGGAACTTTACGAGACGATCCATACTTTACTCCATTGTCTGAACCGCAAGGAAAAAGAGATTTTCAAAGCTTATTTTTTCCGTCAATTGAGCCCTGACGAGATCGCCTCCATGTACAAGATGACAACCGGATCGGTATATACCTATATTCACCGTTCCCGTCAGAAGCTGCGCAAGGAGCATATCCGCATCTCTCTTGGTTTGGTACCGGAAAAGAAGGAGGGAAGCGGAATGTCATCGGCTAAGATGATTCAGTTGCCGGCGCGGCAGGCGGACGAATCCCTTCGTTTGACGTTCGTGGACGGTATCCGGCGTATGCTGGACATGCTCGGTGATCGGCGAGATGCGGCGGAGCTGATGGGGGTGTCCGCCTTTGCGTTCCGCATGAAGATTTCGGATCGAACGACTTTCGCCGATGGGATCTATATATTTGATTGGCGACTGAGTTTGCAGCGGCTGATGCAGGAGCTTGGCTATGAGGTTACGATGCTGTGCGGTCAGCGGGCGGATGCGCCGGTTCCGCTGCTGGGGGCGGTGGAACGGTTTCCGGTTGTGCTTCGGCTCGAGGAAGCTATACTTCCGTTTCTGCGGAAGTTAATTGATGCCGGGAAACCGGTGCTGATTTTCGATACGCAGGTATCCAAACCTTATGTGCACGAATGGGCGGTTGTCTACGGGTACGATGATGCGGTGCGCGTCCTGTATGTTACGGACCCGATACTTCCGGAAGGGAAAACGGTAACGTATGACGATGCTGTGAACAATCCGGTCCGATTTCTTGCCGGTATTAACGGCAAACGGAATTCGCCTGAAGAAAGAAGCAGTCCGCAGCCAGAGCAAGAATTGAAGCGGGAGCAGGCGCTGCGGACGATCCGTTTTGCGATCAACTATGCCAAGCAAGGCTGCGAATACAAGCCGCGGACCAACTACTTAACCTACTCCTCGGGACTCGCGGCGTACGATCGTTGGATCGGTCATTTGCGCAGCCCGCATGGTTGGCCCAACCGTTATGGGATGGGACAGCTATCCTCCGTTTATGCGGAAGCGAAACGATATGCCGCCTTGTACTTGCGCGGCGTGCCGTTCGAAGGGGAAGCGATGCGGCTGACGCTGCTGGCCTCGGAGGCATATGAGCAAGCGGCAGAGGCCGTAGGGGAAATCAGTCGTCAGGTTCCCTTCATTCGGACATCGGAGGTAATGTCGCCGGAGCTGCGTGAAGCTTGTGCCGTCCAACTGGGCAGAGCCAAGTCATTTGAAAGCGCCGCAATCGAATATTTGGAGAAATGCCGCTCGTTATCATTAACAAAAGCAAATTTGATCAAGCCGGCCTGTCCTATCCGACGGATGATTGGACGTGGGACGATATGGTGGAGCTCGGGAAAAAGCTGACGATCCGCGATGAACAGGGCAATGTGTCTCAGTACGGACTGGGGATCGGCATCGATATCGAATGGTGGGAGCCGTTCGTCCTGCGTAATGGCGGCCGTTATGTCGCACCGGACGGATCGGCGGCTCACGGATACGTGGACAGCCCCGCGACGATTGAAGCTTTCCGCCTGATAGTCGATGCCTTCCGGGTGCACAGCATCGTCCGGATGCCGAACGAGCCTTCCCGTTACAGGGAGGGACAGGAGTATAAGGAAGCAGCGATGAATTTTGCATTCGCCTGGCATTTCCATCATCATCCGGACCCGGATCAGGAATATGCCGTAGTCGGTTTGCCAAATATGCCGGGCGGGGTAAACGCGAATATGATCTATATGGCTGGCGCGCACGTGACGAAAAAATCGGCACACCCGCGTCTCGCGTGGGAATTTTTGCGACATTACCTTATGGCCAGCCGGTCCTGGATATTGCCGATTACGAAATCAAGTGCGGTTGAGCAAGGCTTGACGGAACATCCCGTCTGGTCGCGTTACCTTCAAGAGCTGGACGTTATCCAGCTCGGCGCCTTTTTCCTGAATCGAAAATGGAACGCCAGCCGCCAACTGATCAATGACGATATTCGCCGTATGATCGTTGACGGAGCGGATGTAGCCCAAACGATGCGGTCTTGGACGAGATTTGCCTGATAAACGCATCATCGCCCTCAGTCCGGATTAGTAGACGCCTCCCCAACCCCTTAGTCACTGGAGTGGAAGGCGTCTTTTCGCTTTTTGTGTAGCGTACGGCCGGATCAGCTATAGGGGGATTCCCGTATCCTTTTCCGGTATTGGTCAGGTGCGGTTCCGACTTGTTTTTTAAATACCCGGCTAAAATGGGAGGGGTGCTTGAAGCCTGCCTTATAGCATATATCGGTTACAGAGTCATCCAGACAGTGATGAAACATTATTTTCGCCTGATCGATTCGTCTTTTGAACAGGTAGTCGAACACGGTCATTCCGGTTACTTCCCTGAATACTTTCATCATGTGGAACCGGTTCATATGAAGATCCGACGCCATCCGGTCCAGCCCGATGTCCTCCATATACTTCTCTTCGATGTACGCCACGATTTTTTGAACGTACCGCTCCCAATCGGAGACGCCCTTTCGGGCGGATTCCATCTCGCTCCGGCATAACTCGTAGATCAGCATGAGCAGATCGTAAAAGGCGGCGAGCAGCCGGTTGCGGTGAACGGGGTCCTCTGAATAGTAGTAGCGGTTGATCCGCGATAAAATGTCTTCACACTCGGCCTTTGTCGCCGGACTTAATCGGATATGATGATTTTTCAACGTTTCAAACGGCTTTAACGGGTTGCAGGCAAGAAGGTTGTGCCCGAACAGCTGAACGAGGTGCGGGTCGAAGGAGAACATCGTCCGGACATACTCGGCAGACCGGTCTACCTGGGGACAATGCGGGGTCAATCCGTTCATAATGATCAGATCGCCCGGCTGCAGAGGAATGGTACGATCCCCCAGCACATAATCGCACCGCCCGCCGTGAAAATAGTAGATCTCGTACTGCACATGCGAATGAACGAGAACCTGGCCTGCCAATAGTTTATTCCACTTGTAGTAAAAATGGTCGAATATGCAATATGAATGCGGTATCATCCCAATTCCACCTTGGCTCCTGCCGATTTTTAATTAGTATACAACATTGCGGGAGAGGAGGGAGCCGGATTTTACGTCAGGTCGCCATAGCAGTCCGCCTAAAAAAACACTCACAGTCATATAGCAGCCAAAACCGCCCACCAACGGTCAAGAGTCTGCAAAAAAGCCGTGATATAGTAGGGGTATCCAATGGACTGAACATGGGGAGGGAATGGGATGAACAAAGATCAGATCGCACGCACAGCCGCCGCTTCCGGCGAAGGAATCGATTCAACCGGGACGACCGAACCGCTGTCGAGAAGAAAATTGCTGACCGCACTAGGGGTAACCGGAGCTGCTGCGGCGGCTACCGGGTTTCTGGGGCTGACGCCTGCCGTTTCTGTGGCGAAAAGTGTTTATGGGGAAGCAGATATTCAGGCGAAGGGGGTTAAACATCAGCTAGACGCTTTGACGGAGAGCGCCGTACAGGTCATTACGATCGCAGAGCTAAGGAGTCTGACCGGTTCAACCTATGCTTCTGCGTATTATGTAACGGATCACGACATGGAAGGCGTGTTCGGTCTCGATCCGATGGATACCGTATCGGCGGATAATACGGGCACGATTATTGTAAGCGCTTCCGGATTGAGGTATAAAAGAGGTTTTACCGGTCCGATTAGCGTCAAATGGTTCGGTGCGAAGGGCGACGGGGCAACCGACGATACGTCCGCGCTGCAAGCTGCCATCGATGCGGCCGCCGCAGAGGGAGGGGAAGTATTTCTTCCATCCGGCACCTATAACATCGGCACACGTTACACGTTCGCCGCTCCGGGAAGTATGAGTTTCGGGTATGCGCTGCGCGTTCCCGGCAACGTTACGGTCTCGGGTACGACCGGTACGCTTCTAACGCAGGCGATTACATATGAGAACCGCAGAGTGTTGTTTTATATCGCCGGCTCTAGTGTGGTATTCCGCAATCTGTCGATCGAGAACACTTATGTCATCACTCCGGGCGGTAATCTGTCGAGCATCGAGTTCGGTGCGGGCGACGGGTTCGACGCTTCTTTATCGGTACCTATCGAAAATGTGCGGATTGAGAACATCGTCGTTCGGAGGTCCTGGCATCCGGTGAAATTCCATTTCAGCGATGGTTCGGGAACGACCGCGAATAACATCCTGGTGCGGGGAGTCCGCTCGTATCATGATCCGGTCTCCAAAAGCAGCGGCGGCATCAATTTTCGATCCACTCCTAACGGCCGTATTACCCGAGTCACGATCGAATCCTGCCAGATCCACAATCCGGTCACGTCAGCGGGAATCGGTTTGTATGGCGTGCATGAAGCTACCGTTACGGGCTGTCTGTCCACAGGGTCCGGTCCGAGTGCTGCGGGTATTCAATTGGAAAACGGGGCCCGGGCAATCGCCGTTACCGGCAACACCTGCACGGACAATATAAACGGCATATGGGCGGACGACTCCGTCGATGTCACGATTTCCGGCAATACAGTGGTCGGGACGGGCAACGTCAAAGGAATCCGCGTGACGCACCAAGGTTACGCCGATGAGCCGACCAAGATCACGACCGGGATCGTCGTATTGGGCAACAGTCTGCGAGGCTGCCGGATCGTATCCGAGCCGTTCGGCGCTTCTCCCGCAGGCGGCTTCGGCAGCCTGACGATTACCGGCAACGTGATTACTGCGGACGGTTCCAGCATCACGACCGCCATCCATACGACCCGCGTAGCGCAGTTAAACGTAGTGGGGAATACGGTAGTCGGTGCGGGAACATACTCGCTGTACTTCTCTACGAACCCCGACGATTTGCTGGTCGTATCGATGAATATGACGGCCAAGGCGTCGAGCGAAAATTCCGTTGGCATCAGAGTGACCGGCTTAGCCTCGAATATTAATCTGGTCGGCAATACGTTTGCCAACGGGGTCGATACGTTGGGCGGAGAAAACGGATCAAGAGTAGCCAACGCCGGAATCGGCGGTCCGCTTCATTGGCAACTTGGAAGCACGCGCATTATGGCAGGGGCCGGGTCGCCTGAGCTGGTTCGAAGCGCGCCCCCCGGATCGATCTATCTGAGAACAGACGGTGGATCAACCTCCACGTTATTCGTCAAAGAGGTTGGAACAGGCACAGAAGGCTGGGCCGCCAAATAACGTATCGTTGGAACGCGTACGAGCTCGCCGCAGAGATGCGGCTTTTTTTGTGCTCGCTTTAGACCGGTTAAGTCTCCATGTTCCGGAGTGGCAACACTCGCTTATGAGAAGGAGAGAGCGAAGGAGTCTTGGGTGCGATCGAACAGGCGGTGTGGAGAGGGCTGGCTGGTAGGCGGGCCGGCTCGCTCGGGATGGATACGGAATGAAGCGGAATGAAGCGGTCCAGTCACTTTCAAATAACATATCGAGCGGCGTTCAATAATCACAGGCTGGGCGTAGCGGGCGGCCTGACAGCAATCCCGTCATATAGCGGAACATATCGCACCTGTAGCTGCACACAATGCGCCCACATTACTGGCCGTGGATCGTAAAGCGGAAGAATCATTTCCTTTATTTCCACAAAGTACACAACTTTCACATGATAGCGGAAGTTTGGTTTCCGTAATTTTGGATTTTTAAGGCGATAGCGGTGTGTTTACTGGAAATAACGGAACAAAAGTTTCCGTTAAACAAAGATATCCGGCTGCGCCCGGCCAATAACGGAAGTAAAACTTCCGATTAAGTTTACAGGAGGCGTTGGAGAACAAGCAAGTCATTGCCGAAGGTCCAGCCCCGTATGGAAACTTACGATAGGCGCTGTCTCAAAAGTGTTCGCATCACCTGGAAACATCCCGATTTGATAACGAGACAACTTCAGATTCCATCCTAAAGCGGAGCCGCGGTCCTTTTCTGGAGGGAAATTGGTCCTGAGGGGGGCGATATATCGCAAAATGGTTTTGAGACTGCCCCTTCGTCCGTTTCAATCTGCATTCGGTTATGTCGAATTCGTATAAATCGCGATCGTCTGTCGTTTCCTGCGTCTCCTGACAAATTCTTTTTCGGACCGCCGGTACTCATGGCTCATGCCGGCACCCCTTGAGTATGGTAATTTAAGGATATCTTATCCAGAATGGGGGCGAAATGATGATGGAAAAAGCGGCAGGGCAGGAGCGGGGGGCGTTATCGCGGGAAAGAGGCGGCGGGCAAGCGGTAAACGCGCAAGATCGCCGATATGCAGCGGCAGCCATGCCGATGTTAGCTGCAGGCGGGATTCCGCCGCGATCCGGAATGAACGTTCTGCAACTGCAACGCACGATCGGGAACCGCGCGGTCGGCGCTATGCTGGAGCGGTGGACAAGCTCCAACCCGGGTAAACCGGCAGCGTCCCGGACGGGTTCCACGGTCATCCGGCGCATGATCGACTCGGACGTTCCGGTGGCCACGAACTGGGAAACGCTGGAGAAGTACGTCTACCGGACGTTGATTAACCCGCGCAAGCAAACGTTCGAGCAGTCGGTCGTCGAATATATCAAGACGAAAGCCGCCGGGCACGGGCAAATATCCACCCTGTGGGAGCAGGTGAAAGCCGGTTTGCAAAGCAAGGCGGATATCGGGGACGTTTCTTCCAAACTGACGGATATCCGCACGGGCATCAATGCGGTCAAGGCGACAGAGCCGGATCATCCGAATAAACGCGGCATCGGCCCTTCGCAGGAACTGTACGAGACGATCCCGCAAAGCGAGACAAGCAAGACAGTTGCGGCGACGATCCGTCTAGCGCTGCTGAACGATTTTACCGCGAATGTGCAGTATAAAATAATCAGACCCAGAACTGGCCCGGCCAAAATGGTGCCTGACAAATACGGGGGCAATCCGATCGTCGGAAAATGGAGCGAGTCGTTCATGATGGGCGTGCTTGTCCTGCCGAACGGGGAGATTCATGTGAGCCACAGCGGTTTTATGGGGCAGACGCAACACCAGGTGTTCGAACAGATCGTTCAAGACAATGGCGGAATCGCGGTTACCCACGATACGTCGACAGAGCATGATGATTTGACCCGGACTTTCACCGACATATTGCAGCGTGAGATGCCGAAGCACACCCATCATCAAATCGTTCAGGACCATGGTCGGGACAAAGTGCAGCACGATCATCCGACACACGGTGCGGTAGTGGAAACCGGCAACCCGGTCGGGACCTGCGCCGCCCCGCAGGCCGTTCACCCGTTTAACGATCCGGACTTGCCCGATTTTCCGGCTAATCTGACCGGCGATACCGCGATGGGGATGACAGAGGTGCTCGTCCGATACGAATCGAAAGTCAGCGTCAGGGTGACGAATAAACCGAATAGGGGTTATATGGGCAATACTAAACCGGTCAAAGTGCTCGATATGAACGACGCCCCGCAATCGTACAGCGGAAATCAGGACGTCGTATCTTGCCTGACCTGCCAGTTCCAGCTGCGAGAGACGTTGAAGCGTATCGTCGACCGCAGACGGAACGTATTGAACAAGGAAACGATCGAGAACCTAGAGAAAGCATCAGGACGATACGGCCTGCTGGAGACGGCGGAGCAGTTGATCGCGGACTTGGGCGACAGTGACAAACACGATGCGCTGGTACATGCGATCGAATCCGGAACCGGTAAAGACGATTCGGGTGATGTGAGCTCGGAGACGGCGGAGCTTCGCGATGCGGTCACCGCGTACAAGGAAGCGATTGGAAGTCTGGCGAAGCAGCAGACCGAGCAGCCGGAGCATATCGAGTGGGACCGCGGAACCGAGCCGGACCGGGCGGCGACAGATTTCAAGGCTTTGACAGGCAAAGAAAAAAAGGTGCGTCAGGAGCAGGGCAAAATTGCGCTTGGCCGTCACAAGCTGGTCGGCAAAAGCATCGATATCGATAAATACGTGGAAGCTGCAGAGAGAAGAAGCAAGGAAGTGGAGAAGGCATCGCAAAGCGCCCGCAGCAAGAAGCACGCCGCTCCCGCAATAACCGATCCGGTAGCCGAAGTGGAGCGGGCGGAGCGAGCGCTAGCGGAGCTGCGCGAATTGCGGATACTCGGGATCGGCAGCGCGGAATCGTTGGCCGCTCAAATCGCGAAGCAGCTCGACCTGTACGTCGAGGCCGGTCGCAAACTGTCCGGTCTGGCTCCAGAAAAGACGGCTGAAGCGGAACAACAAAACGCGACAATCGACGAAATTGCCAAAGACCTGCAGCGGCTTGTGCGGCAAGTGCCGAGCAAGGAAGAGGCGTATGCCGCGCTAAGGGAGGAGAAGTCGCTTCAAGCGGCTGACGAAGCTAAGCAATCGAGCTTATCCCGTTATGCAGAAAGCAACACCCAAACGCTGGAAGCAGAACGGCAAGAGGCGATGCTGCGCCGCGGAGCCGAGATTGATGCCAACCAGGCGAGGGAGAAGCGGGAGAGTAAAGCGCTTAAAGAAGCGGAGAAGTTAGAGTCGCTTGCAGGCGATATCGCCAGAATGTATGACATGTCGCTCAGCGCCGCGATCGTCTATCTGGCCTCTCGGCTTCAAGCGGTTCCCGACGATAGTCCGAATCCTATGGAGGACGCTTATTTGTAGAATCGCTGCTGAGGACGAAAGCCCCTTCTTACACCGGAAGGGGCTTGTTTGTGTCGTCCCGGGAATCATACGAGGCTGCCGCTCGTCAAAGTCTGGTCACAAAGTCAATGGCAAAGCCGCTTTGCCTGGATCAATGACATTTGTCATCGCAACCTGGTGACAGTCGGCTCTAACCGCACATTCTCTAATTTCATATGCTTAGTAAAGTAAAGGATCTGGAGCTTCGGCAGCAGGATCGATACGGCATAGCAGCGAATGTAAAATAAGAGTAAGCGGAGAAGACTTGCCGGAACGGAGTGCCTCTAATGGTCGAGTGGTTAAATTCTATGATTACCTTGCCTTCCTTAATATGGATTTTTTGGCGGCCTTTATGATTCATGATTTCGAAGAGATTATCTGGGTAGAATCGTGGATGAACAAAAATTACAATAAGCTGCTGCATACCGTCCCCAAATCGTTTCAAAAACAGATCCAATCGTTTCATGGAATTAAATCGTCCCATTTCGCGATACCGGTTTTTATGGAATTTATCCTGTTTATACCGGCAACGTGGCTGGCGGCCGACCACAATCAATACGTATTTTTCGTCGGGTTTAATATGGTGCTGCTATTGCACGTATTTACCCATCTGGGGCAAAGCTTGTATCTGAGAATGTACACCCCCGGAGTCGTCACAGCACTTGTCGTTACACTGCCTTACTCCGTCTATCTCTTCTATCGATTGATTCAGTCCGGGGCCATAGATTGGAGATCGCTGCTCCTGTATCTCCCTGCGGGACTTATCCTGGGTCCGATTATCTTATGGGGTCATAAATGGGCCCGTAAGCTGCTGCCGGATCATTGAGACGCCCTTCCCATTGAGGTTTGGCTGTTGGTTGTGATCGGGCAACCGATGCAAGAATCTAAAAGTCACGAAAAAAGAAAGAAGAGCCGGAATTCCTCGTCGGAGGAAGTATTCCGGTTTTTTCTCTTTATATTCTCCTTATAGCGGGCGGTCCATCCCCATCTTCGACGGATAGATCAGAGTGGGAATCTTCGTTAGTTGACAAAGCTTCGTTCAAATCGATATAATTTAAATGAACAACTGTTCAATAAATCTTTCGGGAGGGGAAACCTCATGAGATTAAACGGTCAAGTTGCGGTCGTTACCGGAGCTGCGTCAGGTATGGGTAAAGCCATTGCCGAGCTGTACGCTAAAGAAGGCGCGAAAGTCGTCGTATCCGATTTGAACCTCGAAGGCGCGGAAGCGGTAGCAGCCGCTATTAAGGCTGGCGGCGGCGAAGCGATTGCCGTACAAACCAACGTCGCCGACCTGAAAGATATTCATATGATGATCGATACGGCCGTAAGCGAGTACGGCACACTCGATATTTTGGTTAACAATGCAGGCATTATGGACAATATGGCGCCGGTTGGAGACGTGGACGACGAGAGATGGGATATCATCTTCGATGTGAATACAAAAGGGGTTATGCGCGCGATCCGCAAGGCGCTTCCGATCTTTCTGGAGAAAGGAAAAGGCGTAATCATCAATACGGCTTCGACGGGTGGCTTCAGCGGCGCGCATGCGGGGGCGGCTTATACGGCTTCCAAGCACGCCGTTATCGGCTTAACGAAAAACACCGGCTTTATGTACGCGCAGAAAGGAATCCGCTGCAATGCGATCGCACCGGGTGCGACGATGACGAACATCGCTTCGACGATGAGCAATGTGAACGAGTTCGGCGCTTCGCGGACGAAAGTTACCCAAGGCGTTATTCCTCGCGTCGGACAAGCGGAAGAGATTGCGCAAGTGGCTTTATTCCTGGCTTCCGATGAATCGAGCTTTGTGAACGGAGCGGTAATCGCTGCGGACGCCGGTTGGACGGCAGGTTTTTAAGATCAGTTTTGCTTAGATAAGCTGCTAAATATCTTCGATGGTAAAACCCAATGTAGAGTTAGGCGACGTGGAAAAAGCTGTGGTTCGCCTTTTGTGAGCCTATGATCCCCAAGCGAGCAGACCTACCAAGCTGCAAACAGTCCTTCCGGCTGCTTGCGGCTTTTTTTGTGCCTGTAACTATCGTCTACAAAGTATACATTTGATCAATTCCGTTATATAATACAGTCCATAAATAGATGATGAACAATTGTGGATGATAATGTTCATTAAGGGGAACCTAAGCGAGGATAAACAAGGGGAAGCGGATATGAACGAAAACGATTTAAGAGTTATAAAGACGAAAAAAGCGCTGCATCAAGCGCTTCTTGCTTTGCTGAAAACGACATCGCTCGAATCGATCTCCATATCCGCCCTTTGTCGGGAAGCGGACGTGAACCGGGGCACTTTTTACTTGCACTATAAGGACGTCGGTGCCTTGTTCGACGAGCATCTTCAAGAGCTGCTCCGGGATTTGGAGGACTCCTACTATGAGCCTTACCGGCATGTGTCGCATCTGGTGACGAGCCATCTCGATCCGTCGACGATCCGGATTTTTCATCATGTGAAGAAATACCGGCCGTTCTATGAAATCGTCTTTCAGAAGCAGTCGCCTCTATCTTACTATTATTCGTTGCTGGACAAGATTAAAAGCTTAATGCAGCTGAGCTCCTCGGTTTATCCGTTAGGCGGGATCGATCTCTCCCTGCTGGTTGCGTATCAGGCCAATGCAATTATGGGCTTGCTTATTCAATGGAACGAGGACGGCTTTGCCCACAGTCCGGAAACGATGAACGAGCAGCTCACTTATTTATTGAAGATGCAAGGAAACGACCTGCCGTCTGAACAGTTGCCGAAAGATTGAGATTGAGATTGAAATGGACCCGCCCGAGCAGCGGGTTTTTGTTTATTTTTGGTGTAAACGATCGTCGTGTGGATGGATTGGAACGTCAGGCGAATTTATTTTCAAATATACCTTTACAGGAATATTCCTTGTGGTGTATATTTAACTTACAGAAAGTTGATTATAAGAATAAAGGAGCTGGGAGAAGCCAGACAGACCATCATGTAACGAGGTGAGCGGCATGTCGGGAAAAATTCCGGGCATGGACGTGACGATGCTAAGCGTACTGGCCGAGCCGACCCGCAAGAAGATCGTCGAACTTTTGCGCGACGGCCCGCTGAGCGTGGGAGAGATCACCGAGCGGCTGGGGCTTCGCCAGCCCCAAGCTTCGAAGCATCTGAAGGTGCTTAGCGACAACGGCATATTGGAGATGACAGCCGAAGCCAATCGCCGGATTTACAAGCTCCGGTCCGAGCCCTTTCAGGCGATGAATGATTGGGTGAAGTCTTTCCGGGGCGTTATGGAAGACCGGTTCGACAAGCTGGATCAGTACTTGCGGGACATGCAAGATCAGGATCAACGATAAACGATAAACGTTTGACTAAAGATGAGGAGGATTTATAATGTCTAACAATGCAATGGTATCTAGAGTGGAAAATGATCGGGTGCTGGTTCTGGAGCGTGTATTCAGTGCGCCGCGCGAGCTCGTCTACCGGATGTTCAAGGAGCCCGAGCATCTGAAGCACTGGTGGGGGCCGAGAGGCTGGGAGCTTACCGTTTGCAACATCGATTTCCGCCCGGGCGGGATCTGGCACTATTGCATGAAGTGTATGGATGAGAACCAGGGAACCTTTTACGGTATGGAATCTTGGGGGAAAGGCGTGTACAAAGATATTGCTGAGCCTGAGACAATTGCCTTTACCGACTATTTCTCCGATGCCGAAGGCAATTCGAACGACGAGATGCCAGCGACCGAGGTCACGGTGGAGTTTATTGACTTGGGCGGCAAGACGAAGCTGGTGAACCGTTCAGAATATGTGTCCGCAGAGGCACTCCAATCCGTAATGGATATGGGTATGCTGCAGGGCATCACCGAAACGTGGGATCGTCTGGAAGAGCGCTTGAACGAAGTCAAATAAGGAATCAAGCGAAAGGCCGTCCGGCTGCTACAGCGGGCGGTTGTTTTGTTGTGGCCGGACGCCATGATGGAAGCGCTTCAAAAAGTGCAAAACAATGAACCAGAATGATAAATCCTGCGGCAACAAGATCGTTTACAATGAGGGGAAAGCGGATCTTTGTTTGAACGGATACAACGCCGTTTTTTATTCCAACCTGCAGAAAGGAGAAGCGGTTACGTATAGGGAATGGAGCTAATTGGGATACCGGATTTTTTGTCAGGACAGCGGGCTGAATCGGACACGAGAGGACACTCACTTCTTTATTCGCCCTTACGGTGAATCGCAACGGGTAACGGAAGACCGGAGGACCCCGGAAATCACTTGAGCGGGAGTGGTTGTAGTGAAAGGAAGTCGAAGGTTTGCATTCATGGCTTTGGCTGCACAGATCGCGTTTGCAGCCGGTTGTTCGGGGGGACAAACTGGCGGAACAAGCGAACCGTCGGAGAAGTCCGGGGAGACCGTAACGAAGACGAATGTTCCGGAACCGGTCAAACTGAAGTTTCAGCCAGTCGGTGCCGGCTATTTGTACGAAGACGATTTTCAACTGCTGATGGTCGAACCGCTTAAGAAAAAATATCCGCATATTACGGTCGAATATGTCATGCCGGGTAAAGGAACGATGATTGATGATCTGGTTGCGGCGAAGGATGTGCCCGATCTGCTAATTTACGGAATCGGCAACTATACGCAATATCGCGATCTCGGCATCTTGACCGACATTACTCCGCTGTTGAATAAGATGAAGATCGACTTGGGCCGCTTTAAGCCTTGGGTGCTCGATAATATCAAGGTGGACGGCAAGCTGTACAGTTTGCCCTATGCGATGAATACGAACGCGATCTATTACAACCTCGACCTGTTCGATAAGTTCGGCGTCCCTTATCCGAAAAGCGGCATGACTTGGGACGACATCCTCGAGGTGACGAAAAGGCTTAGCCGATTCGAGGATAACACCCAATACAAAGGATTTATGTACTTGAACAGCTACTGGCTCGGCTACCAATTGTCGTTGCCGTTTACCGATGCTGCGAAAAAGAAGTCGATGATCCATACGGACGGTTGGAGCCGTGCCTTTCAGATGATGAAAGCGATCGATACGATCCCGGGTAACGAGCGGGGCAGTCCGGTTGCCGATTTTTACGACAAGCGCAATTTGGCGATGGTCGGAGCCTACAATCTCATCCCTACCCTGAAGCAGGAAAAGTACAGGACGCTGCGCTGGGACGTCGCCGGTTATCCGAGCTTCAAGGAAAAGCCGAACATCGCTCCACCGGTGGACTTGCATCAGATCACCATCTCGAACAGCACGAAACATCCGGAGGAAGCGATGCAGGTTATCGATCTACTGACCTCCGAAGAAGTGCAACTGATCAGCGCCCGAAGTACCGGACGCGCGTCTCCGCTGCTGAACAAGCGGGTCGAGCAAGAGCTGGGCGCAGATATGGAGCTGATCAAGGGGAAAAACGTGACCGCCTTTTTCGATACACAGCCGGCTCCCAACGTGATGTTTGCGAACGAGGACATTGCGGTACAGAGAAGCATCGAGAAGTTCTACAAAGAATATAGCGGCGGCTCGATGGACGTAAATGTGCTGATGCAAAAAATCGGGGAGGACGCAAACCAGGCGATCAGCGTTTTGAATAACAAGTAGTGAAGATAGAGGGACGTATGCGACAACTTAGACTGTGATTTGACCATAGAAGCCACTACCCTCGCTGGGTGGTGGCTTCCTTATGATTCGTTTGGAACAACCAGAGCCAGGGGAAAATTTGAAGAGCAGGTCCCCTCTGAGCCGAGACTATTCCAAAATCTCTCAGTAAATAAAGGGGAAACGCGATTGGCGAAGAAAGAGTTAGGAGTTGAGTTTCTGTTCTTTCTTACAAGGGTCGACCGAAGGAGCGTCAGGCAGAGAATTACATTCTAGCGCCAGTCCTGTCGGTCTATGTGCCAGAAGTAACTGATCTTTTGAGAGGGAGGGGTTCTTATGAAAGTCAAACGTATTGTCGCCAATATCCATACACCGAATATCAACGCCGCCATATCTTTTTACGAAGATGTGCTTGGTCTGGATGTCTGGATGGATCACGGGTGGATCACAACGTATGGGTCTAGCGAGGAGATGGGCGTCCAGATCAGCTTCGCTTCGCAAGGAGGCTCCGGTACGCCGACGCCGGATCTGTCGATTGAAGTTGACGATGTCGATGAAGCGTTCGAGCGGATGAAGGCCGCCGGTTTCCCGATCGAATACGGCCCTGCGGACGAGCCTTGGGGAGTTCGTCGGTTTTATGTGCGTGATCCTTTTGGCAAGCTTGTGAATATTTTGGCTCATAAGTTGTGAATGAAGATGGGATTTTGAAGCGGGGTTGGTAGAAATGGGAAATGAAGAAAACTGCTTCCTTCGCCGTTATAAGTGCAAACACCTGTCAATACTGGAAATAATGAGACCAGTAGAGGATGAGGTGTTTTCATATGTTTGTAGCAAATTTAAAGGAAGGCGGAGCACCCAACCAACCGATTCGAGATATAGCCAATCATAATCGTACATGGGGACAGCTGAGCTTCTTCGAGTACCCAAGTTACATTCATGCCAAGCTTCCCCGTTCCAACTGCGGCGAATGTAACACCATCACGCGGGTCAATGGGCCATGGGCCCTGGATAAACCCAAGCATTACTAGTGACATTAAAAAACAAATCTAAAGATAAGTGCTTAGTTCATTTTCGTATAAATCTTTATTTTTGCTATACCTGATCTCCTAACAGGATACCTTGAGCATACATACGCCAAGTAGCATAAAAGAACCTTCAAAAACGCTGAGAAAGCAGGTTTTGGAGGTTCTTTCTGTTTGTGTGCCCGGCATGGGCGATAACCAGGCGGTGAAGTCCGCTACAGGCTTGGCAGTAGGAACTGTGAGCTGAAGGCAAGGGTGTCGATCGCGAGGCCGAATCTGAAGGAAGCTGGAGGCAAACCCTCGGTCTGACGAACTGAAATCACATAGAAGGCATGATGAGACGGATTAGCTTGCATTACAAAGCAAAATCCAATACTGCCCGAATCTCATGATGTAGATGTGGCAGCTGGATGAGATTATGTGGCAAGTGCAACCTTCCAAAGTTTAGGGAAAGGGTGCTTTTACCCGGATTCTCTTTCAACCAACCGGAACGTGAGTAGTATTTTCTCTGGAGGAGAGCCCGGTTTGGCGATTCTGCGCTGTAGGGCTTCGATCGCCCGATATCCGAGCATCTCTTTACCCAAATCCACTGTGGTCAAAGGGGGGATGGAGTGCGCCGCTTTTTCGGTATTGTCAAATCCGACCACTTTGCATTGCTCCGGGACGGAAAAATGATATTTCTTAAATAAATTCAGGAGGTCGAAAGCGATCTCGTCATTGGCGCAAACGATGGCATCGGGCAGCATGTCTTGTTGAATTCCTGCGATTTTTTCCTCTAATACGGAGAGCCAGCGTTCGTATTTCGACGGAAGGCTCCATTTACGCAAGGTCAGCTGCTTTTTGGAGATCTGGTTTTCCTCAAAAACGGCGTTTTGACATCCCCACCATCGCTGTGTAAAGCTGACGGAATGATGGTCGGAGCCGATGAACAAGATCGACCTGCAGCCGGAATCAATGATCCGTTTGCATAGAGCCCTGGCCGCTTCAAAATTGGAATTGACTACACAATCGAGACCGGAGAGCGGTTCTTCATGATCCGTTAAAACGATCGGGATGTTCAGTTTCTTCAAAGATAACAAATAAGAAGCAGGCACGTCGCCGATGATCACAATCCCGGCACAAGCGGAACGGTCGGCATAGGCCGGAAAAATAAACTCCGTGTCTTCGCTGGAATTCGTAATCATCAGATGATTCCAACCTACTTCGTTACATCCGTTAATGATGCCAGCTAACACTCGGTTCCAAAAATAAACCTCATTCAGCTTGGAAGAATCCATCAGTACAAAAATGAAAGGTTGTGAGTCGGCTTCGGCGGCAGGACGTTTGTTTTTTTTGTTAGGTATTGCTTTGTCGACAGGGGCACTGGAAGTTTTCTTCTGTCTCCATCTGTAACCCATGGCTTTAGCTGTTTCGATGACTTCCAGTCTTGTTTCCATGCTGACTCCAGGCTTTCCGGACAATGCTTTGGAAACGGAGTATTTGGATACTCCCAGACGATCGGCAATTTGCTGCATGGATACTTTCATAAAGGAAGTTCTTCACCACCGGTCGGGATTTGTTAGCTTCGAAATAAACGAGCTAACAAAACTAATTTAAAATGAAAGCAGTGAAAAGTCAAACAAGAAATATTTTGTTTCTCACTCTTGACGGCTGTTGCGGAATGCATTACTTTAAAGGTGCGAAAATGCTAACAAGGTTACAAACATAACAAAATATAAGGAGGTATCGAAATGGATGTAATGGCGGATGGAGTATGGCCGACAATGGTCACTCCCTTCAAGGAATCGGGAGCCATCGATTATTCCGGTCTGGAACGATTGATTGCCTGGTATCTCGACCAAGGGGTGGACGGCTTGTTCGCGGTTTGCCAATCGAGTGAAATGTTCTTTCTAAGTCTGGAGGAACGGGTTGAACTTGCCCGTTTTGTCAAGGAGAGTGTTCATGGACGAATTCCGGTGATCGCCTCGGGACATATTTCGGATCGTCTGGACGATCAGATCGAAGAAATCGAAAGCATCGCCCAAGCGGGAATCGACGCCTTTGTCATGGTGACCAACCGGCTTGCGGCAGCGGATGAATCGGAAACAGTCTGGGTTCGGCATGCAGAGACGCTGCTGCAGAAGCTGCCGGGCATTCGTTTCGGATTATACGAATGTCCTTATCCGTATAAGCGGTTGTTAAGTCCCGAGCTTTTAAAGTGGTGCGCTTCGACCGGAAGGTTCTACTTCCTGAAGGATACGTCATGCAGCTTGAGCGATATCGGCGCGAAAATGAAAGCGGTTAAAGGAAGCTCGCTGAAAATATTTAATGCCAATTCCGCCACATTGCTTGAGTCTTTGAAAATGGGCGTGTCAGGTTTTAGCGGCGTGATGAGCAACTTTCATCCTGATCTGTATGTCTGGCTGGCGAAGAACTGGAAACAAGAGCCGCAGAAGGCGGAGGCGGTTCAAGCTTTTCTCAGCACGGCGGCACTGATCGGTTCACAACCTTATCCGGTGAACGCCAAGTACTATTTACAGAAGGAAGGGGTGCCGATAGGGCTGAACAGCCGAAGCCTGGACAGTCAAACCTTAACCGACGTACACAAGCTGGAAGTGGATTACTTGAATTCGTTAAGCCGCAAGTTCAGAGAATCAAGCATTTTTAATGTGTTGTACGTTTAATCTCAAATGGAATGGGAAGGGTTACATATGAATCGCAAATGGAAGTCGTTCATTGCTACGCTTGCCTTCGCTATGATCATGTCCGGATGCGGCGGCGGAAGCTCGGGAGGAAGCGCTGTCCGTACGGGCGAAGAGAGTCCGAAGCCTGGCGAGCCGGCAGACGAATTTGACCGGAGCAAGCCAGTCACGCTAAAAATTGTCGATACGGGATTGGTGACGGATGAGGAGTTTCAGCGATTCGTTGTCGAGCCGGTGAAAAAGAAGTATCCGAATATTACCCTGGAGCTGGTTCGGCAAAAATATTCCGTTGATCGTTATGAGTTGCTGCTGGCAAAAGGCGAAAAATTCGATTTGCTGTTCGAGGCGAACTTGCTGTTCGACGATGTGATCACGGCGAAACTGGCGGACAACATGGAGCCCATGCTCAAAAAGCATAAGATCGATACAAGCAAAATTGAGCAGGTTGCACTAGACTCGTTCAAGATCGCCAGCGGTGGCCAATATTTATCGGGCGTCCCATTCACGAGGCACTTTAACGTGCTTTACTACAACAAGGATTTGTTCGACAAATTCGGTGTGGCCTATCCAAAGGACGGCATGACGTGGCAGGAGACGATTGAGCTGGCACGCAAGCTTACGCGGACGATCGACGGCAACGCATACAGGGGCTTCGATCCGGATCACGTGTTCCGTGTGGCTTCGACACTCGGTTTGCCGATCATCGACGCAAAGACGCAAAAGTCAGCGGTTGCAGGCGAGAAATGGAAAGAAATTTACGAGATGTACAAGACGCTCTATGAAATACCGGGTTATAAAGAAAATTTCGTCAGCCCCGGCAATTATGGAGAGTTTACGAAAGGCAAGGTCGCCATGTTTGCCGGAATCAATCTCTTGCCGTATATTTCGAAAGTAAGCGACCAACTGAATTGGGACATGGCGGCATTCCCGAGCTTTAAGGAAGCACCGGGGATCGGTCATGAATTCGACGGACATGGCATCGTCGTCACGTCCATCAGCGAGAACAAGGATGCCGCCTATAAGGTGGTGGAAGTGCTTCTTTCCGAAGAAACGCAGCTTGACATGTCACAGAACGCGAAAATGCCTGTACTGAAAGATGCGAAGGTGAGAGAAGAATTTGGTAAAAATGTTGCCTATCTGAAAGGGAAAAACATTCAGGCCATCTACAAATCGACCCCGGCCAAATCCCATGTCTCGACGCTATTCGATAGCAAAGCGAGAACGGCGATGAATAAATACAATACGGAAGTACTGAAGGGTACGAAGGATATCAATACGGCGCTGCGACAGATGGATGAAGAAATAAACAAAATCATAGCTGAAGGAAAAAAATAACGGCATCCTCGCTGAAACGAGAAGCGTTTACAGGGGGCTCATAAAGGAACGGGGCGAACCTCGAACTGTACGGCAATATCAAATCCGGAACGGCCAGCTGGATGGGTCCGATCGATATGGAAGGAAAGGGTTGAAAGCAATGAAACTTCAACTTCGAAGCATGAAAAAACTCCTGCTCGTTCTTACTTTTCTAGCGGTTACGATTGTTACCTTATTCAATAATCAGACGCTCTGGTCTCAGAAGCCATCCGATAAGCCGAACGATCCCGGCATTCCAGCGGAAATCTACGATTCGGAGTTTTCCCGAACGCTTGTTTCGCAGATTGATTTCAGCGATGCATCCACTCGGGTTTATCTTGGCTCGCCGAGTATCGTGCGTGTGGACGAAAATACATTACTCGCTTCACATGATTATTTTGGTCCGAGCGACCCAAGTCAGAAGACTTCCATTTTCCGTTCGGAGGACAATGGGCAATCTTGGGTGAAGGCTGCTCTGCTCGACCAAATGTATTACGGCAAACTGTTTATGCACGAAGGTGCCGTTTATTTATTCGGTGTTTCCGGCAAGCCGTTCAAATCGATCGTCATCCGCAAATCCGTAGATCGCGGCAGCACCTGGACGACGCCGTCCGATTCGAAAAGCGGGCTATTATTTACAGCGAACGGAACGAACGGTACAGACGGGTACCAGACCGCACCTACTTCCGTCATTATCGCAAACGGTAGGATATACCGAGCTTTTGAAGCCGCAGGCCCTCCATACGAATGGCCGAAGCACTTCAAAGCGATGGTCGTTTCCGCGCCTGCGAATGCAGACTTGCTGGACGCGGCGAATTGGACGAAAACCAATGAGCTGTCGTACAACCCGGACTGGACACCCGCATCGTGGAACAGCACGAAGCCCGGATGGCTGGAAGGGAATATCGTACAAGCGCCGAACGGAGAACTGTGGAATGTTTTGCGGGTGAATTCGACTCCGATAAGCGGTAAAGCGGCGATCGTGAAGTTGTCGGCGGACAACAGCAGCGTCAGCTTCGATCCGGCCACAGGCTTCATCGATTTTCCCGGCGGGATGAGTAAATTCACATTGCTCTACGATGAACCGAGCGGGACCTATTTATCTCTTGTAAATAACAATACAGTTCCTTCCAAAGCGGATCAAAGAAATGTGCTTTCGCTGTATGCTTCGGCCGACCTTGTGCACTGGAATCATGTTCGGCAATTGATATCGGACGATTCAGGTCTATCTGATCTTAACTCGATAGCCAAGGTCGGTTTCCAATATGTCGATTGGCAGATCGACGGAGATGATATCATCTATGCTGTCCGTACTTCCTATGACGGCGCGGATACGTATCATAACAGCAATCGGATCACCTTTCACCGGTTCAAAAATTTTCGGAGTTATATGGATCCTCCCAGAGGCGCGTGGTCCTTTAATGAAGCATCCGGATCGCTCGTTTCGGATTCCTCCAGATTCGGCGTAACCGGAACCGTATATGGAGCGACGAGGACCTCGGGTTATATGGAAGGTGCGCTAAGCTTCAATGGAATCGATCAGTACGTGGATCTTGGGAATACATTGAAATCGGCGTTGAACAATGCTTCCGCCGTCACGATTGCGGGTTGGATCAACAATCGTTCGCTGCCTGCAGAAAGTGAAGGCGAGTGGATGTTCACAACAAATGCAGCCAATAAGAAAGCTGGAGCCGAAGTTCTACTGCGAGGCAATCACATCAGAGTCGGCGGCAGAAGCGGAGCGGACGAGAATTACGAGTATAAAGACTATGCCTTTACCTCTACGGCGCAATGGCATCATGTAGCGGGAATTATCGATTATAAGAACAATTCCATTCAGCTTTATATCGACGGCGTGCCGCAAATTCCAGTGAAAGATCGGAAGATCGCTTTCGGCAGCCAAGCTTACCATCCCGGATCTTCAGAACATCCGGATACGATCGGCAAAAGTTCGGCGAATGGCGGATTTTTCGACGGTCTGATCGATGAGGTGAAAGTATACGGGAGAGCTTTGTCGCCGAATGAAATTTATGAGCTGGCATACGACGGGCTGAAGGGATATTGGAAGTTTAATGAAGGAAGCGGGACGAAGGCACCGGACTCATCCGATTCCGAGTTGAATGGAAAAATCATGGGGGCATCGTGGCTTAGCGGGGAGCAAGGCCAAGGCTTGCGTTTTGACGGGAATGTCGACTACGTCGATTTGGATTACAAAATAGGGGCGGCCTTAAACGGCTCGCCGTCGATTGCTTTTTCCGGCTGGATTAACGAAAGGGTACTTCCCAATTCCGGCGGCAGAACGCTGTTCGGAACCAGGATTAATGGAGCGACTGCAGGCTATGAGCTTGTTGTATTAAGTAATTCCATCCGGGTTGCCGGAAGAAGTACACCTGCGGATCCGTATTCAAGCAAAGATTTTGCCTATCAGCCTTCGGGAACTTGGCGCCACATCGTCGGGATCCTGGACATTAGTGGGGAGGACATCAGGTTATATGTGGATGGTGTCGAACAACAGCCGGTCAGCGGTTCCGTCAGTTTCGGCCGAAGCGTTTATGAGCGTTTTCTGCCGACACAACCGGACGCCATCGGCAGAAGTCCTGCCGGCACTTCGTACTTCACCGGCATGATGGATCATGTGATGATATTTGGCAAAACGTTAACATCATTGGAAGTCGAGCATTTGTATCAACAGCAAAAAAACATTCATCGCATCGGTTCATTGGATGAATAACCTATGAGAGCAAGCGCTAACTTTCGAAAGTAATATGCTTACTAAATTTGCGAAAGATCCTTCAGTTTTAGGGATTTCATTTCACTTGTTATATATAGGAAGAAGAGATTAATCTAACGGATACAAAAGAAAATGAGCTCCTGCGCGGCCCCTGCGCGGCAGCTCATTTTCTTTTTGTGTACGCCCAGCATGGGCGTCATCTCAAGGGTGAAAGTCCCGAACGGGGCTGGGGGCAGAAAGATGACGTTCTTATCTGGGGAGGCCTGTGGAATACGCGAAGTCACTTCGTAACCGCGGCTGAGAAGCCGCGCTGAATCCACAGGCGGACCACTAAGCCCGCTGTAAGCGAACATTCTGCTGGATGGTTTGGACAAAGAACTAACCGAACGGATCGCGAGATCGTTTGAGGGGCTATTCGAATCGTCGCTTCCATGTTCCTTAGGAAACTGAATCCGAGGAACTTACGGTTCCCAAAGAGAAGTTGCGAGAGCTGACGAACCGAACACGGTCAATGACTATGGAAAACCGGATGCCGGAGCCGAGCCAGGCGAATCTGGGAGAGCAGTCCCTCTTTGACCGAGGACTATTACAAAATCTCTCAGGAAAAAAAGGGGAAACGCGATTGGCGAAGAAAGAGTTAGGATCTGAGTTTTTTTCCCAAGGGTCGACCGAAGAGCGGCGGATTGCCGGGAAACAAGGGGAGAAGGAGCAGGCAGGCAGAGCTTCACCTTCTTAGCGCCAGTCCTGTCAGTCCCTGTGCCAGAAGTAACTGATCTTTTGAGAGGGAGGGGTTCTTATGAAAGTCAAACGTATTGTCGCCAATATCCATACACCGAATATCAACGCCGCCAAATCCTTTTACGAAGATGTACTTGGTCTGGATGTCTGGATGGATCACGGGTGGATCACAACGTACGGGTCAAGCGAGGAGATGGGCGTCCAGATCAGCTTCGCCTCGCAAGGAGGTTCCGGTACGCAAACGCCGGATCTGTCGATTGAAGTTGACGATGTCGATGAAGCGTTCGAACGGATGAAGGCCGCCGGCTTCCCGATCGAATACGGCCCTGCGGACGAGCCTTGGGGAGTTCGTCGGTTTTATGTGCGTGATCCTTTTGGCAAGCTTGTGAATATTTTGGCTCATAAGTTGTGATTGAATATGGGATTTTGAAGCGGTTTTGGTAGAAATGCGGGGTGTGAAAACTAATCATAATGGAGATGTATATGAAAGCAATCGGGTTTGACCTAGGTGAAACACTTATTTGTTACCCAAATGTTCCTTTAAACTGGAGCACTTTATACAAGGATGCAATTTCGAGAGTTCAAACCGAACTTGGTGTAAGTGCCAGCAGTGAACTGCAAAATCAAGCATTGGAGATTTTATCTCGTTATAACACAAGGGAAAACCCTAGGGATTTTGAAGTTACAGATACCGAAATTTTTCGCGAGATCCTCAAAGAGTGGGGCATCTCAGACGATACTCACCTTTCGCATGCAATTGAAACTTTTTTTAGTTACTTTCAGAAGGATTCTCATCTCTATCCGGATACGTTAAGCACGCTTAAAACATTAAAAGAACGAAATGTAAAGATTGGGGTACTGACAGATGTTCCTTACGGTATGGACAAGCAATTTGTATTTCGGGATATTCGTTTGATTCAAGCCTATATAGATGTGATTGTTACGTCCGTAGATGTCGGATATCGTAAACCCCGTATGGAAGGGTTTTATTTTCTATCAGAGAAAATGGGGATCGATCCGCATGATATGATTTATGTAGGAAACGAAAACAAAGATATAGTAGGCGCTAACTGTGCTGGCATGAAATCCGTATTAATCGACCGAGACGGGGGTAGGAATCAATGGGGCCAAACCAGTACTATCAGGAATTTAAGAGAGCTAATAATTGGGCTGGTCTGATTGCGGATCTTTTCACTGCAAAATGGAATCGGTTGAGCGGGATGATGAAAGCGAGATCTCGTTCGACAGACTGAGTTTACAATCAGGGGATCAACTATATATACTTTGTTTAATAGTAACAATTTACCAGGTCAGGAGCGATCCCAATGTCCGCAATAGCGATTGAAGGTTCTTCATTCGTAATGGTAGTGAAGAACTTGGAACAAACCGTTGAATTTTACTCCAAGTTAGGTTTTATATATGAAGTGAACGGTTCCAAAGTAAAACATCATCATATATCGAGGGATAGTCTCACACTAATTTTAGTTGAAGCCTTGCAAGAGGAAGAAGTGAGCCCGATCAGTTCCCGTTATGAGGAGCAGTATTTTGACGTTTTTGCCTATACCAATGCCGTAGATGAGTTAGCCAAAGAAGTGATGGAACAAAACATACCGATCGTTAGAGAGCCGCATTACACCAAAAGATTGGAGCGAGTTTACATTCCGGGACATTAACGGCTATCAGATTGCGATTGGCGGCGGGGTTGTTAATAAGGGACTGATTAAATAGGGGAACGTATCCGGAGGAATAATGAGCACACATATAAAGTTTCACGTCGGAGACATACCTTGCCTAGAATTTACGCCAACCTCTCCGTCCAAAAGCACCATCCTGTTGTACCACGGCTGGGCCTCGAATATCGAGAATTATAACTTTTTCGGCTCTTTGGTTGCTAGTTGGGGTTACCGAGTCATAATTCCTGAATTGCCGTATCATGGGGAACGAGGAGAACTTAATTATTTTGACGATACGGTATTGGAAGACTACTTCTGGGAAGTTGTGTTACAAGGGATACAAGAAGTTGGAGTAATCGCAAGTGAAATATCAACAACACAAGATCAAATAGGGATTGTTGGACACTCGTGCGGCGGCTTTATTGCTGCAGGCGCTTTTTCCAACTTCTCCAGAATTGCACCAGCTGTCGTGATTAATGGCTCTTGCGCCTGGACCACGTTTGAGGATTTATATCGCGAAAAAAAAGGGATAGATCCGATGTGTCCCCGAAAACGGCTGCTAGTAGAAACTCACGATCCTGTATCACACCTAAAAAATATGAAAAGTAAGGCCCTCCTTATGCTTCATGGCAAGGATGATACGACAATTCCAATAGATAGCCAGCGACACTTTATGAGTGTTATGCCCAACAAGTATGCCGGGAATTTAGAATTAGTGGAATACGCTGGAGTGAATCATCAAATAACAATCGGTATGTTACAAAAATGTAAAGAATGGTTTGACAATCATTTAAGCGGAGCAATTTATTAGAAAAGACTTCAAAGTGAAAATAACACTTTTGCTATGCGGACCTATCGCCTCTACTTAAAGTGGAAAGCAAGGCATTCCAGACGAAGAAAAGCTGCCGCTATTGCAGAGCCACTCATCATGGAACAGGCTTCGTATAGAAGTTAGTGATAGTGCCCGCAAGTGTGTTGCAGACCGTTCATGATAAGCAGGAACGACCCTGGTTGACCGTCACTATGCAACGGATAAGAGCGGTTCGTACCTCTTAATTTGTCCAAATCCCACTCCGAATGTGAAATAAGAGCGGTTTGGGACTACTAAAATCCGCGAAAAAGGTACATACCCGGTTAGATGGTTGAAGTAAGGGGTGCAAACCGATTCTATTCGTAGTTGTCATCCCGATACGCCGAGAATAGAAGGTGCAAGAAACTTTTATTTTCAGGTTCACATCCCGAAGGATGAAAACTTTCAATGAGTCACGACCTTCCTTCACCAGCCGCATGGACTTTCTTCGACACCCGTTTATTTTCATCCTGCTACTGTGCTGCCCTGCGGCATGGACATCTTATTTATTTGGTTGCTTACACTTAGCCCAAATCCTTGGTTACCTCCTCGATAACCGGGGATTTTTTTTATGTTGTTCACTTGTGAGAAATCCAAACGATCATTCCTTCGTTGCGTATTTTTAACTTGTATGGTAGTATACTAGTATATCAGAAAGACAGAGGGGGTTATGCAATGAGTCAACCACAACAAAGGCAAGGCTCGAGCCGGGATTACGTTTACGATATCGTCAAGAAAAATATTTTGAGCCTGAAGCTGGAGCCGGGCACGATGATCTCGGAGAAGGAGATAAGCGACAAGCTGGAAGTAAGCCGCACACCTACGAGAGAAGCGTTTATCAAACTGGCGGAAGAGGACTTGATCGTCATTTATCCGCAGAAAGGTTCCTTTATCTCGTTGATTGATATCGATCAGGTTGAAGAAGCCCGATTCGTCCGGGAAAACATGGAAGTAGCCGTGTTGAAAATCGCTTGCGAAACGTTCACCGAACGCGATGTCGTGGAAATGGAAGCGCTTCTCGCCGAGCAGCGCATCTACAGCGGACATAATAACTACGAGAAGATGCACGAACTGGACGAGCTGTTTCATGAAACGATATTTAACAAATGTCATAAGCAAAGAACGTGGTCGGTCATTCAACAGATGCTCGCTCATTATAAAAGGTTCCGCAACCTGCTGCTTGCCGTTTACTTTGATTGGGAGACGATTATCGCCCAGCATACCCGGATAGTGGAAAGCATTCGTTTGCGCGACCCGATCATGGCTGAGCAGGAGCTGCGGCAGCATGTGAAGTCCCGCTTTGAGAAAGCCGAGCTGTTGGAGAAGTACCCGAATTATTTCAAGAAAACGGAAGCCTCTTCATCCATCACCTTATCGTAAGCGGCTACCGGGACACAATTGACAAGAAGGGTGATGTTATGGTTTCAAGTTGGGTTGATCGTAATATCCGTTACCTGTTCTCTCTGCCGGCGGTGCTGTTCGTTGCATTGATGGTTGTTTTCCCGCTTGGTTATACGGCGTGGCTCAGCCTGCACGAATGGAGCATGTCGGGTACGTCGGCGCCGCAGTGGATTGGGCTGCGAAATTATGCTGAGCTGCTTGCGGATTCGCGGTTTTGGGAATCCGCTTGGCACACCATCTATTTTTCCTTTGGTGTCGTGATCGCTGAGACGATTCTCGGAGTGCTGATCGCGGTGCTGCTAAATCGCAGTTTTCGTTTTAAAAGTGTTGTGAAAACGCTCTTTTTACTCCCGATGGTGTCGACGCCCGTAGCGATTGCGATGGTCTGGATGCTGATTTTCGAACCGACGGTCGGCTTCGCCAATTACTTGCTAGGAATGTTCGGCATCGCGCCGCAGGCATGGCTGACCTCCTCCGAAACGGTTATGCCTTCCTTGATGCTCGTCGATGTATGGGAGTGGACGCCGATGATTACGCTTATCGTGCTCGCAGGAATGACAACGCTTCCGCATGAACCCTATGAGTCGGCGGTCGTTGACGGGGCGACACGATGGCAGATCTTTTGGCAAATTACAATTCCGATGCTCATTCCGACGATCGTGGTTGCGATGCTGCTGAGAATGATCGACGCCCTGAAAACGTTTGACCTGATCTATGCAACGACGCAGGGCGGACCCGGCAATTCATCCGAGACTTTAAATACGTACGGTTATGTGCTGGGATTCGGGTTCTTCAAAGTCGGACTTGGTTCGGCGCTCATCATGCTGTTTTTACTGTTGGTCGCTTTGATCAGTCTGATCTTCGTGTATGTAAGGAAAAAGGCGGGTGACGCTTTATGATCCAGACGGTTCAAACGAGCGGAAAGCGCGCGTCGTCGATACGGCCGGCCTCCATTCTGTTTTACGCAGGATTAGCGGCGATTTTATTAATCGTATGTTTTCCGTTCATCTGGATGGTTTTAGCTTCTTTCAAAACACAGGTACAAATCATGTCTATGGATAAGCTGTTCGTATTTGAGCCGATTACGGGCAATTACAAAACCGTCTTTAACGACTACGAATTCGTGAAGCCCATTCTGAACAGTCTGATCATTGGGGTATCCTCGACTTTGCTGGCAATCGTGTTGGGGTTACCGGCCGCCTATTCCATCTCCCGGTACAAGCAGACGATGCTGGGGCTGGTCATCCTGATGGTGCGGTTTATTCCCGGCATTACGTTTCTAATCCCATGGTACGTTATTTTTTCCAAGCTTGGGCTTGTCGATACCCATTTTGCGCTATCGCTCAGCCATTTGTTGATTAACTTGCCGTTTATTATCTGGATCATGATCCCGTATTTCGACTCCTTGCCCAAAGAGCTGGAGGAAGCGGCGATTGTCGACGGTTCTTCGATTCTCGGCCTGTTCTTGCGGATCATATTGCCGCTTTCCGTTCCGGGCATCATTACCGCATCGCTCTTGTCGTTTATTTTCTCCTGGAACAATCTCGTCTTCTCAATGGCCTTGGCAGGGGGCGAGACGCAGACGCTGCCGCTCGCGATATTCAACTTCATCTCCTACGCATCGATCGATTGGGGTGCGCTGATGGCGGCCGCCGTGCTGATCACGGTACCGATCCTGGTGATTTCGCTGCTCAGCCAACGTTTCATCATCCAAGGCTTGACAGCCGGAGCGGTTAAAGGCTGAGATGTAAGCGCTATAGTAGCTGGATTCCAAAAGGGAGGTGAGAACCGGCATAGAGCGTGCGCAAGCGGAACAATGTAAAGGTAGAGTCAAACGTAAACTCACGGTTCAAGGCAATGGGGGAAACAGGCAAAACAATACGAAGCTGGGGGTAGGGCTACTATGAAATATACGTGGAAAAAAACTTCGTCGGTTATGCTGGCATCGGTTATGCTGGCGGGCGCTTTGTCGGCATGCGGCTCGGGAGGAAGCGGACAGACGGGCGAGACCAACACCGGGAGCGGAGCCGATAAGGACAAGCCGTATGCCGGGAAGGAAATCCGATTCGTCATGGCTGTCCATCCGTGGCTGGATACAATCAAGACGATGCTGCCGGAATTCGAGCAAAAAACCGGGATCAAAGTAAAAATCGATTCGTTCAGCCAAGAGCAGACCAGCAACAAGCTGGCAGTCGAGCTGGCGGCCAAAACCTCCTCGCTGGACGTAATGTTTATCCGGCCGCTTGACGAGACCAAGCTGTTCTCCAAAAACGGCTGGGTAGAGCCTCTCGATCCGTTCGTAACCAACGATGCCGGCTATGACGTGAAAGACTTTATCCAATCTTCGCTCGATTCGTCGACCTATGACGGCAAGCTGATCGCGATCCCGATTACGACCGAGCGCGAGGTGCTTTACTACCGCAAAGATTTGCTGGAGAAAAACAACATCGCCGTCCCGAAAACGATGGACGAGCTGATGAAAGCTGCGGAGAAACTGCATGATCCGAAAAACGGGATGTACGGCTTCGCGGCGCGCGGCAAAAAGGTCGTCGCGGTAACTCAATTCTCCGGCTTCCTGTACAGCTTTGGAGGCAAGTTCCATGATGGGGACAAGGCGACTCTGAACACGCCGGAAGCGATGGCCGCCTTCAAATATTACGGCGACATGCTGAGCAAGTACGGTCCTCCCGGAGCTATCAATATGCATTGGACGGAAGCTGCCGCCGCTTTCGCTCAAGGTAAGGTCGCGTTGTTCACCGACGCTGACGCGATCTATCTGAACGTGGCAGATCCGACGAAATCGACCGTCAGCGATAAGGTGGGTTATGCGATGTTCCCGGCAGGTCCTGCGGGAGCGCGTCCGTATAACGTCAGCTCCGGTGCGCTTGCGGTAAGCAAATTCTCCAAAAATAAAGAAGCGGCAGCCGAGTTCGTCAAATGGGCGACCAGCAAGGAAACCGTGCTGAAAACCCAGTCCGCCGGCAATCCGGGGGCCAGACAGTCCGTCTGGAGCAATCCGGAATCGACGAAGAGTTACCCGGCCGATCTGGTCAAAGTTATTAACGAAAGCTCGAAGATCGGTGTTGGGGTAGACCGGCCTCAAGTGATTGGGGTAGCCGAAGCGAGAGACATCATCAGCGCGCCGATGAGCGCCGCAATCGAGGGCAAAGATTTCACCGCCGCGGCCGAGAAAGCGCAAAAAGATTTCCAGGCGTTAATCGATAAAGAAAAAGCGTCTCAGTGACGACAAACGGGGGCGGCGAAAAACGACCGCCCCCTTATCATTCGGAGAAGGAAGGAACGGATATGAAAACGATCGGGTTCATCGGTTTGGGGAGAATGGGCAGCGGGATTTGCCGGCAATTAATCGAAGGGGGCTATACCCTGACGGTATTCGATATTAATGAGAGCAACAGCAGTGCGTTCGCGGACAAGGCGGCCGTCGCTTCGACCGTCGAGGAAGTGCTGGATGCAAGCAGCCTCGTATTCCTATCGTTGCCGGGATCGCCCCAGGTGGAAGCAATCGTAGAGCAATATATCGCCCATGGAGTAGAGGGCAAAACGATCGTAGATTTGAGCACCAGCTATCCGCTGTCTTCCAGCAAGCTGCACGCGCAAGTGAAAGCGGCTGGCGGCCGGTTCGCCGACGCATCGCTCACCGGTACGCCGATGCATGCCGAGCAGGGCAGTTTAATCGTTACCTTCGGAGGCGACGAGGACACATTCGCGGAGTGCAAGCCGGTTATCGACACTTTTGCTTCCCGCGGCGTTCATTATGTCGGCGGGCCGGGGGCAGGCAATATCGCCAAGCTGGCCAACAACTATTTGTCGATCATGTATATCGCGCTTTACTCGGAGATATTCCCGCTGGCGGAAAAACTCGGATTCGATACCGCCAAGCTGTTCGAAATTATCGGCAACAGCGGAGTCAATTGCCCGATGTATCAGAGCAACGCGGCCAAAATCGTCAACAAAACGTATGACCCGTCATTTGCCCTCGATTTGGCCTTGAAAGATTTAAGTTATGTAAAGAAATTGTTCGATGAACACCAGTTCCCGTCCTTCGTTCTGGACGGCGGCCTGAACCTGCTGCGAATCGGACATCAACAAGGCTACGGCGCCAACGATTGCTCGGAAATGGCCCGAGTTGTCCGGGACATGATGGGGGCGGAATAAGGAGATCGGATATGAACGAAACATGGGAGGAAGGAACGCTCCGCACGTTTTATGAGGATCATCTGAAGCGGGTTCTGCTGCCGTTCTGGCTTCGCTCCGCGGATGAGGAATACGGCGGTTTCTTTAACTGTTACGACAACACGGGAGAATGTCTCGTCTCTACGGACAAATATACGTGGTCGCAAGGCAGATTCGTCTGGATGTATGCCAAGCTGGCTTCCCTAAGCACGGATACGTTCGATACCGATGAACGGGACCGTTTCCTGCGGCTGGCTGAGCGGGGAGCGAAGTTTCTTATGGACCATTCCGTTCTGGAGAACGGAAATTGTGCCTTTGTGCTGAACCGCGCCGGCGAGCCGAAGCTGAATCCGCCTAACGAGCGGTACGATTCAAGCATATTCGCGGATTGTTTCGTCGTGGCCGGACTGGCTAAATACGCCGCAGTATCGGGTGACTTCGTTAGCCTGGACTTTTCGCGAACATTGTACCGATCGATCGTCCGGCGCATCGAAAACGGTTCATACGAAATGGTGCCTTATCCGACCCCGAGCGGGTACCGTTCGCACAACATTCCAATGATCTTGCTTAATGTGACCCAGGAGCTGCTGGAGGCGGAAGAGGCGCTTGGAGCAGCAGAATGGGAAACCGGCGACGACGGAAGCAACCGGGCGGAATGGTTGAGAGGCAGCATGAAGGCGTTTTTGCTGGAGATTATGGACCATTTTGTCGATGCGGACGGGGTGCTGAACGAAATGATACGTACCGACTATTCCCGTGCCGACACGCTGTTGGGCCGTTATTGCAACCCCGGTCACTCGATCGAAGACATGTGGTTCGTCATCCATGCAGCCGTCAAGCTGGGGATGGAGGACTACGTCGGCCGGGCGGTCCGGACGGTGAAAAAGATGGTGGAACTCGGCTGGGACGACGAATACGGAGGTTTACTGCTATTTGTTGACCGGGACGGTGGGCAGCCTCGGGGATCGCGGAACGGCCTGGAACATGAAGCCATGGTCGGGCAGATCGAGCAAAACTGGGACAACAAGCTGTGGTGGGTTCACTCGGAGGCGCTGTATACGACTATGCTTGGCTACAGTTTGACGGGTGACGAGCGGATGCTTGCTGATTACCGCAGCATTCACGACTACACGTTCCGTACGTTTCCGCATCCGGACGAGCGGATCGGAGAATGGATTCAGATCCGGCGGCGGAGCGGCGAACCGATCGATAAAGTGGTCGCTCTGCCGGTAAAAGATCCGTACCATATTATCCGCAACGTCGTATTGATCATCGAGCTTCTGGATCGGATGAAGAACAGCCCCGGAACGAGGGGGTTACCGCGATGAGCATCATCCGCAAGCTGCTGGACCCGATTCCGCTGCCGCCGATGGCCCGGATTCGGCAAAAGTTCGACAGTACCCGGATTGACGACATTCCCGGCCATATCCGCTGCGAGCTGGAGAAGCCCGGGACGGTCGATCGGCTGAAGCCGGGGCAGCAGGTCGCGGTGGCGGTCGGCAGCCGGGGGATTCAAAATTTGGCTGTCATCGTCAGAACGACGATCGACCGGATCAAAGAAACGGGCGCTGCGCCGTTTATCGTTCCCTGCATGGGCAGTCATGGCGGAGCGACGGCCGAAGGTCAGGTCGAAATACTGAAGCAGCTCGGTATTACGGAAGCGGCTATGGGGTCACCGATCCGGGCCTCGATGGACGTCGCCGTTATCGATACGCTGGATAACGGTTTACCCGTATATGTAGACCGGTACGCCTTGGAGGCCGATGCGATCGTTGTCATCAACCGAATCAAGCCTCATACGGCTTTTCGCGGACCTTATGAAAGCGGCGTAATGAAAATGATCGCCATCGGTCTCGGCAAGCAAAAGGGAGCCGAGGCGATCCATCAGCTTGGCTTTAAACATATGGCCGCGAATATGCCCGCTGCGGCACGCGTTATGATCCGCAAACTGCCGATTGTTTTCGGCATCGCGATCGTGGAGAATGCATACGACCAGACATGCCGGATCGAAGCGCTTCCGATCGAACGAGTGGAGGAGCGGGAATTAGAACTGCTGGTGGAAGCCAAGGAACGCATCCCGAAGCTGCTGTTCGAACAAATCGACGTACTGGTGATCGACTGGATCGGGAAAAACATTAGCGGCGACGGGATGGACCCGAACGTGACCGGCCGCTTCCCGACCCCGTACGCTTACGGAGGGCCGGATGTCACCAAGATCGTGGCGCTTGACCTGACGCCCGAATCGAAGGGGAATGCCGCCGGAATCGGGTTATCCGACTTTACGACCCGCCGTCTGGTGGAGAAGATGAACGCGGAGGCGACCTACGCCAACGGCCTGACCTCAACCGTTTGTTTACCCTGCAATATTTCGGCGACGATGGAAAACGACTTTTATGCGATCAAGGCTGCGGTCAAGACGTGCAATATTTTCGATTATAACACTTGTCGTCTGGTGCGGATTCGCGATACGCTGCACTTAGGGGAGATCCTGATATCTGCTTCGATGCTGGAGGAAGCCCGGCGCCATCCTGATATCGAGGTGCTGACGGAACCCGGGGAATGGATGTTCGATAACGGAGGATACGTACCGAAAGCGTAGACTTTTCGGGAGGTACTAATTGGATGAAGGAAGAGCGGGGCGACTGAGAATTTGTCGTCCTGCTCTTTTGTTGCTTTCTCCCACAGTTGACTTTGCCCTTAGGGGAAGGTGTAAGGTGAAGATGAACCCGGTAGAACGAACGACGCAGGGGGCAATTGATGAAGAATGGGAGTGACCGTGTGCTGTCGATCGGAGAGTTCTCGAAGATTTGCGGAGTATCTGCAAAAACGCTCCGGTATTATGATGAGATCGGGTTAATTAAACCGGATGAAATTCAAGCGGAGAACGGCTATAGGTATTATTCCATCGGGCAGTTATATCAGATGCTCTTTATTAGCCGGTTGAAATCGTATCAGTTTTCTTTGGAAGAAATCAAAACGATGTTGGACCTGGAAGACGATCTGGCCGAGGAGAATCTTCACTCCATCCTGAACCGAAAGAGAAGAGAATTACAAGAGAAACGAAAGGCAATTGAATGTTCGTTAAACCAATTGAACACCGACATCTTTAATTTGGAGGCGGGTATCCCGATCATGTCCTATCTGGACCGGATCGAAGTGCAGCTCGTCGAGACCCGGACGTTGAATGTGCTTTACATGCGCCGGATGATGACTAGTGACGACTATGCGGCAGGGTATGATCCGTATTTCAGCAGGCTGTATGAAAAGATCGCCGAGGAGAAGCTCACCTTGCTGGGTAAGCCGATTACGATCTACCACAGCCCCGAGTACGATCCAACCGGCAACGATACGGAGTTTGCGATTCCGATCCGGGAGATCGGGGAAGGAACGAGAGAGTTGAACGGCGGCCCATGTGCGAAGGCCGTCCTGAACGGCTCCTATTCGGAATTAACGTCGGTGTACGCGAAGCTGAGGGGATGGATGGATCAGGAAGGATATGTATTGGTGAACTCCCCTTATGAGATTTACCTAACCGCTCCTGATCGGGCTGCAGCTCCTGGGGAACTGTTGACTGAGGTATTTTTTCCTGTTGCGAAAAAGCATCGATTGAACACAAATCGTGAATGGGCGGGGGATCGACTGTGAGAACAAACAGAACGAGCAAGAGAAGCTACTGGCCGACTACGGAGTGGCGGCCCGGCGACCCGGCGGACTTATATATGGATGCGGGGCGGCTTGCGGATCTTGAACGAGTCCTCATGTCCGAGTACAGCAATATCAGCGGTATCCTAGTGGTGAAAAACGGATTCGTCGTCTATGAAAATTACATGAACGGCTACGGTCCGGACGATGCTCACCATGTGGCCTCGGTAACGAAAAGCATCCTATCGGCCCTCGTAGGCATTGCCGTAGATGCGGGATATATTCGGAGCATAGACCAGAAGTTGCTTGATTTTTTCCCCGAATACGGATCTGGTGAAGGCAATAGTCAGAAGGGGGAAATCACTTTGCGCCATCTTCTTACGATGACGGCCCCTTATCCGTTCGAGGATTGGCGCGAACCGCTGGATCGGATGTGTATGCAGCCCGACTGGACGACGTATGCCCTGGACATGCTCGGTCAAAAAGGAAGGGTCGGCGACTTTAAATATTCTACGGCAGGGGCGCACCTGCTATCCGCCATCCTCACCCGCTGTACGGGAACGACGGCCCGGGAGTTTGCCAACGAACGGTTATTTAAGCGGATCGGTATGAAGGCGATCCCGGATTACGAGATGAGCGCGTTCGGTTTCGAACAATTATTCGGCAGCGAGGTGAGAGGGTGGGTAAAAGACCCGAACGGCAACTCGGCAGGAGGATGGGGGCTTACGCTGACGCCTCGCGATATGGCGAGGTTTGGATTTCTGTATCTGAATGGCGGCATGTGGGACAATGAGCCGGTTATTCCCGCGAGCTGGATAAACGAATCGATAGCGATGAACCCCAATCATTACGGTTACTTATGGTGGCTGCGGGAGGAAGACGGCATGTTCGCATATTCCGCGGTGGGCGACGGCGGGAATATGATTTGTTGCATGCCGGATCAAGATCTGGTCGTAGCGATGGCCTCGGCATTCGTCATGAATCCGCGCGACCGGTGGACATTGATCAAGGAACAGATTCTGCCGGCGCTCCGGGACTGACGGATTAACGCCTTGTCTGCCGCTGGCCCGGGAGCAGCTTCTTCACGATCGTTAATATGCACAACACATATACCGGCAAGCTTGCCGAGAAGGTGACGAACGGCCAGGACAGCAGCACTTCATTAAAGGCCGCTTCCTGCTTGACGGTCACAAGCGACAATAAAAACCCGAGCAGGGCTAGAGGGGCGACCGGCAGCAGCTGATCCCGCGCTTTGATCAGCTTCACGACCGTTAGGTTGAGCGCGTACAAAGCAAGCGCCGATTTCATATAGGAGCCGGCAAGCAGCGAGATGCCGATGACGGACTCGCCCCGTTCCACGATTTCCTGGATACTGATCAATCGGGCGACAATATAGATCGGATACCGGAATTCGTTCGTCATCGGCCCGAGCGCCATCAGCGTGCACAGCGTAACCAGCAGCAGAACGGACCAATTGCACAGATAGGCGATAAAAATTGGTTTAAGCCGGATGCGGTTGTTCTGGACGCGAATATACGAGAACAACATGGCAAATACGACGAAATCCCCATAAAGAAAACCGGATACCAAATATACGCCGTGCAGTTGAGGTTTAAATCCGTCCGGCATGACCGGGAGCAGGTACTCTGGATGGTAGTTCGGAATTCCCAGCAGCAGCACCAGTATAATCGAGCATGCCAACACCAGCAGCAGCAGCGTAAACATTCGCGCCATCACTTCGATCCCCGCCCTTACGGTCATGGCGGATACGAGGGCGATGAATCCGTTGAACACATACATCGGCGTTTCTTTCATCATGGTAGTCGTAAAAAAGAAGCCGACCGAGAAATAAATATAAGAGGACAGCAGCAGCGCAAATACCAAATAAGGGAGCAGGAGGACGACCGTCAACCCGTAACCTATCATCTGCGTACTGTAATCCACCAGCGATTGTCCGGGAAATTGCCGGACCAGAAACAGCATGCACGACAGCAGAAGGAGTCCGAAGAGTCCGGATAAAAACCAGGACAGCCATGCGCCGCCACCCGCCGCCGCCAGCAGCGGATTCGGAATGTACAAGATGGTGGAGCCGGTTGTATAGACGAACAGCAGGGCGGCCATTTGCCAGGAGCTGACGGATTCGTGATTATTCATCCCCGTTCTCCCCTTCGGGCACGGGTGCTTCCGGCTTGTTTTGCGGCTTTAAATACGTGTCGAGGCGATTGGCCGTCTGATCGAACAACAGAGAGACGGCGCTATGCAGATTAGGCAAGGGCTTGTCCGTCACGTAGCCGTATCCCGTATAAGCGGCAAAAAGGAAAACCAGGACATAGACGACCCGGGTTTTCCTGGAGGCCGGCTTCCAATCTCTCACACCGGCGATTAGAGCGGCCGCCACTGCCAGCGTGAACACGATCACTTTTTCTCCCATGCCTGATCCCTCCGTTTATTCGTAATAAGGCTTCGATATAAGCACGCCGGAATTCACCACCTCCACGTCGATGTGCAGGTCGAAATCGGCCTTTGCATAACGGTTGTCCCAGCTCGGCTTCCATTTTTTCCACAACTCGGGGCGATGCCGGTACAGCCAGTCCCCGATTCCGAGGAGATCGAGTTTTTTCTGCTGGGACAGGCGGATCGTCTTGCGCAATTCTTTCTCCAAATAAACGCGAATCCGTTCCACAACCTGATTCTCGGCATCCGTATTCAGGGCGGAGGTGCAGCGGATCTCGCTGAAGCTGCCTTTTATTTTCGTGTCCAACCGGACGGATACCGACTCCGCTCCCGTTGTGACGCGTTTTTTCGTATGCAGCGAGGTGACCTCGATCGTTTCTTTTTTACTGGAATCGCTGCAAGGAATTTCAAGAATACCGAAGTCGAATTCGTCTCGCAAAATGACGAGGCTTTCCACGTTGGCCGAGTTCATAAAATCGTTTACCAGCTTGCCGTCCTTCAATATGGCTAATTTGGACAGTGATTCTCCCGGGAATCCGTTGCTGTACAGATAAGGGAGCAGGGCAATCCCGGTTTGGCTTTTGAACTGGATGGCCAGATTCAGCATATCGACGTTTTTCGTTTTGCTGGCCAGTCTGGCGGCGGAGCGCGACATCTCCCGCAGTTGCTGACCGATCGTGCTTTCGATGAACGGCTTCTCGGTTAAATAGTCTTTGGCCGTTCCTTTCGCTATCACTACCGTAACCGTATCCCGGGGCTCATGATCGCGCATAAAAAAGTCGGTCAGCTCCTTAATATTCCGCGTCTTTCCCAGTTGATCGCTAATGATAATGATCCGCATATGACTCCACTGTGCTTTGCGGCCAAGCCTCAGCGGGATGTCGCGGATCGCTTCGAACACCGTATCCGCTTTGGTCGTGATATTAAAGGCGGACGGCCCTTGCTGTCCTCCCTCTAATGAACCGCCCCCACCCGGTTTGTAAAAATGAGTGGTCAACTGCACCTTGCCGTCCGGAGAGCCGTCCATGGCGATGGCTTGCACAAAAGCCCAATCGGTTAATTCCAACTTATTCCAGCAGCCGGATAAAGAAAAGAGGCAGCATATGCATAGGGCGAATACGAAAGGGCGCTTCATGGGTCACTTTCCTTTCGGCCGGTATTCGATCTTCGGCTATTCGTGGTACGGACGTTTTCGGGGAGAGCGCATCAGCAGCTTCACGGGAGCCCGAAATATAAAGTCGCGCATAAGCTGGCCGGGCTGCATGGGCATGAGAGACGATAAATAAGGCACTCCGAGAACGCGCAGCTTGCTGACGTGCAGCAAAATCCAGAAATATCCGATCATAAGCCCGAAGCCGCCCAGCGTCGCCGCCAGCAGCATAAGCGGAAAGCGAAGAATCCGCAAGGCGATCCCCAGGTTGTACTGCGGCAAGGCAAACGAAGCGATACCGGTCAAGGCTACGACAATGACCATGATCGGGGAGGAGATTTTGGCCTGGATGGCCGCTTGACCTACCACGAGAGCGCCGACGATACTGACGGCCGAGCCGATCGGCCTGGGCAGCCGAATGCCCGCCTCCCGCAGCAGCTCGAAAAAAAACTCCATAATAAGGGCCTCGACGAACGCCGGAAACGGGATTTTCTCTCTCGTATCCAAGATGGCGAGCAGCAACACGGTTGGAATAAGCTCCGGATGAAACGTAGAAAGGGCAATGTACAGGCTGGGCAGCGTAAGCGCTATTACAAAAGCCGCAATGCGAAGCCAGCGAACCAGCGAAGCATAAATCGTCCGCTGATAATAATCCTCGCTTGCTGTAAAAAACTCCACGAACAAGCCGGGACAGATCAGAATGCTGGGCGTTCCTTGAACGAGTACGATAATTTTCCCTTCGAGAAGAGCGGCGTTCGCGACATCAGGCCGTTCGGTGTAGCGGACTTGGGGGAATGGAGAGTAAGTCGACTCTTCCAGCCATTCCTCCAGATAGCTCGTATCCAATATTTCCTGCTTGCCGATCCGGGACATTTTCGTTTTGAAATTGGCCAGCGTTTGCGGATCGACGGCGCCTTCCAAATAGCCGTAGACGATTTGCCGGTCGCTCTCCGCTCCGCTGTAGAACGATTCGAACTTCAGTTTGGTCGTCCGCAGCAAGTTGCGAAGCAGACCGATATTCGTATGCAGATCTTCAATCGTGCTGTTATGCGGGCCGAAGACGACGGATTCGGTCACAGGCTCGGAGACCGCTCTCGTCGGAATCCCCGGCATCTCATAGCAGATCACATGATCCCAGCCATCGATGAAAATAACGATGCCACCCCGCAAAATTTGCTTAACGGCACGCTCGAAGCTGTTCAATACCGACGGCGGGTGTGTCGTAATTCCCCGGCCTTCAAAGTAGCGGCTCACCTCATCGGGTGTTATCCTGGCGTCAAGTCCGGCCAATAACGGGGACAGATCGCGGAATGTAGCTTTCATATAGCTTTCTTGTCCGCTGTCCGTTAACGTATCCAAATAAACCGAAAAGGCCGAGTGCTCCAGCCCGGAACCATAATTCCAAGGTTGCAGCTTAAGATCGTGACAATGGCGGAACAACTCCTCGATCCGTTGCCGGTTATCCGTCAGACGAATTGAAACCAGATCGGAAGTTGCGGGCAGATTCCGGTCATCCATACAGGATTTCCTTTCCAGTTTTTGTGGTTAGTATGCGGCCGCGGCAAAAAAAGTATGCATTCGCCCACGCTCCGGCTTCTTGCTGCTGAACCAAAAGAGGCCATCCGAATGGATGGCCCTGAAGCTTGCGGGATGATTTCTGCCTTTGGACGATTTCCTGAGACACTTTGGGATGGGGGGACAGCGCTTTGGAGAAGGTTGTCCGATCGATCCCCAAATAAGCCGGAAACGTCCCGAGCGAAACCGGTAAACCGTGTATGTTTGTATTATTATTTATAGATTTCTCTCATTTCAAGCGCTGCTCCCAAACGGTAACATGTTGAATACAAAGCGAATCAAGCTATTACCGAGCTGGGAGTGACGCAGATGGAGCACATACGTCGGATAACGAAATCCGGTGGGGGCAAATGGAGCAGGTGGTCGGAGCCGTTATGGGGGTACGCGTTTATATCGCCTTGGCTGATCGGCTTTTTCGTACTGACGATCGGACCGCTGTCGCAATCGTTTTATTTATCGCTTACCCAGTACAACTTGCTGGAGCTGCCGAATTGGATCGGGCTGGACAATTACAAAGAAATTGTAACGGAGGACGGTGAGTTCAGGAAGTCGCTGCAAGTGACGCTGACCTATGTGGCGCTGTCCGTGCCGCTGAAATTAATTTTCGCGCTGCTGGTCGCTTTGCTGTTATTCCGCGCGCTCCGGGGCATGTCGCTGTTCAGGGCGGTGTTTTATTTGCCCTCCTTGATCGGGGGAAGCGTCGCGCTGTCCGCCATCTGGCGCAACTTGTTCGGCATGGACGGCATTCTGAACCGGATCGCTGGCTGGTTCGGATTTCAAGGCATGGACTGGATCAACAATCCCGGGACGGCGCTGTACACACTCGTGCTGCTGGCGGTATGGCAGTTCGGTTCGTCCATGGTGATCTTTTTGGCGGGACTGAAGCAGATTCCGCGGGATCTGTACGAATCCGCCTCGGTGGACGGCGCCTCGAAGATTCGCACTTTTTTTGCGATTACATTGCCGATGCTGACGCCGATCATTTTATTTAACTTGGTCATGCAAATTATCGGGAGCTTCCAGATGTTCACCCAAGCGTTTATCGTTACCAAGGGCGGACCGATCAATTCGACGCTCGTCTACGCGCTTTATTTGTACCAGAAAGCTTTCGCGTACTTCAATATGGGCTATGCCAGCGCGCTTGCCTGGATCTTGCTCGTCATTATCGCCATCTGTACGGCTCTGATTTTCTGGTCGTCCAGACGATGGGTGCATTATGAAACGTAACCGATCGACGCCAAGGAGGAGACCCGGATGAAACAAGCTGTTTTATATCGTTATATCGTACTGATTCTGGCAAGCCTGGTTATGATTTATCCGATCTTGTGGCTGGTCGGCAACTCGCTGAAGTCGAACGAAGACATTCCGAAGCCGCAGCTGTTCCCGAGCGAGTTGCAGTGGAGCAACTTTTCCGAAGGCTGGACAGCCATCCCCGGCTTCAGCTTCGCTCATTTTTTTTACAATTCGTTTTTTATCGCGACGCTATCCGTTGCCGGAACGCTGGTATCGAGCGCTTTGGTCGCCTACGGCTTCGCACGGCTGCGCTTTCCGCTGCAAAAACTATGGTTCGGCATTCTGATGATGACGCTGATGCTGCCTGCCCAGGTTACTTTGGTGCCGCAGTACATTTTGTTCAAATCGTTCGATTGGGTAGGGACGACGCTGCCGCTGATCGTTCCGCACTTTTTGGCGGTCAGCCCGTTTTTCGTTTTTCTAATCGTCCAGTTCATCCGCGGTATTCCTAAAGATTTGGACGAATCCGCCAAAATCGACGGCTGCTCGACCATCGGGATCGCGTTCCGAATTGTGCTGCCGTTATGCACGCCGGCTTTTATCACAACGGCGATCTTCAGCTTTATCTGGACATGGGACGATTTTCTCGGGCAGATGATCTACTTGACCGATACGGCTAAATATACGGTGCCGCTGGCGCTCCGGCTGTTCCTCGACAACACGTCGGCGGTCACATGGGGGCCGATGTATGCGATGGCGCTGTTGTCGGTCATCCCCTGTTTCGTTATTTTTCTGGTCGCACAGAAATACTTTGTGGAAGGAATTGCAACAACGGGGATTAAGGGATAGTTGTTTACGGCAGGCGCGTGCAGGCCTTATCCTGTATGTATAACAGCTAAGACGACAGGTGATGGTGGCACATGAGAAATCCTTTCAAGACGTTTTCGTTTCAGGCGACTTTCTACGTTTCTTTCCTAGCAATTTCCGCCCTTCTGATCCTGCTTCTCGGTTGGACGAGTTATTACATTACGAATCAGGAAGTAGTAGGGCAGACGATATCTTCAAGGAAGCTGCTTCTGGACGAGATCAACAAGCAGCTGGACATGCAGCTCCAGTCCGTCGAATACGACTCGCTCGCGCTGGCGAGCAACCCCAAGCTGATCCATTATTTGCAAACTAACGAAGATCCGTTCGAGCGCCTCGGTCAAACGTCGGAAATGATCGATCTGCTCAGCCGGCCGAGTTATGTGAAGGATGGCATCTTGTCCTTACAGCTGTATGCGAAGCATACGACAGGCAGCAGCCATATTGCCGGGAGCGGGGTGTACGGCTACGATCTTCTGGAGCGGGTTTCCTGGTATGACCAGATCAAGGATGCCGATTACTGCTGGGTCGGCGCTCATCCGGTCGAGGTCGGCGATTATCCGGAGGGTGACCGGCAGGTCGTCACCTTTGCGAGAAAAGTGCTGTCCGCGGCGGGCCAAGAAGCCGGCGTCCTCGTCGTAAATGTGAAGCTTTCCTATATCGAGAAGCTCGCGTTCGGCAGCAAGACGGATGCGAGCCGCTTTATACTCGATACGAACGGTCGGCTGATCGCGCAATTTCACGGCGGCCCGGTCCAGCCGGTTTCCTACGACAGATCCAGCGGCGATATTGCCGCGATTATGGACAAATCCGCTTCTGACCAATATGCGATAGCTCCGTTGGATATGAAATCGCTGATTATTTGGAACAAGCAGACCCGAACGTCATGGGTGACGATGGACGTCATTCCTTGGGAGACGATTACGAAAGGAAGCCGGCGTATTGCGAGCGTAATCCTGGTCGTAGTCGTTTTATGCATCCTGCTGACGGCTGCGATGGCGTTTTTGTTGTCCGTCCAGTTCGCTGCTCCGATTCGCAGACTGATCCGCGCGATGAATGCGATGAAGGTCGGGAAGCTGAACGAGAGGATCGATAACGATTACCGGAACGAATTCGGTCATCTCAACGATCATTTCAACGAGATGGCAGAACGGATCGAGACGCTAATCCGGCAAGTCACGGAGCAAAACCGGCGGCAGCGCGAAGCGGAAATTCAAGTGCTGCAAGAGCAGATCAACCCGCATTTCCTGTACAATACGCTCGATATGATGAATTGGCACGCGATCGAATCCGGCTCGCACGACATTAGCCATATGCTGGCCTTGCTCGGCAAAATGCTGCGGATCGGGCTGTCGAGCGGCGCTACGTTTATTAGCGTTCGCCAGGAAATGGAGCATCTGAGCTGTTATGTGGAGCTGCAAACGATCCGCTATAAGCAGACGATCCGCTTCGAGCTCTCCGTGCCGGATGAGCTAAAGCACTGCTATATTCCGAAACTGATTCTCCAGCCGTTCGTAGAGAACAGTCTCCTTCACGGGCTGCACGGGCAGCACACGGGCGGTACGGTGTTGATTACCGCCGGGGAAGATGATCGGGGCGTGTATTTCCGGATCGAAGATAACGGACGAGGAATGGAGGCCGTCCAATCCGCGCCCGGACGGGAGCGGGGCGGGATTCGGAATGTGCACGATCGCATTCAGCTGTATTTCGGTGAGCGTTATGGGGTGGAATTGCGCAGCGTGCCCGGTCAAGGAACAAGCGTAACGCTTCGTGTGCCCAAGCTGACGGAGGAGCCGGCACCGAACATCAGGGGGGAGACAGCATGATCAAAGCCGTCATTATCGATGACGATATGACAACCGTTCAAGGACTAACCCGCTCGGTCCGGTGGGAGCGATTCGGCATCCGGGTAGTCGGAACGGCGATGAACGGGAAGGAGGGGCTGGAGCAGATCGAGGCTCTCCAGCCGGACCTTATCTTAACGGATATATTCATGCCGGTCATGAACGGGATCGATATGCTGAAGGCGCTGCGGGAGGCGGGCAACACGGCGGAAGTGATCATTTTAAGCGGATATGAAGATTTCAAGTACGCCCAATCCGCGGTCAAGCTGCGTGTTCACGATTATATGTCAAAGCCGGCGACACTGGATGAAATCGAGCGGGTGCTGAAGGACGTCGCCGACCATATATCCAAGCGGGATTCGGAGGAAAAGGAAGAGAAAGAGCTCCGGGAGCTGCTTGCCTACAATTTGCCGACGACGCGCCGCCAGCTGTTGAAGGGGCTGCTTGAGCCGGGCTTTTGCCAAACCGGCTTTTACCGCAAAGTGTCCGATTATTTGAAGCTGGACTTCTCCGGCCAATATGTAACCGTCGTTCTGATCGAGTTTTTTATCAATCGGGAGCGTCACACGTACCGGCCGAACGATCTGTCCCTGTTCGCCTACGCGGTCCAAAATATAGTGGACGAGCTCGCGGGTCATCGGGACGGCGTTCATGTCGCCGATATTCAGCGCAACCTGCTGTCCGTCGTCGTAGCGGTTCCTTCGTGTGCGAGCCAGGAGCGGGCCAGGCGGCAGGGGATTCAGGTGGCGCAGGAGCTGCTGGATCATGTCCGGGACTGCCTGAAGCTGCAAGTGTGGGCGGCGGTCGGTTCGGTGGCGCAGGACGTCCGAGACATCCCCCGTTCTTACGCGGCGGCGGTCGATCTGCTGGCCAGACGCGAGCGGATGTCGGATAAACAGCTGCTGCTGAAGGAGGACGTCCGGGAGCTGGCGAAGCCCGTATCGCGGCGCCCGATCGAAAGTTATCAGGCGGTCGTCGACGCCATGATGCTCGGGCAGGAGGAGCTTGTCGAGGCCAGAATCGTCGAGCTGACATGTGCGCTTCGGGAAGGAGACGCTCCGAGCATCGGCGATTTGCGGGAGTTCGCGATCGATATCGTCGGCATTGTGACGCTGGCTTTGCACGAACACGGATTGCAAATCGAATATTTCCGCGCCGATTTTACGATGTACAAGGAGCTGGAGCTGATCTACGGCATTGCCGATTTCGCCGGCTGGCTCCGCGATCTGGTGTTTCCGATCTGCCGGGCGATGGACGAGCGCAGCTCGCAAAAACACCGGAAAACGATCGATTTCATCAAACGGTACGTACAGCAGCATTATGCGGAGGATGTAACGCTTGACGTGATTGCCGAGAAGGTGTATTTGACCCGCAACTATTTAAGCCAAATCTTCAAGCAGGAAACCGGCGAAAATTACAACAGTTACTTGACGCGCGTGCGGATGGAAAAAGCGAAGGAATTGCTGCTAACCGGAAACTATAAAGTTTTCGAAATCTCGCAAATCGTCGGTTACAAAAACAATGCGTACTTCAGCCAATTGTTCAAAAAGCATACCGGATATTATCCGTCGGAGCTGAATAAATAAGACTGGCAGCCGGGAGGAGAGACGGGGACGTTCTTGCAGACGATCCCCGTTATAACGGCAAAAAACGTACGATTCGGCACCTGTCCCAACTCCGTATATTCGTAGTAGTTATTGTAGATTTCTCTAATTTTAATAGAAATTCAACATTTTATAATGGAGTTGTACAAAAGAAAACTATCGAGGGGTGCATACACAATGAAGTGGCGGAACAGACCGGAAAGACGGGTACTCGGTTCATTGTTGGCGATGACGCTGTTAGGGGGCACGCTCGCAGGCTGCGTTCCTACGGAAAAAAAGAGCGGCGATCAGCCGGATGCCGGCACAAACAAAACGGAAGCGCTTCAAAATGTGGAGCTGAGGTTTGCCTGGTGGGGAAGTCAGGGCAGACATGACAGAACGCTGAAAGCAATCGAGAAATTTCAGCAGCTTCATCCTAACATTAAAATCAAGCCGGAGTATACGAGCTTCGACGGCTACTGGGAGAAGCTGTCTACGCAAGTCGCAGGGAACAATGCGCCGGATCTGATGCAGATGAGCGTGCTGTATATTAAGGAGTATACCGACCGCGGCGTGCTAGCCGATCTTACTCCGTATGCGAACAAGGAGATTCAGGTCGCCGACCTGAACAAGGAAGTGATCGCGAATCAGGGAACCGTCGGCAGCAAATTTACCGGCTTGCCGGTGTCCGACAACGCGTCCGTACTTATCTACAACAAAGAAATGTATCAGCAGGCCGGAGTTGAGCCGCCGAAGCTGGATATGACGTGGGAGGAATTTTTCGCCAAAGCGCGTGAGGTCAAGTCCAAGCTTGGCGACAAAGTGTACGGTGCGTTCGATATGTCGGCCTCGCTGGAAGCATTTATGTATTACGCTTTCTCCGTCGGAGATACGATGTACAAAGGAAACAGGCTCGGCTACTCCGATCAGACATTCCGAAACTGGCTGAAAATGTGGGACGACGCCCGGAAGGAAGGAATCGTGCCGACGGCCGCGATGACCGCTTCGTTTTTGCCGCTGGGCAACTTCGACCCGAACAAGGACGCGCTGATGAAAGGGATCGTCCCGATTATCGGCCCCCAATTTACGGCGACGTTCCCCGCGTACGAAAACGTCATGAAGGACAAGATCGATATGGTCTCCTATCCGAAGGACAAGCATACGGGAAGCGTGCTGCTGCCGGCGATGTTCTTGTCCATGTCGGCCAAATCGAAACACCCGAAGGAAGCGGCGATGTTTTTGGACTTTTTCCTCAACTCCAAAGAGGCGGCCGATGTGCTCGAGATCGAAAGAGGTCTGCCGGAAAACAAAAAGATATTGGAATATTTGACCCCGCGATTTAACGACCGCGACAAAAAAATGATGAACATGCTGGAGCATGTGACGGGTAACAAACCCGGCATGTACGACGGAGGGCCGAAAGGCACGGGCGAGGTAACGAAGCTGTTCGAACAGACCGTGCAGAAGCTGCAGTTCGGCAAAGCTTCGATCGACGATGTCGTCGCCGAATTCCGCAAGGAAGCCGACAAAATTTTCGAAAAAAACAATTAAGAGTGCAAACGGGAAAGGGGATTCTCCGGCATGAATAAGCGCCAGTTTTCCGTTATTGGCTGTCAGCATGCGCATATCGGGATATTTATTAGCGAAATGCTGGAGCTGGGTTACAGCTGCGCTGGTATCTATGAGGAAGAGCAAAACGGTCTTTCCCGCGCTTTGTCCGACAAATTCGGCATTCCGCTGGCGCGTTCCAAGGAAGAGCTGCTCGGCGACTCCGTTGCCGTCGTCGGTTGCGCGGCGATTAACGACGAGAAGATCGACGTGATCGAATACTGCGAAAGCCGGGGCAAACATGTCATGGTCGATAAGCCCGCAGTTGTCAGTATGGACGGGCTGCAGCGGTTAAAGGCGGTTGCCGGAAGAGGGAACATCGAAATCGGCATGCTGCTGACCGAGCGGTTTCATCCGGCGATTCACACCTTGAAGAAACAGATCGAACAAGGCGCTTTAGGCGACATCGTAACGGTTGGAATGCGCAAACCGCACCGTCTCGATGCCGCCGCCCGTCCGGAATGGTTTTTTTCGAAAAAACAGTCAGGCGGGATATTGATCGATCTGCTCGTGCATGATTTCGACCTTTTGCGATGGTTAACCGGCAAGGAGATTGAAACGGTGAGCGGATACATCGGAAAAACGATAATGCCCGAACGTCCGACCTTTTACAATTCGGCCAGTGTGCAGGTGTTGATGCAGGATAACATCGTTGCTCAGCTATACGCCGATTGGCACTCGCCTGTCGGGAGCTGGACGTGGGGAGACGGCCGGATATTCGTGACCGGGACGGAAAGCTTCGTGGAGCTTCGGCTGCAGGGCGATCCTTTGGTCGGGGCTGATCCGGTGGTTATCCGCTCGACGAACGGCGAGTCCGTCGAATCGCTTCCCGCGCTGCAGCCGCCATGCACGATTACGGAAGATTTCTTGCGGCGGATCGGCGGAGGGGAGAGCATCCTGACTCAGGACGATATCGTCAAGGCGTCGGAGGCGACGATGTGGGCCGATCGTACAGTTACGTACTTGAATCGATACGAAGCACCGTGAGCGGATGAAATCGGCGCCGGCAATGAAATCTGATTATCGGCTCATATGTGTAACCGACGAACAGGGCATGGATAGAAGTTTTCTCGTTAGAAAAAGCCGCCAAATGGCGGCTTTTTCTATGTTAAAGCATATCGTTGTTGAGAAAATATGACATAACAAACAGCTTTGCCCTGTGTTAAAATTATCCAAGGGCAACTGATATACCTTTCCTAAAAGAGGTGACGTTATGAGTCAGAGTGCGAAAGATCTAATCTCTGATGGTGTTGCAGGCAGAACATCTTCGGACGGGTACAAACCAGCGAATGTTCCGAATGCATTAAAAGTCATATACGATCATTCCAAAAAATCCTTGGAGGATGAAGACATGACAAGTACATCAAGTGCAGCGGGAACGAATGTGCTTTCCAAATCACTCGCACATTTAACTTACAGTACATTATACACAAGCGATTTGCAGAAATCCGCCAAGTGGTATTATAAAGCGTTTGGGATCCAAATCGTAGCCATCAACTCAGATTTCGCAACCATGGAATTTGCACCCGGTCGTATTGTGTTTTTTGAAAGAAATTCCGACTTTCCGCGGAAAATCAGCTTTTCAACGAGAAACATGGAGGCTGTAAGGAGACAACTTCAAATTGCGAATGTCGAGTTCGATGCGGATGAAGATTCTTACTTGAGAATCAAGGATATCGATAATAATACCATTGAGGTTTGGAAAACCGTCTCTGAAGTAGAGATCTCGATGCCAAATGAGTTCGTGCGAGATTTGATACGTTGTCGGTTGGAAACAAAGGACGAGATTCGTCTAATTGCTATGCAAATAGCTGAGGATCTTGACTTCCATGAGGCTGCGGCAATGCTTCGTGCCTTATTGAATCGGCATAAATGGAGCATAGAGGCAGAAACGTTTATCGCTTCCCGCTATTCCGGCAAGGTAGAAGCTATATTCGTATGTATGGAGGTTTCTGAAGCAGCTGATGGTTTGCTCGAGCAAGGGCTGGAATACATTCCTATTCCAAAGCACGATTACTGCGTCTTCCCGGTATCTTATGATCACAAGGATAAACTTCGTACGAAAGAGCAGTATGGTGCCAGGGCGGGTTTTATGAGTTGGTCGTTTACGAAGCCGGAGGAGAGCTACTACATACTCGAATTTTACAGAGATGATTGCATAGAGCTGTATATGCCCTATTACTGGGATAAAGGTTGGAAACTACATGATAATGCGGTAAATGGTGCCGGGGAGGTAGAGAAGGATGAGTAAGCAGTATTTAGAGTTCTCGGTTATTACTTTGTACGCTAGTGATATTCAAGTATCCGTCAATTGGTTTCGTAAAGTGTTGGGTTTTCAAGTCTTGCATATAAACGGCCGTCATGCTGAAATGAAAGTCGGACCTGGAGTCACTTTTCATTTGAGCACGAATGAAACTGCAGATCGAAGGTTGGATCTTATCACAAAATATTCTACAGAGCTGCGAGAACAGCTTAAAGTCAATCATATTGAAATCGAAGATGAGGATGACAACCATTGGTTTGCATTTCGGGACCCGGATAACAATTGGATCACCGCATGGGCAGGTGGCTTCGGCATGGAGAAAATGGAGATCCAAGAACGAGAGGGTGTTTCCTAGTCAAAACGTGTATGTGTGCAATTTCTTCAACTTGGGTAGTCGTTATTAGGCAGTATACAGAGATTCCGATGCAAATGAAAGAGCAACATTTCAAAAGCTCTCCTATGTTACAACTAGTATGAACTCGACAAGGGAGATGAAACGCATGAGAAGACTGGAAGGAAAAATTGCATTAGTAACCGGAGGCAGCCGGGGAATTGGACGCAGCATCGCCTTGCGGCTGGCGCAAGAAGGCGCATTTGTAATCGTGCACTATGGGAGGAGGCAGCATGAAGCGGAGGCTGTCGTGCGGCAGATCGAACAAAGCGGAGGGAACGCATGCGCGATCGGCGCAGACCTGAGTACGATGGACGGCATTTTGGATCTGTTTGCGGCGCTGGATGAAACCCTACATAATCGTACGGAGGGCAGCGGACTCGATATTTTGGTCAACAATGCCGGAATCGGTCAAATCGTCGGTCTGGAAAAGACGACGGAACAATCGTTTGACGAGGTTATGCGGCTTAACGTCAAGGCGCCGCTGTTCGTAACCCAGCAAGCTCTGCCACGGCTGAACGAGGGAGGACGGATCATCAATCTCTCCTCTTTTGTGACGCGGGTCGCCTCTCCTACCGTTTTCGTCTACAGCATGTCGAAAGGGGCGATCGACACGTTTACGCGTCTTTTGGCCAAACAGCTGGCAAGCCGCCATATTACGGTGAACGCGATCCAGCCCGGCATTATCAACACGGAGATGAATGCTGGGACGCTGCAAGATCCGCAAGGTCAAGCGTACGCGGCCGGTCTTTCCGCCTTCAACAGATGGGGAGAGCCCGAAGATGTGGCCGATATCGCCGCCTTTCTCGCTTCGCCGGACAGCCGCTGGATAACCGGTCAATTGCTCGACGCCAGCGGGGGGTCTCGTCTATAAACGGCTCACTGCCGATCAAGCGTAAATAGAAGGTATTGAAAACTTGCTCGATGAAATTAGGTAAGCTGCGGAAACAGTCCGAATTGGAATTACTCCAAACGGTAGCTGTGGAATGGCATATCTGGAGGTTTCATTAGAAAATTGCGTAAGAATAGTAGAAGTTCTTGTCCCGGGCTGGGACAAGAACTTCTATGAAAGGCAAACGATCTGACAATGCTGCTAATCGCTTTACTGATCTGTATTGATTTCACCGGCCCGGGCTCCCGGCTCCATGTCCCGTACCCGCTTCAAATAGGAGGTCACGTTTCGGTCCTCTTCAATCGGGTACACGAATTGCATTCGTTCGGCCACTTCTCCCGCCGTACTTCGGAACAAGTCCAACGTGGCGAACAAGGCCCGCCACACTCCTTCGTAAGTTGCCTCCGGGTAAGTGGACATGAAAGCCGACCAACTCGCCCTCGGAAGGTGCTTTTCCATATACTTCCCATTTTTCCCCGTGCTGAGTGAGAATCCGGTATCGATGCCAATCTTCCATTCGAGCATTTTGAACAGCATCGGTCTTACATACAGGTTCAAATGGTCCAGTGCATAAGTGATTTCTCGTCTCCACAAGCCTTTGGCGACATAGGTGGATACCCACCAAAATTCGTTGCAGCAATCAGCGAAAAAAGCGGCCGACGGACGTTTCACCCAATAATCCTCATCCGAAGGCGGCGCAAGCTTCGGTAAAGCTTGGTCCTTATCGAGCAGCACAACGGATAATTTGTCGCCGTTATTCCAATTGTCCTTTTTCTCGATCGGACATAGGGTAAGATCGATTCGGTTGCCGTCCGTAAACAACATCAGATAAGAGAAGTTTCCGTCCAGTTCGGGCGGGAATAAATCCATATCCTCCGGCGTTTGCATAACGATCCGGCTGCCGAAAACATCCACCCAATGTTTGTCCCCGATAAACGAATCCATGTCGGTTACCAAATAAACTACATCGTAATCCTGAAACCTGTCCTTTGGAGCGTTCGGATTCGTTCGCGATCCGTTCATCGCTACCGCCCGGACCCGCTCGTCATTGCGGGCAAAGTTCAAGATCAATTCCATCATTTCTCGTTCGCTTCTCATCTTGGATTTCAGCCTCCCCTAAAAAAATAGTTGTATGGGCAGGTGTAGGAGGGCGGTCCGCGAATTCGAACGAACCAAAACCGGCGTCGATCAGATCGTTACAAGTTAGGAAGCATCACTTTCATCGGATAAGTTCCTCCTTTAGTTCTATAACGTGTTTGTTAAGCAGCCAAGTTCGCAGTTACTGTCCATTTTACCACATGTTGGACTGTGAATCAGCCATTCCTTGTGAATCCACAGGTGGACTTAACTAGCCGCGTAAATCGCGGTTATTTTGGAGAGATCTCATAGATCAATTTTTGACGGAAATTCGGTCAATATTTTAACAGACGGCAAGTGCGCCTATACCTATAATTTGATTTGATGGCAGAAGTTCTATGTAAATGATCGGCCGAAACGGTTTGTTGGGAAGCAGGCTTAGGATATGAACCGCAATCGTTCGATAGGAGAAACGGGGGAAAAGAAGTGGAAGTGAAAAGTCAAACGGCACCTTATGCGAGTCTGGAAATTCATGCGGATGTTGCTGTTATCGGAGGCAGTCTTGGCGGTTGCGCCGCAGCACTGGCGGCCGCGTCAGCCGGCAAAACGGTAGTTATGACAGAAGAAACGGCTTGGATCGGAGGCCAGTTAACGAGCCAGGCGGTTCCTCCGGATGAGCACAGGTGGATCGAGCAGTTCGGCTGTACCCGCAGCTACAGAAATTTTCGCGAAGGGATTCGCAGCTATTATCGGCGAAATTTCCCTTTGACGATCGAGGCGATCCGCAAGCAAAACCTGAATCCGGGCAATGGATCGGTAAGCAGGCTGTGCCACGAACCTCGCGCTGCGCTGGCCGTGCTTCAGGAGATGCTGGCGCCCTATGTGCACAGCGGCAAGGTGAGGCTGCTGATACGGCGTGTTCCGATCCGGGCGGAAGTCGAGGGGGATACGGTGCAAGCGATTACGGTGCGCCATACGGAGACCGGTGCAGAGGAGACGATTGTCGCTCCTTATTTCCTCGACGCGACCGAATGCGGGGATTTGCTGCCGATGACCGGAACGGAATATACGACAGGAGCGGAATCCGTACACGAGACCGGCGAGCCGCATGCCGTGGATGGCGATCCGCTGCCGATGGATATGCAGGCGTTCACGTATTGCTTCGCTATGGATTACATCGAGGGTGAAAACCATACGATCGAGCGGCCGAGAGATTATTTGTTCTGGCGGGATTACGAAGCCGATTTTTGGCCCGGAAAATTGCTCAGTTGGACGGGAGTTCTCCCTCGGACGTTACAACCGCGCGAGTTCGGCATATTTAGCCAAACGGCGGATTTATGGCGTTACCGGCGGATCGTCGATAAGACGAATTTTACGGAAGGAACATTTCGCAGCGACATCACCATTGTGAATTGGCAGCAAAACGACTACTGGCTCGGTCCGATTATCGACGTACCGGAAGAGGTGCGCAACAAACATTTGGAAGGCGCCAAACAGCTAAGTCTGTCTCTCCTGTACTGGATGCAGACGGAAGCTCCGCGCCCCGATGGCAAGATCGGGTACCCCGGGCTGAGACTGCGCAAAGATGTGGTCGGCACGGAGGACGGACTTGCGATGTATCCGTATATTCGGGAATCGAGGCGCATTCAGGCAGAATATACCGTGTTGGAGCAGCACATCAGCCCGGATGTTCAAAAAGACGGACGGGCGGAACTTTTCCATGATTCCGTAGGGATCGGTTGTTACCGCATCGACCTCCATCCGAGCACGGGAAACAGGCATTATATCGATATTTCGTGCTTGCCGTTTCAAATCCCGCTAGGGGCGCTGATTCCGGTTCGCATGCAAAACTTGCTTCCCGCCTGCAAAAATCTCGGTGTTACTCACCTTACTAACGGATGTTATCGGCTGCATCCCGTAGAATGGAATATTGGCGAAGCCGCGGGATTTTTGGCAAGTTATTGCATCGACAAACAATTACAGCCCAGCGCAGTTCGAAATCATCCCGCCGCTCTTAAAGATTTCCAGCAAGTATTGACGAGGGCAGGAGTTGAATTGAGTTGGCCGGACATCCGTGCCATGTAGTGCAACCAAATCAATCCTATCCGGCCGTTTTGACCGGGTAGGGATTGATTTGGTTGTTTCACGTTATCGTAAAAAACCGGTTTTAAGTATAAAAACTTATTGACGATCCCGGATATACCTTGTATGCTAAAAATAATTTAAGATATTATGGTATGACCAATGTACAACTGAACTTGTACAAATAAATAAGGAATTGAATCCTTCTATTGGTCGGACCATAATATATATTGAGAGGGGAGATGTTTACTTCATTTTTTGTGATACTTCGAAAGAAGAGTTCAAGTCGAAGGCGGTCAAAGGAAACACGAATGGTCAGATTGACGTTGTACCTAAGCAGACAAGGAGATGGTGTGGATGCTCGCGAAAAAAATATGGCTAACAGTCGGAATATGCGTTGTCGCGACCGCTTGCGGAAGTAAGCCGGAGACGGATACCGCTCCGGGAGATACAGGCAAAACCCCGGAGCCTGGGATGTCGGTCCAGAAAGTCGTCGATACGCCGACCGACCTGTATATCGCTTATCCGGGCAGCGGGGAAAAGGATGAGCTGTTCATGCAGCGTTTCGGCGAGCAGATCAAGAAGAAGTTTCCGAACTACACGCTGAAGTACGTACCGCGGACTCTCGCCGAGGGGACAAATTATTATGCTTCGTATCTTGCCTCCGGCGCACCGATCGATATTATGATTTCCTCTCTCGGTACGACGTCGCTTTATTTGACCAATCTGAGACTTGAAAGCGATATCAGCGATTTGATCAAAACGTACAATTACGATCTGACCCGCATCGAGCCCTCCTTGATCGACATACAGCGTCAGCTCGCGAACGGGGGGATCTACGGCCTGCCATGGACGAGCGGAAGCTTCGTTTTTTTGTACAACAAAGACTTGTTCGACAAATTCGGGGTGTCCTATCCGAAGGACGGCATGGGTTGGGACGAAATCTACGAGCTGGCGAGAAAGCTGACCCGCACGGATTCCGGAACGTCGTACAAGGGCTTTGCGATCCAGTTCGAAAACGCTATGGGTACGAATCAGCTGTCGGCGCCGTACTTCGATCCGAAGACGCACAAGTCGAAATTTTTGGAGGACAGCTTCGTCAAAGCTTTTGACAACATGGCCCGGTTTTACAAAATACCCGGCAACGAACCGCCGACCACAAGCATTCCCCTCGCATTCCAAAAAGAGAAGACGGTGGCGATGTTTATGGGTACAAGCGGCCAAATCAAGCCTACGGCGGAGCAGGTGCCGAACTGGGACGCCGTATCGACGCCGGAGCTGTCGCAGAAACCGGGCGTCGGCTTTCAGGCTGCGCCCGAGTACTTCTATATCACGAGTAAAAGCAAATCGCGGGATGCCGCGTTCCAGGTGCTCGCCTTTATCGCCTCGGACGAATTCCAGGAGTGGCTCGGCAGAACGACGGCCATCCTGCCGGTGACGAAAGACCCGAATAAGCTGATGCAGACTTTCGGCGCCGATCTGCCCGGTTTTCAGGGGAAAAACGTGAAGGCGCTTATTCCTCGGACGTATGCTCCGTTAACGATCACCCCTTATCTGACCATCGGCAATTCGGAGATGACGACTGCGCTCAAGGATCATTTGGCCGGCCAAGATGTGAACACCGTATTAAGAGAAGCGGGAGAGCGTGCAGATAAGCGTATCGCGACCGAGCAAGGAAAGTGAGCGGTCCGGTGATAAACCGGCGCACATAGATATCAAACGGCCTGGAGCCGAATAGGGAGAGAACATACATGGGAAAACAAGGCTTTTTTCCGGCATTGGGTACGCCTCTGGACGAGAATGGACGATTGATCGAAGGAAGCTTGCGTCGACACGTCGCGGATCAAATTGAAGCAGGTGCGGCCGGGTTGCTCGTTATGGGATCGATGGGGCAGCAGCCCTATATCCGCGGCGGTGAAACAGCCGAAATCGCCAGAATCGCCGTCGAAGAGGCGAGAGGAGCTTGTCCGGTGCTCATCGGCGTAATGGACAATTCGATCGGGCGGGTCCAAGAACGGATGGATCGGCTCGACGGGCTTGCGATCGATGGAGTTGTCGCCACGACGCCGTTTTATTACCCGCTGACGCAAGCCGATATCGTCAACTTTTTCACGTCGTTGGCCGCTTATTCGCCATATCCGGTTTATTTGTACGATTTGGCGGTTGTGACGCAGAGCAAAATTTCGGCACAAACGGCGGAAAAGCTGATGAAGGTGTCGAACATCGGCGGCATCAAAACCGGCGATCTGACGACGGCGAGAGTGCTGTCGAGGCTGCAGCCGACTATCAATCCCGATTTTCGCATCATGTTCAGCGGCCTCGATGTGTTCGATGCGGCATACGCTTACGGAATCCGCGACAATTTGGACGGCATGTTCAGCTGTACCGCGTCTTTAACCACTGCCATGTATAAGGCTCTCGAGTCCGGGGACAACGAAGCCGCGGCTCGGAGTCTGGACGGGATATTGCTGCTGCGGGATACGTTTGTCGAAGTCGGCGTTTTCCCGGCCTTTACACATGCGATGAATTTGCTCGGATACGAAGGGACGTTTCATCCCGATTACATGCAGCCGATCGGCCCGGAGCAGCAGGAAAAGGTGCATGAATGCATGCAGCGGCTGGCACTGATCTAACATTTCGGGATATAGTCCCGGCATTGCCTGGTTGTCGGAAAACAGCCGAGGGAGCGGTATGGACAATTATACAGGGGGACCGGAATATCTAGGGGATGCGTTCGGCCCGGAAGGCAGCGCCGTATGTTTGCCGGGTGGAGCGATTCGATTCTTTTATACCGATAAATCCTCCAAGCCTTCCCATATCGTTTCCCGTACATCACGGGACGGAGGGAGAACTTGGGAGGAGCCGAAGCGGGAATTTTCTACTCCTCCGGTCGCATACCCGGATAAGGGCGGACCGTCGATCGACACCCAGACTTGGTATTCTACGGCTTCTCTGATCGATGAAGACGGGGAAATCCATGTGATGTTTCAGGTATACTACGGGACGGGAGCGATAGGCGTCACCCGGTTTATGGATGTGTACCATATCAAATCCGTGAAAGGGCGCACCGGCTGGTCGGAAGCCGTCCCGATCCGTTCCGGCATTTGGTGCGGGGCTGCAAAAGGGCTGACGACGATCAAAACATCCGGGGGCTGGCGGCTGGTTGCCACTTTCGGCGAATGGAGGGTCCCGGCCGTACCGGGCGAAGGCGTGCTGGACAGCCATGTGTACTACTCCGACGATAATGGCTTGACATGGACGGAAGCGGATTATGCGGACGGCAAGCCGCTGTATGCCCCGGTGCGGGACGATTTCAACGGAGCCAATTACGGGGCGATCGAAGGATGCATCGTCGAACGTGCACCCGGGTTGCTCAGCATTTACATGAGAACTCAAACGGGATCGATCTATGAAGCGTTGTCCACCGATTGCGGCAGCACGTGGTCTGCAGCAACCCCTTCTCCGCTCCGCGGCTCCAGTTCACCTGCATATGTGATCAGGCTGTCGGACAGCCGGCTTGTCGCCTTCTGGTGCAACCAGCCCCAGCTTCCTTTAATGGAGGCGGCCGGAGGAGGCGCGATCGGCATTTACAGCGGGCGGGACGCCCTGCACGGAGCGATTTCGGACGACGGCGGGACGACGTGGAGTGGATATCGCGAGCTGCTGCTGGACCCTAGAAGAAATGAAACGCCGATTAAAGGAGATGTCGGGGTCGCTTATCCGAGTGCTGTCGAATTGGCAGACGGAACGATCTTCCTGACGACCGGTCAAGGCATTTCCAGGGCGATGCTTCGCTTTGCTCCCGACTGGCTGTGCGAGACGAAACGTTCGGATTCTTTTACAAGCGGGTTACTCGATTGGTCGACTTACACCGTGTACGGTCTGGACGGCGAGACACCGGGTCTTGGCAAGAAGCCGCCGAGAACCGAAGGAGCTTGTTTGGTTGACCACCCCGACAGGGCCGGGGCCCAATCGCTGCATATCCGAAAAGCCGACCCGGAAAAACCGGCGGACGGAGCCACTTGGAACTTCCCGGGCGGAAACGGTGTCCGGGGTAAGCTTCACCTGCGGGTGAAGTTCAATTCCGGCTTTCAGGGAGCATGGATCTCGTTGAATGATGCCTTCTACGATCCCTGGTACCTGGATGGTGAAAAAAACGCGGTTTTCCAGCTAACCATCGGCCCTGAAGGACAAATCGACGGCGGCAGCCGATTGGAGCTCGACCAATGGCTGGATCTGGCCTTCGCTTGGAATATGGACGAAGGGCGCTGTCAGGTCGCCCTCGACGGTGGACGGACGCTTGCCGTCTTGCAGCAAAAGAATCGTGGCTGTGATGGAACGCCGATTTGTTATTTGCGGCTCAAGTCCGGTGCGGTGGGAGCGCTGCCGGACACGAAAGGGTTTATGGCGGATTCCGTATGGGCGGATACGGGCGTATGAGCCGGGACAGAAAATTCATTGAAAGAGGTGTCGAACCATGCTGCAAAAAAAAGGCGGCGTCGTATTGGATTTGCGTCCGGGAGAAGGGAATCCGCGCAACAGCGAAGGGGCGTTTCTCGAATTGCAGGACGGCAGGCTGTTATTCATCTACAGCAGGTTCATCGGAGAATCGAGCGGGGATGCGGGACTTGCTTGTCTCGCCGCACGGTATTCCGAGGATGAAGGGGAGAGCTGGTCCGGGGATGAGCGAGTCGTAAGTCCGGAAGAGCACGATGCGATGAATTTGATGAGCGTGTCGCTTATGCGTATGCAGAACGGGGATGTCGGCCTGTTTTATTTAATCCGGTACGGTTTGCACGATATGCGGCTTCATCTCCGGCGTTCTGCCGACGAAGGAAAGACATGGGGGGAAGCGATATGTTGTATCCCCGGGCCGGGCTATTATGTGACGAATAATGATCGGGTCATTCGGCTGGTCAGCGGCAGACTGGTCTTCCCGCCGCTTATCACAAGGTGCGCGGCGATAGCCGGGCGGACTGGAAATCGCTCGATGTCAGAGGTGTGGCGCACTTTTATTTGTCCGATGACGACGGATTTTCATGGAGAGAAGCCAAAAATTACTGCGTGCTGCCGTATTCACGTACGATTAGCGGTCTTCAGGAGCCCGGTGTCGTTGAACTTAGCGACGGCAGCTTGTTCGCATGGGCTCGAACGGACGTCGGCTGCCAGTACGGGATGTATTCCCGAGACGGCGGCGAGACATGGAGTTCGCCTGAGCCCACCCCGTTCTCTTCGCCTTGCTCGCCGCTTTCGATGAAGCGGATACCGGATCAAGACGCGCTGCTCGCCGTCTGGAATCCGATCCCTCATTATCAGACGAGGGAATATACCAGAATTTCGGGAGGACGTACGCCGCTGGTAGGAGCGATCAGCAAAGACGAGGGGCAATCATGGGCGGACTTTTTCGCCGCCGAACTGGAGGAGGACCGCGGGGGTTATTGCTACACGGCGATCCATTTCACGAGCGACTCCGTCCTGCTCGCTTATTGCGCCGGTGAACCGGAGGACCGCTCGCGTCTCGCCCGGCTGAAGGTGCGGAAAATCCGGCTGTCGGACATCGTTTTTTCCTAAGAAATCGGATAAACTGAAGATAAAGATGACGTTCAATCAACCGGGTAAACGCGGAGGATGACTCTATTAGGAAGAGTTGCCGATACTAAACAGAAGATGCACCACTAGGGGTCCGCGTACATCGCGGATTATTTTTTTGTATACAGCTATTGATCCAGTGCCGCTTCCTGCGGTTTATGAAATTACGTGCATAAACATGCTACAATGGAACTGGAACGATAGCTGATTAGGGGAGGTTATACATTGGGAGCCGAGATTATTAAAGTTTGCAAAGAACATTTACCCTCCCTGCGATTCATAGGCAAATGTTACACCGATGCGGATCGGGGACCTGACGGCGGTTATGGTCACAAATGGAGGGAATGGTTTCAGAAGGGCTGGTTCCAACAGCTTGAACAGCTGGGCGTCCTTCAAGGGATCGAGAACGGATATTTAGGCTTGATGGGTTGTTCGGACCAAGCTAACAGTTTTCAATACTGGATCGGCGTCTTTTTCCCGGAACAAACGGCTGTCCCCGAGCATTTCGATTCCGTCGATATCCCGGAAGGGGACGTAGGGATTTGCTGGATTTACGGAAACTCGAATAACGGCGAACTGTACGGGCAGGAGCCCCATAATCGGTGCATGGCCAAACTGCAGGAAAACCAGATGGGGCATTTTCGTGATGATTTTAAGGGCCCGGAAGAGAAGTGGTGGTGGTTTTTTGAGCGATACAACCATCCGCGGTTTACGACTCCGGACGATCAGGGGAATGTGATTTTAGATTATGGGATGTATTTGGGAAAGTAGACTGCCAGCTAGCCGTTAACATGCTTTCAACTGCAGCTTCGGTGCACCGCGCAGCCTCTCGCTCCTACAGCAAATTACATATCGGGGAAGGGCCGCTTCGCTAAAGGAGCGGCCTTCCTTATTTCCAAAAACGGGCAGCGAGGGCAAATCCGTTAAAAATAGATAGCAGTTGTTAAATAAATACCATTTTCAAACCGGGACAAGCTATTCTTATAATGGATTATCCGGAATAAACAATGGGAGATCGCCTCAATGATACGTATTCGCAAACGCAGCCTTCGGCTTTATCTTACGATCGCGCTTCTGACGCTGATGGCGGCATGGACGACCGGCTGCCTCGACGACGGCGGGCAAGCGGAACGCCCCGGCGGCATGGGTGAATCGCTTCTCGGGCGAAGCATTACGGTATATATGGGCAACAGTCCGGCGGCCGATGCGATTCGGGTATTGCTGCCCGAATTCGAAGCGAAAACCGGATTGAAGGTCGATTTGACGAGTTTCTCGAATGAACAGCTCAGCCAGAAGCTGTCCGTCCAATTCGCGGCGGGCAGCATCAACCCGGACGTATTCATGCTTCGGCCGCTGGAGGAGCTGAGACTGTTCGGCGTAAGCGGCTCGCTGGAGCCGTTAGACCGGTTTATAGACGGTGACGCGGAGTATGACTTCGCTGATTTTTCCCAGATTGCCGTCGAATCCGTCACCTTGGACGGAGCGATTGCGGCGATGCCGCTGTCGACGGAGCAGCAGATTTTGTACTTCCGCAAAGATTTGCTGGAGGAAGCGGGATTATCCGTACCGCGTACGCTTAGCGAGCTGGAGGCGGCCGCCGGGACGCTGCACGATCCGGCAGGAGGCGTATACGGCTTCGTAGCCCGCGGACAGCGGAATGCGTTGGTCACCCAGCTGTCTTCCTTCCTGTATTCGGAAGGAGCCGATTTTCAGCAGAACGGCAAGGCAGCGATCAATACCCCGGAAGCGATCCGGGGGATCGGCCGCTACGTGACGATGCTGAAGCGGTACGGTCCTCCCGGCGTATTCAACATGGGCTGGCAGCAAGCGGCGGGGTTGTTCTCGCAGGGAAAAGCGGCGTTTTACACCGACGCGAGCGCCATCTATTCGATCGCGATCGGCTCCGAGCAGTCGTCCATCAAGGGCAAGGTCGGCTTCGCCACATTCCCGGCGGGTCAGGCAGGCGCAAGGCCGTACAGCATTACCGCCTGGGGCCTGGGAATGAACGCGGCGTCGGACCGGAAGGAGGCCGCCTGGCAATTTATCCGCTGGGCGACCAGCAAGGACATTGTGTTGAAGTCGCAGCAATTGGGAAATCCGGGTGCGCGTCAGTCCGTCTGGAGCGATCCGCACGGCATGTCGGGTTTTCCGGAATCGTACATTGCCGTCGTAACGGAATCGATGCGCATCGGTGTTGGTCATGACCGCCCGAAGGTCGTCGATGTAGGGGCGGCTCGTGATCTGATCGGCGATATCGTCGTTCAAGGATTGCTGGACGAAGACATTCAGACTGCGGCCGACAAAGCGAATCGCGAGTTTCAAGCGCTCATCGACAAGGAGCGAAGCCCATGAACACGTTCGGCAAAATCATTTTACTGCTCGTCTCGCTGCTGATTCCGATCATTTTTCTGTACGGATACTCCAATCAGGTTAGCGTAAACGTTGTACGCGATACGATCGAAGCCGGCAACAAAAACCGGCTCGACTTTTTTATGAGCCAGATGGAAATGATGATCGATCAGTTGACGAAATATTCGGTAACGGCAAGCCGCGACTACAGCATCAAGGAGTATTTGGACGGCAGAAGCGCAGATTCGCGGGTCGTGCAGATGCAGCGGCGCAACCGGATCGTCGAGATGCTTAACATGCAGATTGCGACAAGCGCGTGGAACAATCAGATTATTTTGTATCTGCTCGATTCCAAAGAAATCTTATCGACCGATTACTCGGTCCAATTCGACGAAGGGTACATCCGAAACCCGCAATGGAAATTGTGGTCGCACCGGAGCGCGGTTACGTTCGGTATTACGCAAACGTTTTTCTCGCGGATCAAGGAGAGCGATATTCCGAACCTGCTCGTCGAGGTGCGGTTTACCGACGACAATCTGCGGAATATGCTGAACCTGCTCAAGCAGGGCGGGGAGCACGAGCCGTTCCTGTACCATGCCGGAAGCGAGCCGATCATCAGCTACACGGCCAACCGGACGCTTGTCGACCGGATCGCGGAGCGGCTGGACGGGACGGAGCTGTCCCCGCAGGGCGGCAGTATGACCGTTCAGCTGCAGGACGGCACCTATATCGTCAATTACGTCCGTTCGGAAAGTCTGGGCTGGTTTCTCGTTGATATCGTCCCGCTCCAGTCCGTGTTCGCTCCAATCGTTACAAGCCGGAACTTGTTTTACGCTTCGATCTGCCTGCTGATGGCGCTCGGCGTATTGGTTACGCTGCTGCTGTATCGTAACGTGCAGCGGCCGATCCGGATGCTGATCCTGGGCGTACAGCGGATCAAGGACGGCCAATATTCGGCCAGGCTGAAGCGTCAGCCGAACAACGAATTCGACTTTCTGTTCGGCAGCTTCAACGAGATGGCCGGACAAATCGGGGATTTGATCGAGAAAGTGTACAAGGAGACGCTTCGGTCGAAGGAAGCGACGCTTAAGCAGCTGCAGTCGCAAATCAATCCGCACTTTTTGTACAACTGTCTGTTTTATATTAAAAACATGTCTAACTTGGGCGATAAGGATGCGGTATCCGCTATGGCGCTTAATCTCGGCGAGTATTACCGCTATTCGACCCGCCTCGAAAAACCCACGGCGTCATTGGCCGAAGAAATGAAGCTGATCGAAAACTATTTGACGATCCAGACGATGCGTATGCAGCGGTTTCATTACGAGATCGACATTCCCGAACCGATGCTGTCCCTAGACATTCCGCGCCTGCTCGTCCAGCCGCTTGTGGAAAATGCGATCGTGCACGGTGTGGAAAACAGCGCCCGCTTCGGCTTAATTACAATTACCGGCATGGAGGAAGACGGGGTGAGACGGATCGTCGTTGAAGATAACGGTCCCGGCCTGTCCATGGAGCAGATTGCGGAGCTGCAGCGTAAAGTCGCGTCGCCCCAAGACGAGGAGACCGGGTTCGGCCTGTGGAACACGCATCAGCGCCTCGTGCATAAATACGGCGGAAGGTCGGGGCTGATCTTCGGCCGCTCCGAATCCGGCGGCTTGCGCGTGGAGCTGGTATGGGAGGAGCGGCTGGATACGCCGTGACTGGAGCTTATGGGCCGATTAGGAGGGATTCGGATGTTTCAACTGTTGATCGTCGATGACGAAGCGAGTGTGGTAGACAGCTTGGCCGATACGCTGCCTTGGCAGGAAATCGGCATTTCCGCCGTATTTAAAGCTTATTCGGGCAGTGAAGCTCTGGAAGTGCTGAAGACGAATACGATCGATATCATGATGACCGACATTCGCATGCCGGGCATGGACGGGCTCGAGCTGCTGGCGCTCGTCCGCCGCGAATGGAAATGGGTGAAATGCATCCTGCTGTCGGGCCATGCGGAATTCTCTTATGCGCAAGAGGCGATCCGGCACGACGCCCATGAGTATTTACTGAAGCCGGTCGGAGACGACGAAGTGTTGGCCAAGGCCGGCCAGCTGGTCGCCGAGCTGCGGAGGGAACGAGATGAGAGCCGGGCGTACGAGCGTGTCGCTAAAGCGTTCCAGGAGCATCTTCCGAAGCTGCGCGGCGATCTTCTCGCCGATCTGCTGCAAGGAACGAAGCTGTCGGCGGACAAGCTCGGGCATAAGCTGGAATCGCTCAAAATCGAGATGGCGACGGACGAACGGTTCGCGCTGCTGCTGTGCAGGCTGGAAGACCGGTTGGCCGAGCTCGATTTTTACAGCTTGTCGCTGATGGAGTACGCGGTCGTCAATATGGCGGAAGAGCTGTTCGAGGACGAGTTCAGGCTGTGGAGCTGTAAAGATATACACGGCTATCTCGTATTTCTGGTCACGCTGCGGGAACGGCGGGGCAGCAGCCCGGAGCAGAGCGAGCCGCCGGCGCCGCCGATGCCATTCGCGGAGCGGGCGACGGAACCTGAGGAGAGCCGGCTCCAATCGATCGCGTCCCAGCTGCAGCTCGGCGTGACCCGGTATTTGAAAGGCAGTGTGTCGGTCCTGATCAGCCGCTGGGGTTCGTTCCCGGCGGATATACAGCAATTGTACGAAGAGATTCTGTTATCGATGCGCAGACAAGTCGGTCAGCAAAGCGGCCTGCTCATCTACGTGTCGGACGAACTGGAGCGGATGCCCGTCCATGCGCTCCAGCGTCTGAACGAACCGCCGATGCTCGTCCATCTGCTGGAGTCCGGCGACTTCGAGCGGACGCGCGACAAGCTGAACGGCGTCTGGGAGGAGCTGAGCTTGAAATGGGCCGACTCCCGGGAGCATATGACGGAGGCGTTTTTCTCTATCTATGCCTCGTTCAGCTCGTTCGCGCATAAAAACGGCCGGCAGCTGACCGATATGATCGGCCCGCTGCTGTCCGATGTGACCGGCTTGACGCCGATCCGCTCGCTGGAGTCGTTTCATCAGTGGATGTTCCAGTCGCTGGAGCTGCTGCAGCAATGTATGGAGAGCGAGACGCGCAACGACCGGGAGAACGCGGTGCGGAAAATCAAGCATTTTGTGGAAAAGCATCTGGTAGACGACGTGTCGCTGCAGACGATCGCCGACTCGATGTATATGCACCCCGTTCATGTGTCGCGAATCTTTAAGCTGGAAACCGGAGAAAATTTGAGCGATTTCGTGCTGCGTCTGAAAATGGAGAAGGCGGCCGTGCTGCTTGCCGATCCGTCGCTGAAAAACTACGAGGTTGCGCTGCGGCTCGGGTATCAGAACCCGAACTATTTTATCAAAGTGTTCAAAAAATATTATTCGGTCACACCGCAAGAGTTTCGCCAGAAGCTCGAAACGGTGGGCGAACTATAGCGGGAAGCGGCTCATCCTCAAAGGGATGCAGCCGCTTTTTTTGAGCGTTGCTTATGATGGAAGCTGCTAAAGCGTTTAGTTTAGTCTAGTCTAGTACCAGCAAGTGTCGCAGGTCGTTTTTTGTGGACCCGCGCAAGAAAGCTGTTTACGGGACGGTAAGGCGTCCTGCCGCCATAAAACTTCAACCAAACACACTCAAAAACTCCTATCCGAACCGACTGCCGCGATTTCGTTAAATTAGTATCATCCCAGTTAAATAGTTGTCATTTTAAGCGTAACGGAAACGTCTTACTATGGAGACAAGAGGTTTTCGTTCCCCGCAGCGGTGGGTTGCACGGAAGCTCTGATCAAGAAGGCGGCGCATATGGCGGCCGCTATAACGGGAGGTCACCACGAAATGAATCGATGGATCAAGAAGGGGGCGGCCGTGTCGCTGCTTGCGGCGCTGGCTGTGGGCTGCAGCACGGGAGGAGAGACGGCGAATCAGGGTGCCGACAACAAAACCAAGCCGACGCTCACGTTCTGGATGAAAAAGCAGCTGTTCGAGGACCAAAACAAGCTCGTGCAAGAGCGGGCCAAGCAGTTCGGCACCGAACATAACGTCAACGTGAATATTGAACTGATCGCTTATGAAGACTTCTACCCGAAATGGTCTGCCGCAATCGAATCGAGGACCGTACCGGACATCTCATTTTTCGGCTATCAGGAAATCGGCCAATTTTACGCCAAGGGCGTGCTAGAGGATACGACCGATCTGGTCAAATCGATCGAAAGCAAAAATGGCGAGATGCAGGCGAGCATGAAAAAAGCGATTACCTTCCAAGGGAAGCAATACGCCATCCCGTTCTGGACCGAATCGCAGGTGCTGTACTACCGCAAAGATTTGCTAAAAAACGCCGGCTTCGACGCCCCTCCGAAAACATGGGACGAGTTCCGCAAGATGGCCAAGGCGCTGACCGATCCGGGCAAAGGCGTGTACGGCGCCGGCATGGGCTACGGCAAAGGCAACTCCGACGCCGAGTTCCTCACCCGCGGCATCATCTGGTCGTACGGCGGATCGCTTGACACGAAGGACGGTAAGACGGTAATTGCGAATTCGCCGGAAACGATCGAGGCGACGAAGGTAATCCGCGACATTTTCATGACAGACAAAAGCACGCCTCCAAGCGCAATCGGCTGGGACGACAGCGGCAACAACAAAGCGTATTTGAGCGGCCAGGCCGCAATGGTGTTCAACGTCGGCAGCCTGCTCAGCACGATCAAGAAGGACAACCCGGAGTTGTACGAGAAGACGGGAATCGCTCCTTATCCGGCCGGGCCGAAAGGAACGTTTATTCCGGGGATCAGCAACAACCTCGGCATTTTCAAAGATTCGCAAAACAAAGAGCTGGCCAAGCAGTTCGTCGAGTATATGCTCGCGACCGACTGGTACAAAACGTGGATTGAAAAAGGCGCGCCGCTTACCGGTCCGGTGTATACGAAGCTGACGAGCGAGCCGGTGTGGCAGGACGAGCGAAACAAAGCGTTTGTCGATTCGGTGAAAGGGTTCTACTTCCTCGGCTATCCGGGCGAATACAATCCGAAGGCGGGCGAAGTGTTCAATCTGCGCATCGTGAACGATACGTTCCAAAAGCTGCTGCTCGAGCCGAGCTATACGCCGGAGACGGCGATCAAAGATTTGCAGACGAAAATCGAAGAGATTTATAAGAAGTAATAAGACCAATTCAGGCTGCGGTCCAAGGCAGTGTCTTCGCACGGTTTGCCTGCGCCCGCAGCCTACAGTTAGGCGGGATTTCACTTGAGAACGAACACGGACAACAAGCTGGCGTATGCACTGATGAGTCCCGTATTGATTTACTTGCTTGCCGTTATGGTCGTTCCGTTCGGCTGGGCGCTGTACCTCAGCTTCACGAATAAAGTCGTCGGCAGTAACGCCACGTTTATCGGACTCGGCAATTACATCGAGCTCGTCCAGGATTCGCTTTTCTGGAGAGCGGTCTGGAATACGGCGGTGTTTACGCTGGTGGCCGTCATCGGCAAAACGGTGTTCGGCATGATCATGGCGCTAGTGCTGAACGAAAAAATCGTATTCCGCAACGTGTTCCGGGTACTGCTGTTTTTGCCGTGGACGATTCCGACGATCGTTTCCGTTTTTACGTGGCAATGGATCTATTCCGATGTGGGCGGCGTGCTCAACCATTTGCTGCTCAAGGCGCATCTCATCTCGCAGCCGGTCGGCTGGCTGGCCAGTCCCGATCTGGCGATGTTTTCGGTCATCCTGGTCAACGTCTGGCGCGGCATTCCGTTTATGGGGATCGCCATCCTGGCCGGACTGCAGACGCTGTCCAAAGAAATGTACGAAGCGGCGATGCTGGACGGAGCCGGGGCGATCAAACGGTTTTTCTATATGACGCTGCCTTCGGTGAAGGAAGTAACGGTGCTGGCGGCCGTCATGACGACGATCTGGACGCTGAACGATTTCGAGATCATCTGGCTGCTTACGCGCGGCGGGCCGTCGAACGGGACACAGGTGCTGTCTACACTTAGCTACACGATCGGATTTTTGAATATGAGCTTGGGGAAAGCGATCGCAATCGCGATCATGACGATGCCTCCGCTGATCATGCTGATCAACTTCGTCACGAAGCGTTCGCTTTCATCGAATGAGTAGGTGATGGCAGATGGAACATAGATCGATCGCGAACCGGATAATCGTATACGCTACATTGGCTGTCATGCTTATTTTTGCTTTGTTTCCGCTGTACTGGATGTTTAATACTTCGTTCAAATCGAATGCCGAGATTTACCGGATGACTCCGACGTTTTGGCCGGAGCGGTTTACTTGGTCGGCTTACGAGAAGCTGTTGACGGAGAACGGGTTTTTGCTGAACGTCAAAAACTCGCTGGTCGTCTCCGTATTCGTCGCGCTCGGCTCGATCGCGGTCAGCATGCTGGCCGCATATGCGATTGCCAAGCTGCGTTTTCGCGGCAGAAGCATCGTGTCCCGGGGCATTTTGTACGCTTATTTGATGCCGCGTGCCGTATTGTTCATCCCGTTGTATATGCTCGTCTCGCTGATCGGCGTTAATAATTCGATCTACGGACTGATGATTATTTATCCGACGATTACGATTCCGTATGCGACCTGGATGCTGATCTCGTATTTCAAATCGATTCCGGTCGAAATCGAGGAAGCTGCTATGATCGACGGATGCAGCCGGGCGCGCACGATGTGGAGCATCATTTTCCCGCTGGCCGCTCCCGGAATCGCGGCGACGTTTATCTTTTCGTTTACGCTTTGTTGGAGCGAATATTTGTATGCGCTGGTCGTAGTGACGAAGGGCTCGGACAAGACGCTGACGCTCGGGCTGTCGGATATGATCGTCGGGGACGTCTTCGCCTGGGGACCGCTGATGGGCGGCTCGATTCTCGCCTCGATCCCGGTCGTCATTATGTACCTGTTCACTTCTAAATATATGGTTAGCGGCATGACCGTAGGAGGAGTCAAATAATGGGCGAACTGAAAAAAGTGCTGGTGACCGCGACGAATTATTCGCGGTTGTGCGCGGAAGCGAAGCGGCTGCTCGAGGAGGGCGGCTGTGAAGTGATCGAGAACAAGGTCGGACGTCCGCATACGTTCGAGGAGCTCGCTCCGCTTGTTACGGATATCGACGGCGTCGTGGCCGGCGTGGATACGTGGGACGAAGCGGTGTTCCAGCTGGCGCCGAAGCTGAAGGCGATCGCCCGGTTCGGCGTAGGCGTGGACAATATCGACCTGGCCAAAGCCCGCGAATACGGCGTTCGGGTGACGAACGTACCGGGAGGGAATGCGAACGCCGTCGCCGAGCTGACTGTCGGAATGCTGCTGGCGCTGATCCGCAGCATTCCGGCGCTGCACCAGTCGGCCCGGCGGGGGTATTGGGACCGCCACGTCGGCGGGGAGCTGGCGGGCAAAACGGTCGCTCTGCTCGGCTTCGGCAACATCGCCCAGATGGTCGCCAAAAAGCTGAGCGGATTCGACGTCGAGATTATCGCTTACGACAAGTACCCGAATGCGGCGAAAGCCGCGGAGCTTGGCGTCGAGCTCGTCAGCGCCGGGGAAGCGCTGGCGCGTGGCGACATCGTCAGCATGCACCTGCCGAGCCTTCCCGAAACGCGTCATATGATGAATGACGGGCGGTTTGCGGCGATGAAGCGCGGCGCTTATTTCATCAATACGGCGAGAGGGGCGCTCGTCGACGAAGCGGCGCTGTACCGCGCGCTGAAGTCGGGAACGATTGCGGGAGCCGCAATCGACGTGTATGAGACGGAGCCGGTATCGGCGGACAATCCGCTGTTTCAGCTGGACAATATCATCACGACGCCGCATACGGCTGCAGAGACGGAGGAAACGTACCGCCGGGTCGGACTCGTCACGGCTCAAGCGCTGCTGGACGTATTCGCCGGCAAGCAGCCGGACAATCCGGTTGCCGCCGGTTAAGAGCTGCGGCCCCCCGCGGGAGTGGCGGTTTGATAAGGATGGGAACACCGCAGATTAATCGGAAGGAAAGGAAGGGAGCCATGGAACGAAGCGCTGTCGTCATCGGCAGTTTGAATATGGATATTGCGGTAACGGTCGATCGGCTGCCTGCGGAGGGAGAAACGCTGCAGGGCGGCGGGCTCGTCGAGGCGCCGGGCGGCAAAGGGGCCAATCAGGCGGCGGCGATCGGCAAGCTGCAAACCCCGGTGCGGATGATCGGTAAAGTCGGCGCGGACCGCAATGGAGCGGCACTGCTGCAATCGCTCGAAGCGTCCGGGTTGGATACGGACGCCGTGCATACGTCGTCCGGGCAGCCGACCGGCGTGGCGCTCGTTACCGTCGACCGGGCGGGGCGGAACCATATCGTCGTTGTCCCCGGAGCGAACGGAGAGTTGACCAAGGACGATATCGACAGCCGCGCCGATATTATCGAGCAATGCGATATGGTCGTGCTTCAGCTGGAAGTTCCGATGGAGACCGTCGCTTATGCGCTTCGCCAGGCGAAAGCGCTCGGCAAAACGACCGTGTTGAACCCGGCGCCTGCCCGCAAGCTGGACGACGAGCTGCTGCGGCATGTCGATTTCCTCATTCCGAACGAACACGAGCTGCAAACGATCGCAGGGCTCGATCAAGTCGACGAGCATTCGGTCGGGGGAGCGGCCCGGCGGTTCGCGGAGAAAGGCGTCGGCGCGCTCATCGTTACGATGGGGGAGAAGGGCTGTTATTACGCCGACAGCAGCACGGTCAAGGCGTATCCGGCCCGCAAAGTGAATGCGGTCGATACGACGGCAGCCGGAGACAGCTTCATCGGCGGCTTTGTGGCCGGCTACCTGGCATCCGGGAACGCGGATACGGCGATCCGGCTGGCGCAACTTGCCGCCGCTATTACGGTGACGAGGCATGGCGCCCAAAGCTCGCTGCCGACGAGGCAAGAGGTCGAAGCGTTGTGGCAAAGTGCGAACGAATAGTACGGCTCAGAAGAGGAGAGATCGAGAAATGAAACATTTATACGGCGTAACGACGGCTATGGTCACTCCGTTTCGTAAAGACGGTTCGATCGATTTCGAAAGCGTGGAGAGATTGACGGAGTTTCTCATTTCGAAAGGAGTTCACTGCTTGTATCCGCTCGGCACAACCGGCGAAATGCTGCGATTGACTGTAGCCGAACGCAAAGCGGTCGCCGAAACGGTCGTACGCCGGGCGGCGGGCCGTGTTACGGTGTTTATCCATGTCGGCGCGATGACCCAGAACGATACGGTTGAGCTGGCGATGCATGCGAGCGAGATCGGAGCAGACGGTATCGGGGTCGTGACTCCGGCCTTTTTCGGTGCGAACGACGCGGAGCTGGAGCATTATTTCGTAACAGTCGCTTCGAGTGTGCCGGACAGCTTCCCGGTGTACTTGTACAACATTCCTCAATGTGCGGCCAACGATTTGAAAACCGATGTCGCCGAGAAGGTGGCGGCACAATGCGCGAATGTAATCGGCATCAAATACAGCTATCCGGACTTTTTGCGGACGAACGAGTATTTGACCATCAGGGACGGGGATTTCTCCGTTATGCAAGGGGCGGACCGCCTGTTTTTGCCCGCTCTGGCGATGGGATGCGAAGGAGTTATCTCCGGCGTTTCGTGCGTCTATCCCGAACCGTTCGTCGCGGTATACGAAGCTTTTCTCGCAGGCGATCTGGATCAGGCGAGAAAGCTGCAGCGGATCGCGATCCGGTACTGCGAAACGCTCAGAAGCGGCAGCAACATGTCCTACTTTAAAGAAGCGCTCAAACTCCGGGGCATCGACGCATGCTACATGAGAGCACCTCAGCTCGATCTGCCCGAGGCGGAGATCGGCGATCTGAAGCGCAGACTGGACGAGCTGAATGCACTGACCGGGTATGCGTAATCCGAAGTAGATGGATGGATAGTCTTGAAAAACCGTTCCGGTTACCGTTACCGGGCGGTTTTTTTGTTGTTGAAAAGAAATAACAAACTTCAAATTATGTTGGATATGATGCGGTACTATATTTAATAACATCAAATATTAATTACATAAACTAAAATGCGAATAATGCCGGCAAAACTTCTGCTAAGTGACTTACCTGCATCTAAGTGATGTAACCACAGAAATTTTTAAAAGTTTAATAATCGATTATAAATCACGAGGAGGGAATAAAAGGAAAACATAGAATTAGTTACATGACTTATCCTTTGTTTAACACCGTACTTATCCTTTTTGAATGACTGTTCCTTCATGTTGTTTCGAATTGAGTTGGTCGATCCTATTGTAATGTCCGAATCTAAATTAGCGGAGGGGTTGGATGAAGAAGGAATACATTTTTTCTTTTATATTATCAATAGGCTTCTTTTCGTTCCTGCTAGCAGGCTGCAATCGAGAGGAAAAAGAAGTTCAACAGCAAAAAGTGGTCAAGCTGATGTTCTTAAATGAGGAGACTTACCGTCGCGAGTATGCGAATGTACTGGAGTATAAATTTCCGGAGCTGCAGATAGAGATCATTCCCTATTCGGATCTAATGCAGCCTGGCAAACTGAACATCAAATCCTTTATCGAATTTGTACTAAACCATAAGCCGGATATCGTTTCAATACTACCTATTCCAGGATTGTTCGAAACGATGATCCAGGAAGGGTACTTGCTTCCGCTGGATCAGCACATTTCGAGACATCGGTTTGACCTTGACCAATATGCACCCGTTGTGACGAACCTGCTTCGCGATAAAGGGCAAGGAAGTCTATATGGTGTACCTCCATCCTTCTCAACCAGCGCTTTATACTTTAATAAAGATCTGTTCGACAGGCTGAAGATTGAATATCCCCGTAACGGGATGAGCTTCAAGGATGTGTTGTATCTGGCCTATCGCTTTGCACGACAAGGAGACGGGGAGCCTATCGTCGGATTTTATATGAAAAATATGACTCCGAGAACAGTATGGCGTTATGCGGGAGATATGGAAGGGTTGCAATGGATCGACGCAAACGGTCAAAAAATGACCATACAAACTGCGGCTTGGGAGAAAGTGTTCTCGAATGTTGTTGACGCTTACCGGTCGGGGGCTATGTTTGATGCGTCATTGCTGCGGGCACAGTCGGATCAACAAGAATGGATTAAAAATTACGAGGCGGTCATCGCGCAAGCCAGAAGCAACAGTCTGTTTGCAACCGGCAAAGCGGCTATGACGATCGATTCGCCTCTGCTTATCAATGATATTAACCGGTTTGAGCCCGGTATGAACTGGGATCTGGTTTCTTTGCCGAGCAATGGAGGCGCGGTTCCTTCCAACTATGTGCAATTTCAAACCCTACACTCTATAGCTTCGGGAACGTCACTGGCAGAAGAGAGCTGGACCATATTGCAGCTTTTACATAGCGATCGGATGGAGAAAACGAATGCGATCCAAAACGGCGTTTTATTCAATAAGCTGCCTGTTAGGACGAAAAACATTTCATTTCCTCAAGAGAAAAATATAGAAGCTTTTTATTCCTTAAAAACAGAGGAAAAGGGAGCGGCTGTAGCGCAAATACCCGCCGGGTTGGAACCGCTGATCGAACAAATGATCACGGATCTGTTGGACGACAAATTATCCGTTTCCGACGCTTTGCGCGTCATTCAAGAACAGGGAAATGTGATGCTGCTACAAGATCGGGGTGTTCAAGATGAGTAAAATGAAACGTGGTCGTTTGACGGGACTGTTAACGGGGATCGCTCTCGTTGTCAGTTCCTGTTCGTCAGACACCCCGGAACCGGATAAGCTCACCGGAACTTTGAAAATTGCGGTTATGAATCAGTTTAGTTATTATGGAACCGCAGGAAAAATTTTACCGTTTTATTTCCCCAATATTACCTTCGAAATGGTTGATGTGGAGCATGGGTCTCCGGATCAAATAGCGGAACAGATAGACGAGTTGAAACCGGACATTGTCACATTCCTTACTCCCGCCGACTATGTGACGATGCTGGAACGCGGTTCTTTGCTGGACTTAAGCTCCCGGATCAAACGGGATCAATTCGATCTGGATCCGGTGCATCCTCAGGTCGTCCGCTACCTGAAGGAGATCAGCGGAGGCGGAACATTCGGTCTAGCCCCCGTCTTCAATAGTACCGCCCTTTACTACAATATCGATTTGTTTAACCAATACGGTGTCCCATATCCGACCGATCGGATGAGCTGGGAAGAACTGTATCAATTGGCCGCGCGATTTCCCTCCGGCGAAGGGAATGCAAAAGTTTACGGTTTTCGTTATTATGGGGGGATCAATAGCCAATTATCGATGGTTGCCCACGCGGAACATCTCAGTTATTATGATGCATCGATGGAGAACCTGCAAATGAACACGGATTCGTGGCGGCACTTGTTCCAAACCGTTATGGATTGGAACAAGAAAGGGGTCGTGGATACGAACATTACGGATTTATTTATCGAAGGCAGAGCGGCCATGACGCTGGGAAGCCCCGAATACATTTCCGTATTAAAGGAAAAAGGGAAGGAGATCAATTGGAGTATCGTAACCACTCCATCCAATTCCAAGGACCGCGACTTCAATCATTCGATCGGGCTAAATGACATCTATACCATACATGCCAAAGCCGCTTCTCCGGACCTGGCCTGGGAAGGTTTGAAGTTTGTGAATGGAGACGATATAGCCAAATTGCAATTTAAGTCACTCTCTACGCGAACATCCTACAGCAGGGAAAGGGAGGGCGTGTCTCTGGAGCCGTTTTATAAACTGAACTTCGATACGTTTGGTACTTTTGAAAGTTTGCGTAGAAGGGGAGTACCCGCGGATTTTCCGAACAGCTTGAATAAACTGGTCAATCAGAAAACGGAAGCTGTCATGAAAGGAACATTAACTCCTAATGAAGCCTTGGAGCAAATCCAGAACGAAGGCCAATTGCTCCTGCGTTCCGCAAAAGCTCCATGATGACCCAATAAATTCCAATATGAGTTTTTCGGAATCCAAGTACGATAGCGGCTCGTCTTTTTCCGCATGTAGCCGGATATACTGGTAGTAATTATCGTACAAGGAGGCAAACTTATGGCAGACCAAAGCAAAGTCACAATTAAGGTTAACGACAACGGGTCGCTTCGGGTGACCGGGCCGGTCGAGCTGGTGGACGCGGAAGGAAACCCGTTCGAGCACAAAGAGTCGTTCTCGCTGTGCAGGTGCGGAGGATCGGGCAACAAACCGTTCTGCGACGGCACGCATAAGTCCATCGGCTTCAAAAGCGAGCCGAGAGCGAAGTAGGAGATGGTTTACATAAACGTTGCCCGGACTCGATAAGAGACCGGGCTGTTTCCTATGCGGCCATGATGCCGGAAAGGAGCGAAGCTTTATTTTATTGCACACGTGTAATATAATAAGAAGCAATCCCGGCGATTAGGGGGAAAGGAGCCGTGCCGCAACGAATGACCGTTACGATTAAAGACATAGCCAAAATGGCCGGCGTCAGCCATCCGACCGTGTCAAGGGCGCTCAACGACGACCCTGGCGTAAACGAAGAGACAAGACGGAAGATTTTGAGGATTGCCAAACAGTTGAATTATGTGCCGAATTTGGCGGCAAAACGGCTGGCCGAACGGAAATCGAACTGCATCGGTATGATTTGGCCTGCTTTCGAATCGATGTTTTTCTACAATTTGAGTAAAGAAATCCAGAGAGAGGCCGGCAAAAAGGGGATGAGCGTGCTGCTGTCGCTGGACGAACCGGTTGAAGCGATGCGTACGCTGAACCAGCAGTTTGTCGATCACGTCATCTATTGGGCGGCACCGGATTGGGAGGCGCCCGCAGAGTTTTTGAAGGAGAAAGAGCGGTTCAAAGGCGACATGCTGCTGATTGGCGGAGGTACGGTCGAGGATGCCCACTGCCTGAAAATCGACAGAAGGCAGGGGATTTACGAAGCGGTCCGGTATTTGGCCGAGCTGGGCCATTCCCGAATCGGCTTTATCGGGCAGACGACGGACAAACTGGTCGGATTTACGCAAGGCATCGTCGACTCCAGACTGGATTTTCGAAAAGATTTTCTCGTATCGATCGGAGATTCCCACTCGGCCGACGAACCGTTCGACGAGAAGGCCGTAACCGATCTGCTGCTTGGGAGCGGAAAACCTACGGCGTTCGTACTGGATAGCCAAGTGACCTTTTTTCAACTGGCCAGAATGCTGAGACGCCACAAAATCCGTGTTCCTGAAGACTTGTCGTTAATCGTCTATGACGACGTTCCGGAGCTGCAGCTGTTCGAGGTTCCGCTCTCGACGATCGGCCCTCCGCTCCATGTTTTGGCGGAACGGGCGATAGCCATGTTGACGGAAAAAAACGCAGCGGACGAAGTGACCCCCTGTTGGCAAGTGGAAGAGATTAAAAGTGAGCTCGTAATCAGACATTCGGCCACGCCGCCTCCCCTGTAAAAAAATATGCAGGGGGCAGTTTACACATTATGAACACGTGTGCTATTATTAGTTTGTAAATAGCACATTATTTTATGTACACGTGTGTATAATTCGACAAGAAGGGAGACTATGGAACCATCTGCCGTATGGGGGGAGGGTACCCATCGGAAATAGCGGGTGAGTAGGCATGCAGCAGTCGCTAATCTCATATTTGACAGCGCTTACAATTGTTTTACGATTTAATCGCACCAGGAGGTTGGACAGCGAAAAACCGGCAAAAAAATCGGAGGAGGTATCGCTAAAACTCGAACTGCACAGCTTTACGATCATAAGAAACTAGGTGCCGCTGGCACTGTGCCAACCTGACGACATGAACCGGACGTTCGAATATGTAACGTTATTTTTGAGAGTGATGTACAGGAAAGCCCAGTTGAAATAAAGGAGAGGGTCGGGCATGGTATTGAGTAAAAGAGCAATCATCTCTGCAAGCATGATGGCATTGTTGCTGGCGGCTTGCGGCGGGGAAAAACAAGCAACCGGGGGAATCGCCCCGGAAACGGCGAAGACGGAACCAAGCAAACCGGTTACGCTGCAGATGCTCCAGGACGGGGCGACCATTACCGACGAAGAGTTCGATACGCTGATCGCGGCGCCTGTAAAAGCCAAATACCCGCACATCACCGTCGAGATGATACGCAACAAAAACGGCAACAACGGGCTTAGCGAACTCCTTACATCGGGAAGCTTTCCTGATTTTATGTTTATCACGTCTCTCCAGATCAAGGCACATCGGGATCTTGGCACAACGGAAGATCTGACGCCGTACATCCAGAAATTCGGGATGAACGTCAATCAGTTCGATCCGGCGGCGCTGCAAACCTCCAAAGTATACGGGGGCAGCGAGAAGTTGTACGCTGTTCCGTTCTCCTTGAACTTCCTCGCTTTGTTTTACAACAAAGATTTGTTCGACCGTTTCGGCGTATCGTATCCGAAGGAAGGGATGACCTGGCAAGAAACGATTCAGCTCGCCGCGAAATTTTCCAGAAGCGAAAACGGCGTCGAGTACAAAGGACTGCTTACCAATGCAATTACCGACATGTCCACGCAGTTATCGCTGCCGCGCGTGGATCCAAAGACGAATAAAGCGCTCATCAATACCGATGGATGGAAAAAGGTGGCGGAAGTTATTCAGGGAATTAACGCCGTACCCGGCAACAAAGGAGTCAATTTGGACCATTTCCTGAAAACCCAGACACTCGCCATGGTCGCCAGTTACGATGCGAGGTTCGCCGCTCTGGAGAAATTGCACGGCACCCCGGAAAATTTCAACTGGGACGTCACGCAATTCCCGAGCTACCCCGAACGTCCGAATACGAGTTTCCAGTCCACAGGGCACTTCCTTGCCGTATCGGCTCTGAGCAAAAATAAAAACGAAGCGTTCCAAGTCATTCAGCTGTTGACGGGGGAAGAGATTCAAACCGTGATTACCGAACGAGGCCGCTTTACCGCACTGAGCAACGAAACGATCAAAAATAAATATGGTGCGAACATGAAGTCGATGAACGGCAAAAACATCAAGGCTGTCTTTAAGAGCTCTTTTGCGCCTCCGTATGAGCCGACGACTTACGATCCGCTGATCAATACCCCACTTAACGATGCCGTCAAAAACATCGTCGATAACGGCCTGGACATCAACAGTGCGCTGCGCCAAGCGGAAGAAGCGGCTAACCGGGCGATTGAAGCGGAAATGAAATTAGCCAAGTGAGGATGGAATTTCGAGATCGATCTAAATCGGGGAGGGTTTCGGATGAGCGTTCGCAGCAATAAAATGCGGTTGGCTTTACTGATGTCGGTTTGTCTCGTCTTTCAAGGATTTACTTTCGGAGGGAGCGAGGTTTCGGCGGACTCACCGCCATCCGCCAATTTACTAGCCAATGCCGGCTTCGAAACGGTAACGAACGGTGCTCCATCGGGGTGGACGGCTATCGGAAATACATGGACCGGAGCGGCTGCAGCCGTTCCGGAAGCGGCGAGAACGGGGGGCTACGGCATCTCGATCCAGACGAACACGGCGAACAACCCATGGGTCCAGCAAGGGATTCCCGTGGAAGAGGAAGCGACGTACAAAATTTCGTCGTGGTTCAAGGCGATCGGCGTAAGCGGCGCGCCCGGCTACAAGATCGAGTTTTACACCTCGCAAGTCTTATCTCCGCAAACGGCTTTGCCCGGATATTCGTACCGCAGCTCCGCATCCGGCCTCGACGGACAATGGCACGAGCTGGACTATGAAGTGAAGGCCCCGATAGGAGCGAAATACATGTACGTTTATTTGCGCCTGTACGGAACCGGCAAAGTGTATTTCGACGACGCGGCGGTCGCCAAAACGAAAGATGCGCCGCAAATCGTGCTCACGCCCAATCATACCTACTATTACCCGGATCTCGCGTCCGGCAGCATCAATGTGGTGCTTAAGCCGCAAGACGGCATTTTTACCGGGAAAACGGCGGACATCAAGCTAATGAAGGAAGCTGACGGCACGGTTGTATTTGCGCAAACCGGTGCAGCCGCCGCAGTGGAGCTTAATGTTCCGTTCCAGCCTTCCGTCATGGAGCCCGGACAGCCTTACGTGCTTTCGGCCGAATTGAAAAACGCCGTAGGGGTCATCCTTTCGCGGGAGGAACGAACCATTTACCGATGGAACCGCCCGACGATGCTGCCGCAGAACGGTCCCGTTCAAGTAGGCGGACAGCCTTTTTTCCCGGTGATCGCCTACCATGCAGGCCTGGACGATTTATTGTATTTGAGCCAGATCGGGGTCAATACGATCCAAGGCATCAACACAGCGAGCGAGGCGACGGTACAAACGTTACTTGATACGGCACAGGCGAACGGCCTCATGGTGCTGCAGACGCTGTACCTCAACATGCAGGTCAAGGAAAATTTCGCGCTTACAGAGCAAATGGTCGCCCGTTTCAAGAATCACCCCGCCCTGCTTGGCTGGATGATCATGGATGAGCCGACCGGCAACGGAATCCCCCAATCGGAAATTCTCGAAGCGTACAAAAGGATCCGCTCCATCGACCCCGATCATCCGACCTATATGGTCGAGTCTGAGACCTATGCGTACCGTCCCACCGGACAGGCGACGGACATATTAGTGACCGACGTCTACCCGTACAATAGGGTGAATGCGCAGCCCATTTCCGCCGTCGGCGACGGAGTCCGCAAAGCGGTGCTCGATACGGAAGGAGTGAAGCCGGTTTGGACCGTATTGCAGACGTTCCTCTTTCCGGGTTCGACGTCGTGGGATTATTTGCCGACGATCGGGCAAGTGCGTAATATGGCTTACCAGTCCATCTTGGCCGGAAGCAAAGGTCTTGGCTACTACTCGATTAACGATCCGGGCTGGAAGCTGCGGGAATCGGTGTTATGGGCGGGATTGGCCGCATTCAAAGACGAACTGCCGCTGATGGGTGAGTTGGTGTCGCATGGAAGCAAAACGGCCGAGCAGATCGGGAGCGCAGTGCAGTGGGGGCTTTGGAATAAAGGGCAGGAGCAGTATGCGGTCGCCATCAATGTGACGAACACCGCCCAGTCGGCGGAGATTCCGCTCGCAAGCGCGGGCAACCGGGTACAGCTGCTGTATGGCGGCGAGCCGGCTTCGTGGGATAGCTGGAACGGGAAACTGAATGCGGACCTCGGTCCCGAGCAGGCTCTAGTTTACCGCATTACGCCGTTCAGCTCGGAAGTCGCAGCGGCGATCGATGCGATCGAGAACGCAAACGATATGCTGCAAAGCAGCTATTGGAGGCAAAAATCGGGCGATCTGGCTGCCAAACTCGCCGATTTGCAGCATTTCTTAGCGGGGCAGACTCCGGACGTAAAACACGTCATGAACAAAGCGGATAAAGTGCTGGACGATACGAATAAGCTGAAAGCATGGGTAAACGGACAAAACGATACCGTCCTGGAAGGTAAAAGGGGAACGCTGCTTTTGCTGCTTGACGGCATATATGACCGGGTAGTTCCGATCGTCCACTCGACGATCCGGCTCGAGTTGGAGCCGTTTCCGCTTGCGGCAGCACCCGGAGAACAAGTGACGGCAAATGTGCAGATCCGTAACACGGGTGATAAAACACTCCGTCCGTGGCTGCGCATCGATCTTCCGCACGTTTTCGGGCTGGCGCCGATCGAGAGGGAGTTCGGTCCCGTCAACAGTGGGGATGCCGGTTCCGCCTCCGCCAACTTTACAATTCCGTCTGCGGTTCCGGCGAAGGCTTACACGGTTACGGCATCGGTCTATTACGAGTTCAAAGGCTCGGTATTTCAGGTTTCGTCGTCCCGCGAGCTGAACGTGACGCCGCTTTTGCAGGCGAAGCTGACTCCAGGGACAATCGAGGCGGCGCTGGCCGGCACCTATCCATTTATCGTCGAACTGACGAACGGCTCGGCCGAACCGCTTACGGTGGAGCTGGAACGGTCCGTTCCAAGCGGTCTTGCGGTAGAACTGGCTTCGACAACAACAGTTGCAGGGCGCGAGACAAAGGCGATACAAGGGAACGTGACTATTCCCGCGACGGTGACGCAGGGCGTATACACGGTAACGATCGTACCCAAACTATTCGGCGCCAGCTATGCTTCGTTGCCACTCACAGTCACGATCGACACAAATCTGGTATACAACGGCGGCTTTGAGCAAGGCGGCAGCAGTCCGGACGGCTGGTTGATGCGCTCAGGCGTATGGGAGAGAACAACCGCTCACGGCGGAACGGCATCCGCCAAGCTGAACCCGGATGCGGGCAATACATGGAACGTAATCAATACGGATGACGCCAAAGAAATTCCGGTTGTGGCAGGACACCGGTACGTGTTGACAGGATGGGTGAAAAACAGCTCGACAACCGGATCGGTTGCACTCGGCATCCGGCAAATTGACGCGAGCGGCGTATCCGTTCAATACAATTGGGCGGAAGCGGCAAGAGGCGGCGACTGGACGAAGGTACAAGTAACCTTTACAGCACTGCCTCAGACCAAACGCGCTGCGGTATATTTCAAATTGGATCAGAACGTAAACGGACCGGCCTGGGTCGACGATTTGGAGATGCGTGAGCTTCCATAATAGGTAATGGATACGCGATTTCTCGCCGTCCGGCCCATATCCGGGATGATCCCGATGCCGTGCAGCGGCGGTGAATAATTGCATTTACAGGTGTGCGCATGCGATCCGGCATTGCGTCCTGGCGAAGGCCATAACCTATCTCCTTTTTGCAGGGGATAGGTTTTTTGTATGTTCCCAATCTCGGATTGGATGCACGAGCGGGGCTCCCTTTACTCCACCAGCCCCATTTCCCGATATACTTGAAACGAGACAACTCCGTTTGGAGGTAAACGATGATCCCGCTGATACTTTTTCAGCGCAGCGGTCGTATCGGAACGAAACTTGCCGTTGCTTGTTCCTTTGAAGTAACCCGCGCTTTTTAGACGGGACTGGATCAGCTGGACATCCGCTCCGACATCGCCTTCGGCCAAATCCCTGGGCCCGTGATTCGAGTCACCTAATACATGTCCGTGAATCGACACTTTTGTGCCCAGAGGAATCATCTGATACAGCTCTGTGACATCCCGGTTGTGCATCCGGATGCATCCGTGACTCTGATGCTGCCCGATCGAAAAGGGCTTGTTCGTCCCGTGTATACCGTAATATCCCCACGGAACATTGAGCCCGAGCCAGCGAGGCCCGAAGGACGGTCCCCAATTTTCCCCTTTGTACACAATCTTGTATTCTCCGATCGGAGTGGGAGTCGCCGGATTCCCGACGGCAACCCGGTATGATTTTATCAGCTTTCCGTGTCTTAACACTTTAAGGCGATGCTGCTGAGGATAAACCTCGATTTCATATTCACTCTGATCAGCTACGATCGGAAGCGACGGGTCGGCCGAAACCGGCGGAGTCCATCCGAGACCGGTCAAGACCCCCATCAGCCAAACGACTGTAAAGAAGCGCAAAGAAAAGGAGAATTTGGATTTGTTGTGGTTGTAGGTTTGACTCATAGTTCACCACGGCTATTAGTTTATTTTGCTGCTAAGACCATCCGAAAAACGAGTTAATGGTCCAAATTCATAAGTTATCCGTTCATAATCACTCCGCCGGTCACATGAATGAACTGCCCGGATACATAGGAAGAATCCTCGGAAGCCAAAAAAACGTACGCGGGAGCGATCTCGTAAGGTTGCCCCGCACGGTTCATCGGAGTTTTCGCGCCCCATTTTGCAACTTGCTCGGCCGGAAATGAAGCCGGGATGAGCGGAGTCCATATCGTCCCGGGGACAACCCCGTTAACGCGGATTCCTCTGCCATGCAGCGATTTCGATAAAGAGCGTGTAAACGCTACGATCGCTCCTTTAGTCGCAGAATAATCGATCAGTTGCTCGTTGCCCTCGTAGGCTGTTAAAGAAGCTGCGTTTACGATCGTGCCGCCGCGCTTCATATGGGGCAATGCCGCCTTCGTCAAATAAAACATGGAGTAAAAATTCGTTCGGAACGTCTGCTCCATTTGTTCGGATGTGATATCTTCCAGTCGATTTTGCACATGTTGCTCGGCCGCATTGTTCACCAAAATATCCAGCTTGCCCAAATGCCGAACCGTTTGTTCCACAATCTCCTTGCAGAACGGCTCGCTGCCGATATCGCCTGCGAACGATAAACAGCGGCGGCCTCTTTGCTCTACAAATTGTTTCGTTAACTCTGCGTCCGAATGTTCGTTCAAATACACAATGACGACATCAGCGCCTTCTTTGGCGAATGCAACGGCAATCGCTCGTCCTTGACCGCTGTCACCGCCGGTTACGATCGCAACCTTGTCCTTTAGTTTGCCGCTGCCGACGTAGTCCGGATTATCGAATACCGGCAATGGATTCATGAGCGATTCCAGACCTGGCTGTTGATCCTGGTGCTGCAGTGGGTAAGGAGGGGCCGGCTGTTTTTGTGAATTCGATATTTGCATCAGTAGTTTCTCCCTTATACGTGTGATAAGAAATCCGGATGCGGAATACGCGCTGTACGAACATTAATCAGACTCGGTTTGCTGCTGTTTTGCGACATAAGGAGTGCATTCGCCAATTGATCTGCATGTTCTGCGTGATAACTGATCCATCCGCAAGCTTCGGAAACTTTTACGAAATCCGGATTCGCGATCTCCGTATCTTGCAGCTGCAGTCCTTTCATAAGCATCTTATCCCGCTCCATTTGCAGCGTGCCGTTCTGAAAGACAATGACCGTAATCAAGAATCCATATCGGGAAGCCGTGATCAAATCGGCCAACACCATCGCCAGCCCGCCGTCACCCGTAATACAGACGACTTGTTTTTCAGGCAAACAGCATTTTGCCGCCATCGCAGCGGGTAATCCGAAACCCATCGTCCGCCAATGTTCCGAGAGAAGGACGTTCTGCTGCGCCGCACGAAAATTTCTCAGAAACCACAGGGTCGAATCGCCCTCGTCCAGAGCGATCACAGCATCAGCGGGTATATGGTTTTCCATAACTTGAATAATAGCTGAGGGGGAGAGTGGAGAAGCATTCTGATTCCGCTCTTTTTCGTTAAGTGCGGCCCACGCTTGCTTGCACTCCCGTATTTGCCGTTCCCAACCCGGATCCGGCTCGTATTCACTTAAGCCATCGATCCAATTCTCAAGGATTGAATTTGTATGGCCAAGAATCCTGCGGCTCGCTGATCGAAGCGTTCCGAATTCGCTAGGATGGCTGACCAGTTGAATAAGGGCGGGTGATGTCGTAATGAATTTATCCGGCCAGGACGCCTCGACGGCCAACACGACATCGGCCCTTTCGAGCAATTCGGGCAAATACGGATTACCGCCTTCACCAAGGCCGCTTACCATGAGCGGATACGAATCCGGAACGATTCCAACAGCTCCATAGCTGTTCGCGATCGCGCATCTCCACACTTCGGCCAACTTTCGGATAGGTTCCCGGGCTGAACGTGCCCGGCTCCCCACCAGCAAGACCGGTCGTTTAGCCGAACGCAACAGATCCAGCGCATGCCGGATTTCTAAAGGATCGGGGGACGAGACCGATACAGGGGGTGGTTCACAGGGCTGCATAGTTGTAAACATGGTAAAAACATCGGACGGTATCGATAGATGCGATACTGTGCGCTGCAGCAAGGATGTATACATGGCATGCGTCATCGACTCCAGAATCGCATCCGGATGTACGGCCATTTGGCTGAAAGAAGAAACGGCTTGGACGAGCTGCTGTTGATCGATGTATTGTTTGTATGTTGTACCGATTTTGTTCAGGGGCACTTGTCCCGTTATCGCAAGTACCGGCACTTTGTCCAGATATGCATCGCCAAGCCCGGTAATCAGATTGGTCAGACCCGGTCCCATATGCGAAATGCAGACTGCGAGCCTGCCTGTTACTTTCGCTTCCGCCGACGCCATCATGGCAGCAACGGATTCGTGCTTCACCGCAATAAAAGAAATGGATGTTTGCTTGGCAAGAGCGTCAATAAGGCCAAAAACAGCATCCCCTACAACCCCATATATTCGCTTGACGCCCCAAAGCCCGAGCTGTTCCAGAATCGCTTGCGCTACTGAGCGCGCCATAGGCTGGTTATCCGTTGTCGTTTGTGTACGTACGCAGATCGGTCAACTGGATCCATGGGAGGCTCAGCCGGAATGATGAAGCGAAAATATGAAGGAGAAGACGTGGATGTCGTCATTGTCGGGGCAGGTGCGGCCGGGGGCGTACTGGCGAAAGAACTGAGCGAAGCCGGCATGAGTGTAGTCGTGCTGGAAGCAGGGCCGTTTCGCGATCCTCAAAAGGAATTTGCAAGCGATGAGCTTTCCATGAAAAACTTGGGCTGGCAGGATACACGGATCGTGAGTGGATCCGACCCGCTTACGATGGGACATAACAATTCCGGCCGGGGCGTAGGCGGCGGGACGGTTCATTTCACAGCGGTGTTCCTTCGCTTTCATGACTCCGATTTTAAGGCGAGGACTATTGACGGCGTTGCGGATGATTGGCCGATCGATTATAACGAATTGGAGCCGTATTACTCCAGAATAGAAAAGGAAATTGCGGTATCCGGTCCCAAATATTTTCCTTGGGGAAATTATGCAGGACCTTATCCGTATCCGGAACGCGAGCCGCTCAGCCCGAACGCCTATATGTTCATGAACGGCTGTGAGAAGCTGGGAATCCGTTCGTCGGTTGCTCCGCTTGCGATTTTATCCGCACCGTTCGAAGGGCGTCCCCCGTGTATTAACCGGGGATTTTGCAATCAAGGTTGTATGCCGGACGCCAAATTCAGTACGCTGATCGTACATATTCCGAAAGCGATCAAGGCTGGAGCCGAAGTATTGGCCGATTGCATGGTCACCCAAATCACGATGGGAAAAGACGGCAAAGCCAAAGGCGTCGTATTCGTTCATGACGGAATCACGTATGAGCAAAAAGCGAAACTCGTGATCGTGTCCGCGTATGTGGTAGAATCGCCGCGGCTGCTGCTCAATTCTGCAAATTCCCAGTTCCCGGACGGACTCGCCAACAGCAGCGGGATGGTCGGAAAGTCGATTATGGTGCACAGCAGCCATGATGTGTACGCCTTATTTGATGAGGAAATCCGGTTATATAAAGGAACGCCGGTATTGGCCACGTCTCAGGAGTTTTATCGGACACATCCGGAGAACGGCTTCGTCCGGGGGTATACGATTCATTCGCACGGCGCGAGACCGGTCGAGTTCGCAAGCGGCGTGTCGAAAGCGAATGGCGGACCGGTTTGGGGCGACCGGTTCAGGGAAGCGCTGCTGAATTATAATCGTTACGGGAGAGTCACCTTAGTCGGAGAAGTTCTTCCTAGCGTAACGAATCGTGTAACCCTGGCGGACGAGAAAGACGAGTACGGGCTGCCACGCGCTAAAGTTACGTTTAGCTATGGAGATAATGACCGGAAACTGATCGATCATGCGGTAGGTAAAATGAGCGGGATTCTGGAAGCGGCGGGTGGAAATGTACATTTCGTCGTACCGGATACCGCTCATATGATGGGAGGATGCCGGATGGGGGACGATCCCGGTTCGTCGGTCGTGAACTCCTACGGGCAATCCCACGACATCCCCAACCTATTCATATGCGATGCAAGTATCTTCGTCACTTCAGGTGCCGGCAATCCGACGAATACGGTTATGTCGTTGGCCTTGCGGACAGCCGACTACATCAAGGAAAAAACAGGGAAGTTGGAGCTGACCATATCGGGTTAACCGGCCTCAAGAAAACGCACGTATTGCCGATAGGCAAACTCATCCGCACGCGCTTCGATCTGAAGCTTTCGATACGGCGTATTTGTACGAGCCGCTCTGGCCAGAGCGGCTTGATACGATTTTAGATCCTGATCTTGTCTGCAATGCGATAAAGCATCTATAAGATGATAGTATTCATGAAAGAAGATGAAATAGGGAAGAGCGTTCCTATTGATATTATACTTGGCCATCACTTGACGTTCGTCTAAGGTAAGATAACGGTCATAAGGCAATTGGACCTGAATTCTCGCTTTCGTAGACTTCCGGTTTAGAAGAACAGCGCCTCCATAAAAAGGACCCCATGATAAATCCAGCGAACAGCGGACCGCCTGAGGAAACTGGTTAGAGACAAGCTCTAATTGATCCAGCAGCCTTTTCTGCCAAACCTGCTTTCGCAGCTTTCTCCACTTGTATTTTCCCCATAGTTTTCGGAACATCGGTACCCACTCCTTGCTTCAACCATACAACGATGAGGTTAAGGATACAACGTTAAATAAAGGGAGAGGCCTTTGTGAGCCGAGCAGGCCAAAGAAGCCATATTTTGCGGCAGCATCCCGTTTCCACACATGAATCCGTTCGGGAGGAATAGGATTTATACATATATAGGGGAGCGGGAAGGAGGAAGGATGTGACGATCCATTTCAACGGGGTTTCGTTCCGATATGGCGGCGACGAAGCGTGGGTGATTCGAGATGTTTATTTCACGATCCATCCCGGCGAACGAATCGCCATTGTCGGTTTGAACGGAAGCGGGAAATCGACGCTCGGCTTGTTAATGAACGGCCTTCTTTCGCCAACGTCAGGCGATGTATTCGTCTTTGGCCGAAATACCAGGTCGTTGTCCGACTTAGCGGCAATCCGTCGAAAAGTCGGTTTCGTCTTTCAAAATCCGGATCAGCAGCTAATCGCGAATACGGTTGAAGACGACGTTGCGTTCGGACTGGAGAACTTGGGGATTTGTCCGTCCGAACAAGAACGGCGGATCGAGTACGTATTGCGCTCGCTGCGCCTTGATACATTGAAACAGCTGGATCCTAACGATTTGACTTCCGGGCAAAAACAAAAGCTGGCTGTAGCCGGCGTAATCGCCATGGAACCGGATGTGATCGTTTTCGATGAAGCGATGTCCATGTTAAGCCCGCGAGACGCAGAGGAATTGAATCAAATAATGACGGCTTTTCATAAACAAGGCTTAACGGTTGTTCAAATTACTCATGACATGGAGGAGCTGTACGATTGCGATCGGGTCATTGTTTTGAAAGAAGGGGCGATGTTGCTGGACGGTCCTACGTCCCTAGTTTTTTCCAACCGGGGGATATGGAAAGAGTCCGGTCTTCTTCCGCCATTTGCCGTTCGGGTTAGAGAAGCATTAAGGGATCGCGGGATTTCTTTTCTTGAAGACGCTTATACCGAAGATGATTTGGTGAGACGGATATGCGGATATATTTCGAAAACGTGAGCCTTATATGGAACCGAGGCACTCCTTTTTCCAAAAATGTACTGAGCGATATTTCGCTGGAGATTCCTTCGGGTCAATTTGTTGCGCTGCTCGGTCCGTCAGGGGCGGGAAAATCGTTATTCGCCCAGGTCGTGGGAGGACTGAGATTTCCGGATCGCGGGAGCGTGACCGTAGGATCGTTCCGGATATCGAAAACAAACAAGCAACTGCACCGGCTCCGGAAAAGTATCGGATTCGTCTTTCAACAGCCGGAACATCAGCTTGTACGGGAAACCGTAGAAGAAGACATTGCTTTGCGTTTATCCCCCTACGATGCGAGCTTTCCTCCCGAATTGGAATCGCGTGTGGAACTGATGATGGAACGGCTCGGGCTGCCGTACGGAGCACTTCGGCACCGGTCACCGTTCCGGCTAAGTCCGGGCCAGATGCGGCGTATCGCTTTGGCGGGCGCCCTTATCGGCCAGCCCGAATTGTTGCTGCTGGATGAACCTGCGGCCGGACTCGACCCTGCCGGACGCGAAGCGATGCTAACATGTGTAAAGGAGCTTCACGAATCGCGGAAAACGACAATCATCTATATTACGCAACGTTTGGAAGAAGCATTGGAGCATGCAGACCGAATCGTAGTATTCAACAAGGGGACGATAGCCGCGGATTTGGCGCCTCCCGGCGTACCTGATCATATGAGCGAACTGTACAAAGCGGAAATTGTCGCGACTCCGCTGCTCAAATTCGCCGAACGGCTGTATTCCGTTGCGCCAGGTCTTGTTCCGCGCCACTTTGTACAAGAACGTGCGTTCCTGATGGAGCTCGCTAAGCAAATCCGGCGAAAGGAATAATCGCGATGTTTGAATGGATTGGGATTGGGCGGTACGTTTCAGGGAATCGTTTTCTGCATAAGATGGACCCCCGCTGTAAGCTGATCATGGTCTTTATGTTCGTATGCCTTATTGCTTTCACTCCATCGGTCTGGATGATGGCTGTTCACGCGGCCGCTGCAAGTACGGCGGTGTTCTCGGCGCGAATCCCTATCTCCATCGTCTGGCGTTATTCGAAAGGGATCTTATTGATCGCTTCCGTCGCGGCACTGTTTCAATTGGTTAGTCATGGGGGAGGGGACACGGTCGGATCGGCCGGCCTATTCTCGATTTCAGAGGATGGCATGAAACAAGCGCTGCTTGTGTTCGGACGGATCATGCTTTTGATCGTTTCCGTATCTATACTCACTCTGACCACTTCATCCTCGGACCTGGCCTATGGAATGGCGGCGGTTCTTTACCCGTTGCGGGTTTTCGGCATCCCGAGCGAGCGTTTTGCTTTTCTAATTATTCTATCTTTGCGGTTTCTCCCTGTCTTCCAGCGGGAAATCCATCACATCGTTATGGCTCACAAAGCGAGGCTGGGCGGGTTACGACGTTCCGGTCTGTTTGCCTTTATTCCTCAACTGGTTTCGCTTTTCGTTCTCGCGTTTGCCCATATGTATAGGCGTGCTGAAGGTCACTCGGCCGGTTTGGCGGCAAGAGGTTATGTCATGGATGCGGAAAGAATCAGTCGGCGTACGTATCGGACCGGATGGCGCGATGCAGTAGGTTTGTTTATCGTTGTCGCGCAGTATATCGTAACATTCGTTTGATCCGAATGAGGCAAGTACGGGCGGATCGATTAGACCCATTGCGGCAACGTTTAATGCGGGAGGTGACACGGAATGATGAGGAAGGGATATCATTACTGGACCAAGACCGTTACAGAAGACGCCGCCGCGTTACATCGAGCCTTTCAGCATCACGACAACGGGATGAAGGAGATGCTGATGGTCGCGTTTTTGGGGGCTTTGGCCGCCATCCTTCAAGCCGCCGGAGGCTTCCTGCCAGGGATCGGACTATTCATCAGCCCTCTTGCTTCGGCTCCGATAATACTCGGGACGGTGTATTCGTTGCGCTGCGGCTTTTTGACCTATGGAGTAACCGTCGTCGTGTTAATGATCATTCAGCCCGGCGAGCTGGTTATTTTCCCGTTTACCACCGGGCTTCTAGGAATATTCCTAGGTTTCGGACTATTACGATTGAAAAAGAGACCAGGAATCCTCGTTGCAGGAGCTGCCGGTTTATGCGCTGGAATTGTTCTCCTGCTGTACGTCTTGCATGTGCCGGTGTTAGGGCCGGCCCTATCCGGATCGTTTCAAGTCAGGACGTTCGGAATTTTACTATTATTTTGTTTGGCATACAGCTGGTTATGGGTCGAACTAAGTCTAGCCGGATTAAGAAAGCTGCGAAAAATCCTGGAGATGGGGGTTCCATAGATTTCCCTTAATTTGTATTGTACTATGGGGAAAGGAGTGCAATTTCAGTTTGCTTGGCCGCTGCAGAACTAACGGTTGACCCATATAAAGGAGAAATGACAATATGCCGAAGCAGGTGCTCGTGACCGATGACGATCCGGAAATTCGCGACGTCATCCGCATCTATTTGCAAAACGAAGGCTACCGGATCTACGAAGCGAAGGACGGGCTGGAGGCGATTGACATCGTCAGCCGGGAATCGGTTGATCTGATCGTACTCGACGTGATGATGCCTCGCATGGACGGGATCAAAGCTTGCCTCAAAATCAGGGAGAAGACGCGAGCGCCGATCATTATGCTGTCCGCCAAAGGCGAGGATATCGACAAAATAACCGGACTGACGACTGGTGCCGACGATTACGTCACCAAGCCGTTTAATCCGCTTGAGCTCGTTGCGCGTGTGAAAGCTCAGTTTCGGAGACAAACGTTTTCGGAAGGGGGAACGGGACCGTCCGGCGGCCGATCGGTGATCGAGATCGACGAGCTGGTTATCGACAGCAAGCGTCACCGAATTACCGTCGCCGGCAAGGAAGCGGCGCTTACCCCTATCGAGTTTTCGATTTTGGAGCTGCTTGCAGGCAATCGGGGACAAGTTTTTAGTGTAGAACAGATTTACCGAAACGTATGGAAGGAAGACAAATATTCTTCGGACAACACGGTTATGGTCCATGTGCGGAATATCCGGGAGAAAATCGAGGTCAATCCGCGTGAGCCGAGGTATATCAAAACCGTATGGGGAGTGGGGTACAAAGTTGAGTAGCGGATGGTTGTCGGCCCTCAATTGGAGAAAAAGCATACGCCTGAAAATGTTCGGAGCGATTTTGCTCAGCTTTACGCTGACGGTCATGCTTACTGCGGCCATCCAAACGTATTTGACCCGGGTCACTTCGGTAATCGGATACTACATGTCATTTTTGTCAGACACAGCAGGAGATCTACTATTTCTGGCTTTTTTCGTCTGCAGCTTTTTATTTTTGTTCTTTTTGTTCATGCGCAATATCGTTCACAATATGCGCTCTTTGGCCGACGGTTTAATGTCGATTGCTAACGGCGATCTCGATTTCCGGGTGCCGACGTCGAGACAGGATGAACTCGGTATAGTGGCACGCAATATTAATTATATGGCCGAGCAGTTGCAGGTGACGATCGCCAAGCAGCGCAAGCTTGAAGAGTCGAAGATGGAGCTTATTACAAACGTCTCGCATGACTTGCGGACTCCGCTTACGAGCGTAATCGGCTATTTGAATTTATTGCAGCAGGACGACTATGACGATCTGACCGAGCATAAGCGCTATATTCGCAACGCGCTTAACAAATCGCAGCAACTGAAAAAGCTGATTGACGACTTGTTCGAATATACGCGGCTCACGAGCGGCGGTATTATGCCCCAATTATCGGCTGTCGATCTGGGAGCATTGCTCGAACAAATCGTAACTGAATTCGAGCCGATCGCAGGCGAGTTTGGGTTGAAGGTAAAGCTGGAAAGGGAGGAAGACCCCGTCATCGCCCATGTTGATGTGAAGATGCTGGTACGTGCAGTCGATAATTTGCTGATGAACGCTTTAAAGTTTTCAATCAAGCCCGGTGAAATCATAGTCCGGCTGACACTTCGCGAAAATCGGATCGTCGTTGCCGTGGACAATTGGGGCGAGCCGATAACGACCGAGCAGGAATCGCTGCTGTTCGACCGATTTTACAAGGCCGAGCCGTCGAGAACCGACAGCGGCATCGCTCCGGGAGCGGGGCTCGGATTGTCGATCAGCCGTACGATTATGGAGTTGCACGGAGGCTGTATACATTTGTACCACCGGGACGGCCATTACTCGTTCTGTCTCGAGCTTCCACCGGACAGGGTTGGCGATAAAAACACTAATCACATTAATAATTAACGACATAAATTAAAATACCTATGAACAAACCGGCTCTATTAGATCCGGTTTTGTATCGTTTGAAGCTCCATCCGAATGGTCGCTGGAAGGATCGTATTTTTTATGATTAGGTGATTCTTGCAAACGATTTTCCGCTTCTCCATGATACAATCGATATAGTCCGATTTTTTATAAAGGAGATTGATATGCCAGCCTTTCAGATTGAAGAAGCCACGATCACAACGATGCAAGATGCCATGGCCTCAGGCTGGCCAAACCTAACGTGCAGTTGATGATTTACGGATTCATGGCATTCGTCTGGTGAAAGGGGCTATCCATTTGGAGCATACATCATTTCCCATGAAAAGGTTTAACCCAAATAGACCTGGTGCCTTGATCGGTACCCTAACGGATCTATCGGAATATTTGAGTTTGCTTTATGCTTTATGCAGAGATCGCTTGCGACATATGCGTGACGCAGGCACGACCAGCAGGGGGAATCTTAGAGCGATCCGTTTTCTCTCCCGCCAAGATAGATGCCCGAGATGTAACGGTAAGGAATCGAGTCCAAATGATATGGCGATAACCATCGGCGGACGTTCCATAACGGAGATTTCGAGATTATCGATTCCGGACCTGCTTCTATTTATTAAAAATTTTTCTGCTTTGCTGGACGCTTTTGAATTCGAAGCATGTACGGAGATACGCAATGAAGTGGAGATGCGGCTGAATTACCTGCATAAAATTGGTCTAAAGACACTGCCTTCCACCGGCACCTAAGCGCCGTGAGCTTGTGCAATTCGAATATTGATTTTGAACACTTCAAGAAGCAGTTACCGCCGGCAACTGCTTCTTCTTTTCAAGTAAAGGGCAGACCGGATCCAGACCCAGATTTTCCCGGAGCGTGCGCCCGGTATAGGTTTCGGGAAAAAGCTGTCTCCGTTGCAGACTTCGCCTCCGTTTCGGTAGAACCGACTAGCACATGCAGACCGGGCAACACTGGAGGAGTGGGGAAATGATGGGGAAACGGAAGTGAACTTCACGGGAACCACGTTCACCGCTTTCGGAACGTAATCCATGAGATGAACGCGTTTTTCGCCGCCGTTCCGCCCGATCTTCAGGCTCAGTTCCATGTTTTTTTCAAAATGTGCAGATAGGAGAAAAAGTGCGGAACGGCGTTCACGGAGCCGGAGACGACGGCCGAAAGCAGATCTTGAAGACAAGGCTCCGTCTCCGACCGATGGGGCGGCCTCCATCGCCGGTCGTTGCGGTGCCAACGGAGTTTGGCGGACGTCGATTGATAGAGGCGAATGATCTCCTCATTTTGACCAAGCGATACCCATTGCTGCCACATCTCGCTTTCAAGCTTGTTTATAGTATCGGGCGTTTCCCCGGCGAACGCCTCCATTCGCCGTCCAAAGGACGATGCGGCTTCGGCCATCTCCGCCGGTTTCGTCCGTTTAAGCAGCTCGTACGCAAACAGAACAAGCGCGATCCACGTCTCCAGCAAGTCGCCGACCCGCCCGGCGGAGGACGGAACGATATGCACCCCGTGTTTGGGCGCGATGCGGACGAATCCTTCGGTTTCCAGCTGCTGCAGCGCGGCCCGAACCGGCGTCCGGCTCATGTCGAGCGAACCGGCCAGCGCGATCTCGGAGGTGACGGCGCCTTCCGGTATCCGGCCGGAAACGATCCATTCGAGTATGGTTTCGTAAGCGGTTTCTCGGAGCGACAGCGGTTTCATTGTGAAGCAGCCCCCTCTTGTAAGCGATTCGGATTCATTATACCATCATAAGGAAACAGGACGTACAGGAGGAACCGGGATGCCGATTCAGCAAGCGCATCAAACGTTGAAGGAACGGGCTTTCGAGACGATCCGCGAACGCATCGTCAGCGGGGAATGGCCGGGCGGGACGTTCATACCGGAACGAATGCTGAAGGAACTGCTGCAGATGAGCAATACGCCGATTCGCGCGGCGTTGGATCGGCTCGAGATGATGGGGCTCGTGAAGCAGTCGCCGAATCAAGGGGCGATCGTTCAGGAAATCTCGCTGAAAAACATACTGGACCTTTACGAGCTCCGGCTCGTGTTGGAGACCTACGCGGCCAGAAAGCTGACCGGCCGGATGGACCGGGCTTTTTTCGACGAGCTGGACGATAATTTGAAGCGGCAGGAACGGATGATTCAAGCGGGCGATATTGCGGCTTACGTCCGGCTGGACCGGGAATTCCACGAGCGCATCGTCAGAGGGCTCGACAATATGGAATATACGGAAACGATGGCGCGTCTTCAGGACAAGTTCTTAATGGCGGTGCGAACGACGTTCGTCAAAAACAAAGAGAGATTGTGGGGGAGCATCGAGGAGCACCGGCAAATTCGCGAAGCGCTGGCCGGTACCGACCCGCACCTGACGGAACGGCTGGTCGAACGACATATCGAATATGTGAAGACGATTATGCTCTGATGTATACAAGTTATGCATATTGTGCGTTTTCCAAATGCTGTGATACGGTTGAGACGGACGTAATCACTCATGCGGGAGGACGTACGGGAATGAAAATAACCGGAATTCGTACGGCTATACTGGGAAATCCGTGGAAAAACTGGCTGTTCGTGCTCGTCGATACGGACGAAGGCATAACGGGTCTGGGAGAAGGCACACTGAACGGCTTCGCCAAGACGGTGGAAGCGGCGGTACACGAATTGAAGCATCTCGTCGTCGGGATGAGTCCGTTCGATGTGGAAGCGATCGGCCTGAAGCTGTTCCGCGACGTGTATTCGGACGGCGGACAGATTCAAGGGTCGGCGCTGGCCGCCATCGAGACGGCGTGCTGGGACATTATGGGCAAGGCGCTGGGCCAGCCTCTGTACAAGCTGCTGGGAGGACGATGCCACGATAAGCTGCGCTGTTATGCGAACGGCTGGTACCGCGGCCCGGGAACGCCCGAGAGCTTTCATGAAAAAGCGAAGCTGGTCGTCGCCAAAGGATATACGGCGCTGAAGTTCGACCCGTTCGGAGCGGCCTGGCGGACGGTGGAGCGACAAGATTTCGAGCTGGCGCTTGAAAATATCGCAGCCGTTCGCGAGGCGGTCGGACCTTTTACCGACATTTTAATCGAAGGGCATAACCGCTTCTCGGTCCATACGGCGCTGCAGTTCGCGGAAGCGATGCTGCCGTACAAGCCTACCTGGTTCGAGGCGCCGACACCGCCGCACCGCATCTCCTCGATGGTCGAGGTAGCCAAGCGCAGTCCGGTGCCGGTCGCCTGTGGGGAAGATTACTACTGCCGGGAACAGTTCGCCGAGCTGTTGAAGCACGACGCGGTGCATATCGTCCAGCTGGAGCCGCAATTTCTCGGGATCTCGGCATCGAAGCAGATCGCCGGTATGGTGCACGCCCATAACGGAGTGATCGCGCCGCACAGCGCACAAGGGCCGGTATGCTCGGTCGTCTGCAGCCATCTGAATATGGCGACGCCGAACTTTTATTTGCACGAAATCTTCGACGAATTCAACGAGCCTTGGGAAGAGCGCGTATTGACGCCTGCCCTGAAGGTGGAGAACGGGTATTTGCAGCCGCCGGAAGGACCGGGCCTCGGGGTCACGCTGAATATGGACGAAGTCGGCAAGCATCCTTACCAGGTCGGCAACTGGCTGCCGCTGTTCCGTCAAGGCTGGGAGAGAAGGGAGTCGGTAACATGACGACGGCGGACAACCGGGAGCTGCATACGCAAACGCCGCCGACCATGAAAGCGCTTGTGTACGAAGGGCCGAAGCTGCTGAATATTCGTGACGTGCCGCTTCCCGGGCTGCAGGACGGCGAAGTGCTCGTCCGTGTGGCGCTGGCGGGCATATGCGGCTCCGAATTGAGCGGTTATCTCGGGCACAACTCGCTGCGCAAACCGCCGCTCGTTATGGGGCACGAATTCGCGGGTGTCATTGAGCGGTGCGCACCCGGGGAGCCGTTATTTCGGACGGGAGACCGCGTAACCGTCAATCCGCTCGTAACTTGCGGCGCATGCTCGCACTGCGCGAGCGGCCGCTCCCAGCTGTGCGCGGATCGCAGCCTGCTCGGCGCGCATCGGCCCGGCGCTTTCGCCGAATTCGTGGCGGTACCGGGCAGCAACGTCCATCTGCTGCCGGATGCCGTCTCCTTCGGGGAAGCCGCCTATACCGAGCCGTTCGCCTGCGCGGTGCATATCGTCCGGCTGCTTGCGCTGCACCCGTCCGATCGGCTGATCATCTACGGTGCCGGTCCGATCGGCTTGCTGGCAATGCAGGCTGCACACGTATTCGGCGCGGGCGATGTCGTGATCGTCGACCGGAACGAAGCGCGGCTGGAAATCGCCCGGGAACTGGGCGGGATCGGCGTAACGGAGCTTGAACAGCTCGGACCGCAGCTGGGGAGCGGCTTCGATGCGGCCATCGATGCGGTGGGAGCGGGCGTCACCCGGCAGGCTTGCGTCAAGGCTGTCCGCAGGGGCGGCCGGGTCGTCTTCACCGGTCTGCACGAGCCGGACAGCGCGCTGCCGATCAACGACATGATCCGGGAAGAAATCATGACGATCGGAGCGTTCGCCTACTCGGCTGAAGATTTCGCCGCTGCTCTGGCCTGGATCGGTCAAGGCAAAGTGAATTTGTCGCCTTGGACGGTGACGAGACCGCTTGAGAACGGGGCGGAATGCTTCGAGAGACTGATCGGTGGACCGGGGAAGATCGCCAAATATTTGCTGCAAATCGCGAGCCGGTAACCACCCGGATGCACTGTGGAGGTACAACGAGTTGAGGATGGAGGAAGACGGGATGAAGTTACCGTGATTCGGCTGGCAGCTAAACTCTACGGTGAACAAATCCGTTTTCTAACATTCTTAATCCGTTTTCAGGTAGCGGGCCGGAACCCTTTTCTCCTAAGCTGGGATGAGAATGATTATTAGCTGATGGAGCGAAGGGAGAAACGTACGATGGCCAAAATCCGTTTCAGTAGTTTTTTCAGCGTATTTGTAGCGATGGTGGGCTTAATGATAATCGCTCCCGTTATGCCGCCGATTATTCGTGAAATGGGGCTCTCCGAGACGCATTCGGGATTGATTATTTCGCTCGGCTCGGTAGCCATGGCGCTGATGGCGCGGGTGTGGGGAATATGGAGCGACGTCAAAGGCAGAAAGACGATTATCCTGGTCGGCTTCCTGGGGATGTTCGTAAGTTACGTCCTGTTTACGGCAACGATCTATGCCGGCTTGAACCTGCTGGTCGGCAGCATGGTTTTACTGCTTTTCTTCGTCAATCTGGCCGTTTATTTCTTGGCGTACTTCCTGTTCGGGATCGGAGCCGGGTTGATGATGCCGGGGTTTATGGCCGGCGCGTCGCTAGCCGTATCCCGCGAACAGCAAGGCGGCGTGGCTGGCTTGGTCGGGTCGGTCCAAGGCATCTCAGCCGTCATTGCCCTCATCCTGAGCACGACTCTGTATCAACTGGATAAACATATCCCGTATGCGGTAATTGCCGGACTGGTCGTATGCATGGCCATCGTGCTGTTTGCGGGATCGGTTCGTGCGGCGGAACGGCCGCAAAGCCTGGAAAAGTAACGGTTGGAAAAAAGCATGGAATCCTCGCTTGTGTTGGGCGGGGGTTCCATTTATTTTGAGCGGCCGTGTAGCTGGATCAGACGCCCGCGTCGGTCTGGTTGTAGGAATAGGCGAACCGGCAGCAGCTGGCGTTAACTTGTCGTGTAGAAGAAAGAAATAGACGTAAATTCTTTCCTCGAAGAAACATTATTGCGCATATGCAAATTAATTCCCTTGATGTACACTGATAATGTCACAGGTAGTCCTTGAATAATCGCCGCTGTCAATTGTCCGGAGCGGGTGTTTCGTCAAACCGTTCGCGGACGGAGCGGTGCGCAGATCAGAGCATGGATGCAGGAGGGATCGCCTTGAACCCGAGCGAAGCTATGCTGATATATCAAAGGAATCAGACGGCGCGAAAATGACCGTTTATGTAAATGGCCTCGAAGAGAATGTCACAGAAAGGCTCGCCTGACAGGGAACAGGGGACGTTCCCATTTCCACGCGAAAGGACCTCAATTTCCACCGCAATGCGGGGGCCGAGGTCCTTTTTCTCTAAGAGGTCAACAGCGCCAGCATTTCGTCCAGATGACGCTCCAAAGCTAACGCATCATAAAGGCCCCAACGATGATCGACGATGTACGACCATTTTTTTTGGACGGCAGGAAGGCATCGCCGAGAAGCAATTTTAAGAAATCGGCGCTCAATCAATCTCCAAAACCGCAATAACCGCTGCCAGTCTCCGCACATGCTCTTCAATTGTTTGTTCGTCGAAGCGCAGCGAAGGGCCGGATATGCTTAGTCCCGCGACAACGTCGCCCTTGCGGCTGCGGATCGGCATGCCTACGCATTTGATGCCGAATTGGTGCTCCATATTGTCGATCGCATAGCCGCGAAGACGGATCGTGTTCAATTCGTCCAGCAGCGCACCGGGATCGGTAATGGTGTTGTCCGTTATCGAAGCCAGTCCCCGCCCGATCACGGTATCCACGACCTCGCGGGGGAGGTAGGCGAGCATCGCTTTCCCGATTCCGGTGCAATAGAGCGGAGCCTTGATGCCCATGACCGATTTGACGGTCATCAGATTTCGCGGCGAGGAGGAATCGAGGTACACGACTTCCGCGTCTTCGCCGGGAATCGCCAGGAAAATGGTCTCGCCCGTAGCGTCGGCCAACTCCTGCATATGGGGCTGGACCGTTTTGCGGAAGCTGATGTTGCTCGATACGACATGGCCCAGCTGCAGCACTTTAAGCGTAAGCCTGTACTTGCCGTTATCCGGATTTTTTTTGATATAGCCTGCTTTGACGAACGTGTCCATGATGTTATGCACGTTGCTTTTGTACAAGCCGAGACGCTCGCTGATCTCCGTAACGCCCAGTTCGGGCGTCGTCGCGGTGAAGCAATCGAGCACCTGCAACGCTTTAAATAACGTTTTTGTTTTGATTTGATCGTCAGCCGCCATAAGCTTCCACTCCATCCCCATTCCATAATCGATATAACAATCCTAAAGGTTTGCCATGTTTTTCGCTCTGTTTCCGCTATAATTTAGAACTCAGTTCTTATATTTAGAATTCGATACAGCCTCATTATACGATAACGGTTTGCGTCAATCAACGATCAGGTGTGAAAAACGTTCGAAATCCGGGATTGTATTTCAACGATCGCTGTGCTACTATTTGGGTGTGAAATAATAGAACGTCGTTCTAATAATTAGAACGTTGAGGAGGTGACTTATCCGCTAGCCGTTCATTGTCTCAATTTGCGGACGGAGAGCGGGGGATGAAAAGAGCACGATGCGTCTGTAAGCGGTCGCATAATCACGAAAACAACACGAATCAAGGGGACGAAGGAGGACGAACGATGCGTTACGATGTCATCGTATGCGGAGGAGGCCCGTCGGGAGCCGCAGCTGCCATTGCGGCGGGGCGTGCAGGAGCGCGCGTTCTGCTGGTTGAGCGGTACGGTTTCTGCGGGGGCATGGCGACAAGCGCCCTGGTGAATCCATGGGCCGGCCATGAATACCCTCATCCGGTAACGGGCGATATGGGCTCGCTGATCGGCGGCATATTCAAAGAAATTGTCCGCGGGCTGCACGAGGCGGGCGGCTACGGCTCGGAGCTGACACACTCCGCGTTTGACGAGGAACGCCTGAAAGTGGTCTATGACTGCATGCTGCAGGAGGCGGGCGTTGACATGCTGTATCATACGATCGTGACGGATGTCGTCTGCCGGAACGGCCGGATCGAATCGATCGGCGTCGCTTCAAAAGACGGCGCGAGGGCTATCGAAGGCGATATGTTCATTGACGCGACGGGCGACGCGGACTTGGCGAGCCTGGCCGGCTGCGAGTGGAGCCTGGGCCGGCCGGCGGATCAATTGACGCAGGCTATGACGGTAAGCTTCCGCATGGGGAATGTGAACAAGCCTCTGATGCTCAAGCATCTGCGCGAGCGCAACGAGACCGGACACAAGAAGGCGCGGCTGCTGGTCGAGCCGTATTTTCAGGAGGCGATCCGGGCTGGGCGGCTTCACTATCCGTACCGCAATTGGATTCATTTTTATGATTATCCGCACCCGGGTGTGTTGCATTTCAATATGACGCGGATCAACAAAGTCAACGGGCTGGTCGCCAAAGATTTGAGCTTCTCTGAAACAGAGGGCCGCAGACAGGCTTTCTTGCTGGCCGATTGGCTGCGTGCCGAGGTTCCGTACTTCTCCGGCGCTTATTTGGAGAAGGTCGCCTGCCAGGTGGGCGTTCGGGAAACCCGGCATATTCAAGGGCTGTATACGGTGACGGAGCAGGACATTACCGGTGCGGCAAAGTTTGACGACGCGATCGTGCGCAGCCGTTATTTTATCGATATCCATTCGCCGACCGGCTCGGGCTTCGACCACGAATCTTCGACAGGCTACGGCGCGGTGGCGGACCGGTACAATGTGCCAGAGGGAGATTATTACGAGGTTCCGTACCGGGCGATCGTGCCGAAGGGCGTCCAGAACCTGCTCGTACCTTGCCGGGCATTGTCGGCGACACATGAAGCGTCCGCAGCGATCCGCGTCATGGCGACGATGACCGGGATCGGCGAAGCGGCGGGGATTGCAGCCAGCCATGCGGCCTCACGGGGGATAGCCGCGCAGGAAGTCGATCCGCAGTGGCTCAGAAGCAGGCTGGATTATTTGTCCGAAGGCCCCGATTTCGATCCGTTATGGAACGGCTGCGCCAGCCGGCGGATGACGGAAGCCTCCAAGGCTCCGGAGACTCCGGAAATTCGGAAGATTCCCGGGATGCCGGGCGTTTGAGATTCGAGATTTCCTCAGCATTCATCGATTAAGTGGTTCATATAGGAGGCAGAGCGCATGTTCAAGGTAACCCCTTTAGCGAACGAGCATTTGACGATATTCGAATCCCCCGAACCGGCCTCCACCTTTGTGGGCAGCCCCGGCATCACCCGGCTCGCGAGCGGGAGAATTGTCGTGACGATGGATCTGGGCAATCGTTGGGCGGACTGGACGTATACGAAACCGAAAGATTTGAGCAAGATGGGCAAAGTGTTCGTATCCGACGACCACGGCAAAACCTTCGTTCTGAAGAAGGAATACCCGTTTTTTCACGCCAGGCCGTTTGCCGCCGGGAGCTCGCTTTACGTCTTGGGGCATTGCCGCGACTTGATGGTGATGCGTTCCGACGACGACGGAGAAACCTGGACGGACGCTTATCCGCTTACGGAAGGGCAAAAGTGGCACCAGGCCCCCAGCAACGTCCATTACGCAAACGGGAACGTATACTTGGTCATGGAGCGGATGGCGTACACCGACTTTAAAGGCTGGGGCGTCGGCTCGCTCGCTCCCGTGCTGATGCGGGGCAGCGAAGCCGCCGATCTGACGCGCAGGGACAACTGGACGTTTGCCTCGGAGGTTGCTTTCCGCGATGTGATCGACAGTGGAGAGCTGGATTATTTCGGCGTACCGTTTTATGAAACGCCGCCCAACGGGTATGCGCTTATCGCGCCTAAGCGGAAGGCCGACGCGGCCGGCTGGCTGGAGACGAACGTTGTGCAGTTCGTCGATCCGAACCATTACTGGCACGATCCGGACAGAAGAACGTTTCATTTGTGGATGCGCGCGAATACCGGAGGAACGGGATATGCCGCGATAGCCAAAGTCGTGGAACAGCCAGACGGCTCGATGGTAACCCAGTTGGAAACTGTACCTTCCGGCAAACGTATCGCGTTCGTCCCTTGCCCCGGCGGGCAATTGAAATTTCATATTTTGTACGATGACGTATCGCGGCTGTACTGGCTGTTAAGCTCGCAAGCCCGCGACAGCATGATCCGAGCGGAGCGGATGCCGGACGACCGGTACGGCTTGCCCAATAACGAGCGCGACCGGCTGCAGCTGCATTTCTCCACCAATTGCGTCGATTGGTGCTTCGCCGGGCTCGTGTGCGCCGGAAGCTTCGCCAAGGAATCGCGGCAATACGGCAGCATGGCGATCGACGGCGACGATCTGCATATCGTCAGCCGCTCCGGAGGCGAGCATTCGGTGACCGCCCATGACGCTTATAAGCTGACGTTTCATACGGTCCGCAATTTCCGAGAACTTGCGTATTAAACGGTTCGGGGAAACAGCCGCTTCGGCGTCCGGACGAAATTAGGAATTAGACAGGGGGAATCCATCCATGGGGGACTCAGGAAGATCGAGAAGACAGAGCCTTTTATACACGACGCTGATTGTCGGCGGATTGCTGATCGCGAGCGGCTGCGGTCGCGAGGCGGACGTAGGCAAGACGCCGGATAATCCGGCGGGATCGCTGGCGGGAGGCGAACCGGTCACCTTGACTTTGTTCGCGCATGGCATACTGCGGGATCAAGATTTTATCGATTATATGCAGGAGCCGATTAAGAAAAAGTACCCGAACGTCACGCTCCGCAAGGTGGACGCCGACAAGCAGGTGACGATGTCAAACCTGATCGCTGCGGGCGACATTCCCGACCTGGTATGGCTCGGCCTGACCAATCTTCAGCAGTTGACCGATCTGAACGTGCCCAGCAATCTGGAGCCGCTCGTCTCCAAGCATCAATTCGATCTGAAGCGGCTTGACCCGCAGGTGGTCAAAAGCATCCGCTCGTATACGGATAAAGGGGAACTGGTCTATCTGCCATTCCGCACCTATGCCTTCGGCCTTCATTACAACAAAAGCATCTTCGACAAGTTCGGAGCCGAGTACCCGCGAAACGGCATGACCTGGGACGAAGTCATCGAGCTGGCGCGCAAGGTGACACGCACCGAAAACGGCGTCGCCTACCGCGGCTTGAATGCGGGCACCGCTCTGAACCGGATGCAGTCCCAGCTGTCGCTGCCTTATGTGGACCCGCAAACCGACAAGGCCCTTGTTTCTTCGGATGACGGCTGGAGGAGACTGTTTCAAACGTTCCAGGATATATACGGCATTCCGGGCAACTATCCGAGCGGAGCGACGTTCGGCGACGGCGCCAAGGCGTTTTTGGATACGAAAACGCTCGCGATGTTCCCGCAGCTGCTGCTGCTTAACAATCTCGATTTGGCGAAGGCCGCGAGCGAAGGGTTCCAATGGGGCGTCGTCAGCTACCCGACGTTTAAGGACAAACCGGGCGTCGGCCCCGGGCTTTTCTCCGACGGCTTCGTGATTCCACACGGCAGCAAGCATCCGGATCAGGCGTTTGAGGTGATGGCCTATCTGCTGACGGATGAGATGCAGAAGGGTTACTCCGAAAAGGGCAACATGTCAGCGCTGGTGAACCCGGATATCCATAAACGGTTGTATGCCGAGAGCCCGCTCAGCAAAGGGGTGGATATCGCCGCGCTGCTGGCCGTCCGGTCCGCCGATCCCCACGAGAAGACGATCTACGACGAGAAGGGAAGAGTGATCGTCACCAAACATCTGGAGGCGTATTTTACAGGGAAAGTCGATATGAATACGGCCATGCGGATGGCAAACGACGAGCTCAACAAGGCGGCAGCCGAGATGAAGGCAGCGAAGCAATAAAGGCAGTCGGAACGATGAAAGCGGTTACCTCTTGAACCTAAAAGAAAGCAGGTGATCCCATTGTCGGAGGAAGAAAAAGGCGCATCGCAGGGGCCGCAAGAGGAGAAGGAGTTTTCCCCGTCCCCGAAGATCAGCAGAAGAAAGCTGCTGGCCGCCGTAGGCATGACCGGAGCTGCATGGGCGGCAACCGGCGCATATGGGGTGGCAGACGGCAGGTCGGTCAGTACGGCGGTTTATGGGTGGATGGGCGGCCCCGGGATGCCGTTCCGCAACGTGAAGGCGCTCGGTTCCGTAGCCGAGCTGGCGGGCTTCGAAGGAGAGTACGACGGGCGGCAGGCGCATGTCATCGCTTATCATCCGGGTAAGGAGGTCGGCGGCGGTCTTTTCTACTTCGATGCCTCACGTCCCAAGTCGGAGCATGACGGCGGAACGGTCATCAGTTGGACGGTCCCTTGGGACGGTCAGCAGGCGACACTCGCGGATTACTTAAACGGAGCCGGGGAAACCGATCCGAACGGGCTCGGCTGCTGGGTACGTCCCTTCGACGGGCGCGGCGTGTATGCAGAGTGGTTCGGCGTAGTGGGGGACAACGGCGACGAGACGGCCGGGCTGCTGGCAGCCAAGCGGGTGGCGGAGGCGGAGCCTAACCGGTACTTGTACTTGCCGGCTCGCATCGTGACGGTCACACTGAACGAGCCGCTGCTATTTGCGGTGCAGAGCTCCGGCTTGTTCGGGACGGGCGCCGATCCCTACATCTACTCCCCCAACGAGCAGAACGTATCCGGCCTGCGGATCAACGGCGGACCTGTCGGTGAAAACAACCGTGCGGCGGTCGTGTTCGACGGATTGGGGCAATGCGGCGGCAACTTCATTCTGATCCCGGGCGAGCAGAACAACTGGTATTGGCCGCTGGATACGTGCGTGTATTCCGGGGATTTTCAGCGCATCCGGACCCGGAGGTTTAACGGCGGACACAGAGTATACAACTCCGTGACCCACGGCCATGAATCGAACAACAACAAGTTTGAGATGGTGGAATGTTATGCCATCAAAAAAGGTCTGCTGCTGGGGGTCAACCCCGTGCCCGGGGCGAAGCAGGTAGCCTTTAATGAGAACACATGGATCAGCTGCCGTTACCGCGGCAACGTTCATTGCTTGTACATGTACCGCAACAGCACGCCGAAAGCATACGGGAACGTATTCATCAATTGCATATTCCAGGAACGGGCGGCGCCGCTTCAAGGTGATTTCGAAATGTTCAAGGCCGAAGGGGGCCATGTGGAAGGCGTCACGTTCATCAACGGACGTTTCGAATGCGTGCAGGAAGCCGGACGGCAGCGTCCGGTAATCCATCTGAACGGGTTGTCCGGCCGGTCGTTGTGTACATTCATCGGCACTTACATTCATTCCACGATTGCGATCATTGACGATAACAACATTATGCGCTCGCTCGGGACCGTGCACAACCCGAACTGGACGGCCAAAGTGCTGGAAACGAACTCGTTGACGGCCAGGGGCACCTCGGAGATGGTTAACGCGCTTAACCCGAGCAACTCGATCCGCTGGACGGGGAAGGGCGATGTGCAAACGCCGACGCGCCATTGGCTGGAAACGCCGTATATCGCGAACGGACACACGAGCGCAGGGTATGGGGGCAAATACCGCAAAGGTTCGTCGTGGTCGGAAAATGTGATCGAGTTTCTCTCCACGGGCGGGGTGCGCGAAACCAAAATGTGGGTGGACGGCGTGCCGGTAACCCGCACGATGTTGTCGGGCACGGACAAATTCCATGCGCCGGCGAGCGACGCGGACGTTCATCTCGGCGCATCCTACGCCCGCTGGGCGGACGTATACGCTGCAAGCGGCGTTATTAACACGTCGGATCGGCACGAAAAGCAGGATATCCAGCCGATCCCGGGCGCTGTGCTCGATGCGTGGGCTAGCGTGCAGTACCGGATGTTTCGTTTCAAGGACGCCGTAGCGAAGAAGGGAGACGGGGCCCGGTTGCATATCGGGCTCGTGGCCCAGGATATCGAAGAAGCGTTTCGCCGGTTCGGGCTGGACGCCTTCGCTTACGGCTTGCTGTGCCGGGATGAGGTCGTCGAAGAGAAAACCGGCAACCGGCGGGAAACTTGGGGTATCCGGCCCGACGAGTGCCAGTTTCTCGAATCCGCCTTGCAGCGCAGGGAATGGAACCGGCGGATGAGTGAGCGGTTGAACGGCCAATTTTAAGTTCATTCGGGAGTTAGTTCACGTAGACCGGCACGTCGTGCCGGGAGCAACGGCAGAGTTGGATGAGTGTTACTTATCCGACCCTGTCGTTTCTTTTGGTTTTTTTCGGCCGAAGCGGCGTCCAGATTAATCCGTGATCGCAGGGCAGGAACGGGTGCGTATGTTTGCCTGAGGAATGGACCTCATCTTGGAATGATCGGTAATTTATCGGTATATTAAATCGGGTTTCTAATGTAAAATAATTGAAATGCGTAAACTAGGAACCTGATAGGAACAGCTTAAACGTTTGGAGGAACAAGACTGTTTGCTCGGCAACTGATCTTAGTACGAAAAAAGGGAGGATTTCATTCATGAATCAGATCAAGGATGACTCGATCGTACAGGAAGTTAATTTTATTCATATCCCTGTCAGTAACGTTGATGAGGCTATGGAATGGTAAATGAAGCACCTTGGATGCAAAAATGCCCATAAAGTCCATGATGGGTTAGCGAGCGTCAGCCTTCTCTTTGATTTTTATAATCCATATGGAAACAGGTTTACGATATGGGGATGCCAGGTCGAGGATTATAATCGCTCATGAAATCAGGCTGGAGATTTCATTTATAGGGAGACACCAACGATGTCATAAAGTAAGATATTAGGGAAAGAGCCAAAGGACAATGGACAACTGGCATTGGGCGCTTGGAGATATCTATTCCATCACCAAGGGTGACGATGGATTATGGAAGACAAGGATTTGAAGGTTGTAGAGGAATACGCAATGAAAAGGTAACTTTATTGGGAGGAATTCATGAGGAATATTCTAAATTTACTTGTTACACTTATTGTGTTCTGGGTAGGCAATCAGTATTTTAATGAGTATCTATCCATTGCGGATACTAAGACTTTAGTAATTGCATCTGTTCTAATGTTTGTGATTAGTTTTTTGTTCAGTTTGGCCATGGCATTGTCAGTGATGCTGATTGTAGTGGGGGTTGGCTGCTTAACAACACCGGCATTAATTCTCGCCTCCATAGTGCTGACGCCAATAAAACTCTGGCTGCTTGATAAATACCTTGGCGGTTTTGAGATTCATGGGTTCTGGACATACGTTTTACTTACGATAGTTCTCAGTATTTTTACGGTGAAAGTAAAGTCGAAACAAGATAAATGATAAGACAAATCCATTGGATAAAATAATACTTTCATTAGGAAGTGTGGGGAACTTAAGTGTCAATGATTCAAGATAAACCGGGATACTTGTCGAAAGTCCATTATTTATTTGGGAATCATCAAAACTACATTAATACAACGGAAAAGTTTCTCTATGACTTAGAAAAGGTAAAGACAACTGAAGCAATCGCTTTTCACAATGGGGAAGAGCAAGAGGTTATCCATACAGAGATTACTAATGTCGATACTTTAAATCATTACCCTCATATTTATAGAAATTCACTATTTATTACAATAAGCAGCACGTTAGAAGTGCTTCTTTATGAACTATGCAATAGGATTAACATAGAAATGAAGTTGCAAAATCCTTTTCGTAGCGGAAAAGATACACTTACAAGAGCGTGTAGATATATGAAACAAGCTGGCTTTAAATTTCCGGAGGATGAAAGATTGTGGCATCAAATTAGTGACCTGAATAAAATTAGGAATTGTATTGTCCACCACCAAGGGAACATTAGTGAAGATCGGGAAAATCTACTTTTGATTTCAAAGCGCTATCCTTCAATCACTCATAATAAAATGGATCTGATAAACGAATTGCTTCAACAATCAGGAGCAACAACTCTTCAATCAATGAGCGATTTTGAATTTGAACCGGAATTCATCTTCTTAAAAAAAGACTTTTGTTCCGAAGTAATTGAGATATATAAACGTTTTTTTGAACGACTGTTTTCGATTAATAGTATCAACAATCAAGAAGCCCGGAAGGATTAAAATGGATGATATTTAAGTCACCCACCGATCCAGTCAATTAGGCTGGCAATGAACCGATTCGGATTCAATGTTCGATCTAAAAATATGCTTATCCAATCCTCCAGCAGGTGGGAGGCCAGAACATCAGGCCGTTCTGTGTTCAGAAAGGTAGAAAAAGGAGAGAGCGTTTTATCCTGAATCCACTCTTCTATGTAGGCACTGTCCAAAATGCTGTCAATCTGAATCGATTGGATGCGTTTTCGGAATTCATTTACAACGGATTCATTGGCAAGATGTCCGAGATAGAGTAAGTTGATTTTCGTTTCTGTTTCCGTACCTATGATGAACTGCTCAATTCGAAAATGGACATTTTTATTCTTTTGCGCAGGAGGGACAGGTTGACGGAAATGTCTTCGGTAAATCTTTCCTGTGGTCCGAGAACAGTGGATTCCATCAAAGGTTCCGATACATTGCGGTGAGTCGTCCTGGACGCATCCAATAACAATACGGCGCCTTCATCGGCGCTGCGGGCAAGCAGTCCCGGCAAGGGGACGCTTTTTGCCTTGAACCGCGCCACCTGCCGGATTCGCCCAATCAGCCGGCCTTTCCATCCACGGTGTTAAGGCCCGGCGAATGCTTCCAGGCGACGACCATTTATAAATTTTCGACTGACGCGGATTAAGAGAGGATGGACTGCAGCCGTTGTGTAAACCGGGATGAACCATAGCAAGGGCACTTAAAGAAAAATTTGGCCCTACTTAAAAGATGGTTCCACGAGATGATTCCAATATCGTCCGGGAGTCATCTTTTTTGTCTTATGGTTTGGCCGTACTTTCGCTTGATTACAGAAGAGCAAAATAGTACTCAGTTTTAGGCATCATCATCCGTTGGAATGCCGGCGGGGGCGATTGTATGATGAAGAGGAGACGGCGAGGCGAGAGGAGATCAGCGGCAAAGCAATGGGCAAGGCAAGCCGGAGAAGGGCGGTCAGCAGAAGGCAAGAAATAATGACGGATTAGGGAAAGGATCGATCGATATGTTCAGAAAAAGCGCGGCAGTATGCACCGGAATCGCATTATTTGTAACCGCTTGCAGCGGAGGCGGGGGAAGCGGCAGCAACCCGCAGGCCCAACCGGAGGAGAAGCCTCCCGAGCCGGTTCAACTCGTCATGCTGCAGGATGTAGCGGCGCTGACGGACGATGAATTCGCCAATTTCATCGCTGCGCCGGTTCGTGCCAAGTATCCGCATATTACGGTAACGATGGTCAGAAACACCAAGGGCAACGATGGATTGAGCAACTTGATCTCGTCAGGCGAATTTCCGGATTTTATATTCACGACGTATCCGCAAATCAAGGTGAACAAGGAACTGGGCACGGCACAGGATCTGAATGAATGGATTCAGAAATACAAGGTAGACCTTGGCAAATTCGATCCGGCGGCGCTGCAAACTTCCCAAATATACGGAGGCGGCGATCATTTGTTCGCCCTTCCGTTCTCCTTGAACTTCCTCGCCCTGTTCTACAACAAGGATCTGTTCGACAAGTTCGGGGTCAGTTATCCGAAGGAGGGGATGACGTGGGACGCAGTCATTCAATTATCCCGAAGCTTTGGAAGAACGATGGAAAATGTGCAATACCGCGGTCTCGGAGCGATCCCCGGAGCGTCGGATTTGAGCACCCAGCTGTCCCTTCCGTATATAAACCCGAAGACCGGCAAAGCCGAGATTACGACGGACGGCTGGAAGCGGATTATGCAGCTGTTGAAGTCCGTGAACGAAGTTCCCGGCAACCAGGGAGCGGTATTGGACCATTTCCTCAAGGACCAGACACTGGCGATGGTCGCCAGCTATGATGCGAGATTTGCCGCTCTGGAGAAGCTGCATGGCACGCCGAGCCAATTCAATTGGGACGTTACCCAGTTTCCGAGCCATCCCGAGCGGCCGAATACGAGCCTGGCCTCATCTGGTCACTTCCTGCTCGTCTCTTCCTTAAGCAAGCATAAGGAGGACGCGTTCCGGGCGATCGAAGTGCTGATCGGCGAGGAAGTCCAGAAACTAATTACGGAAAACGGCAGATTCACCTCGCTTAAAGACGACACGATTAAAGGGTTATTCGGCAAAAACATGAAGTCCATGGCGGGGAAAAATATTAATGCGGTGTTTAAAAGTGCTTTTGCAACGCCGTTTGTGCCAACTACGCATGATGCGCTCGTCAGGCCGCAGCTGACCGAAGCGGTCAAAAAAGTGACCGGCGGCCAGACGGACATCAATACGGCTCTGCGCGAAGCGGAAGAAGCCGCCAACAAAGATATTGCAGCTCAGCCCAAATAAGACACGACGGCAGCCGGCGCATGGCGAGGCTTCCGGGACCGTGCTCCCGGCTGTTCCGGAGCGGCACAAAATTTCATAATGTCTATTCGGATAGCCCCATTCAAAGAGTGGTTTGAGCATCTTAATACCGGCCAAAAGGGAGCCGCCCCACCTGTTGGATGAAATAAGGGGTGCAAACCATCTCTATTTGTCTCTATCATCCCTATATGCGGAAAATAGAACATGCCAAAGACTCTTATCCTATTCGTTTGCCGATACCCAGTTCAGCTTCAACTGAGCCATACTCGATCTGCCCGCAACCGAGCTGTTTCCGGGCCGCAGTTGAGGTCGTGTCGTTTCCCCTGAACAACCATCAACGAGCGTCTGGAGTGAAGTACCCATACCGATACCGATTCCCATCTGTGGGAATCCAATCGCTGCGCTCGTGTTGGAGTTCGCGGGCGATCCGGGGGGCTGCCGCCGGACGAGCTGCGGAGCCGAGCCTTCTTTTACCCGTTCTGCGGATCATAGCCGCTGTTCCGGTAACACTTTTTGAACTGCGAGGGCGATACGCCCGCTTCCCGTTTGAACACTTTGCCGAAATATTGAATGTCGCAAAATCCGGTCCTCTCGGCGATTTCCATCACGGACATGTCGCTGTTCAGCAGCATTTTTTTGGCGAGACGGATGCGAGTGGCCGTAATATGCTCCGTCAGGGTAATGCCCATGCTTTTTTTGAAAAACCGGCTGAAATAATAAGGGCTCATGTTGACCAGCTCGCAGAGCTTGCTCAAATAGATCGGTTCGGAAGCATGCTCGTCGATATAGTCGAGAACCGGGCTAATCACGGAGAACTGGCGCTCGATCTGCAGTTTATGGCTCGCCGGGTCCATGAAGTTTTCCTTCCAGTAATGGCGCAGAATCGAGACAATCATGCGGCTGATATGCGACTGGATGATCGTTTCGTGGTACATTTCTTTCGTGGCGTATTCACGGATGGCCGCATCCATGCATTCGCTCAAATTCGCCCATAAGGGGTGGGAAGAGGCATATAGATTGTAGTGATGATTCCCTCGCAGATACAGCGTGTGCAAGTACATGGTGTCGATATTTTCCGCCAGCCGCGTCATCAGCAGATTGTCGAAGATCATGCCTTCGATTCTAGCATCCGGTCCCGATATCGCTTCAACGGCGTGAATTTGTCCTTTGTTGATGAAAATGATGTCATGCTCGGTCGCATCGAATTTGCGGTTGTCGATCGTAACCAGAACCGTTCCGCTTTTCACTTTAATGAACTCGGGCTGCTCATGCCAATGGGCCACAACCAAATATTTATTGTTTTGCTTGACGACGCTGGTTGTTTTGAATGGAAAGCGCTTACCCTTTGTTGGGTCCTGTTTATCCACAGACTGAAGCATACGGAGCCCTCCTCCCAGACATCCCATTTTAAGAGCCAAGCCAATAGAAGCGTTCGGCGAAGCTGAATACGTTCTGCTCACAAGAAAAGTTGCTGCTGCACAGGATCGCCGTTTACAAGATTTCGTTAATCGTTCAGACGTTTTTCTTACAGCTTACCATCGAATCCCGTCGTTTTCCAACTGATTCCGGCGCGCGTTATTATCTTTTCTCGTCCGATATCCGCTTCGGGTCTTGAACAAAATATTACTTAGTTTTCGGCAACAGCGTCCGTTGGAATGCTGGCGGGGCGATTATATGATGAAGGGAGACAATGGAGGAGGGCGGTCAGAGGCAGAGCCCCTGTGAAGAAACGGTACGCCGGACGGGCCGTCTGCTGTAAATCGGTTTTTTTGTCTAAAAGGTCCGAAGGAGGCATCATTTATGGAAAAAAAGCTGAGCAGGAGAACACTACTCGCATCGACGGGCGTAACAGGAGCCGCGATGATCAGCGGCGGTATGTTCCCGGCAACCGTGAATGCGGAACAACCGGAGGGGGACGCAGTGTTGATGCTGGACAGTGTGGCCGATATCTCGCAACTGCAGGCCGCCCAGATCAAATCCGGTCAAATGTTTTATTTGGCGGGCTGGCACCCCGGTGCGGCGCTTTCCTCTCCGCAGGGCGTTACAGGCGGAGGAATATTTAGTTATGACCCGAATTGTTCCAAATCCGAACATAACGGGGGAACGAAAATAAGCATCACCGTACCGTTTAACGGCAGTGTAGCCGATTATATAGCCGGTGCGGGGGAGACGGACGGGTCCGGGACGGGATGTTTGCTGCGGCTGGAGACAGCGGATGCAGGGATACGGGACTTCGGAGCCAAGGGAGGGGACGCTTCCGCCGACACTCCTGCCATCCATGCCGCTTTTGCCGCGCTGAACGAAGTGCTGATCCCGCCTTCCACCCAGCCTTATGTATATGACGGCATCCTGAATATTACCAAATCGGTGCGGGGGACTTCCGACAGACCGACGATTCGTTGCAATGGGGTTCTTGTCGAAAATACGAAATCCAGACTCCTCATCGAGAATCTTATCTTCAACGGATCGAAAGATTACAGCTCCGCGAGCGCCGCGGACGACGGCACGGTCGGAATCGACTTTCGCGGCCAACATTGCCGGGTAGATAACGTCATTGTCGAGAAGTATTACCGCGGCGTCTATGTAGACGGCTGGAGCAATACGTTTCATTCTCTGATGGTCCGGTACTGCCATGTATCGCTCACCGGCCGGACGAATATGCAGAATTGCCATTTTGATTTGTTCAAAAGCATCAACTGTCACGCGTTACCTGATTTGCGTAACAGCCACGGCATCTTGTTCAGCATCCCCCAGTTTCAAAATTATGGCGTGGCGATGTTCGTTTATCAATCCGATGTCATGTTAAACGCCCCGTATTTTGAAACGCATAAACAAAAGCCGTCCAACGGGATGATACGAATCGGAAGCGCGTTTGAGGTTTCAGCAAGCAGCGTGACCATCCTTTCGCCGGTAGTGAACACGGATGAACCATATATTTTCCAGAATAGCCCGGTAAGGCCCACGCTTACGATCATGGGGAGAAGAGCCGAGAAAATCAAGATCGTCCCGGTTAGCCAAGGCTCAAGAAGTGCGGTAAATGCCAAGAGCGTGTTAAGTGACGCTCAATATATTTCCACTCCCGTACTGGCGTTTGGCGGCGGGCTGGGATATGGAAACGGCATGGATCCTTCAACGCTTGTGTCCGTTCAGCTTGGCAGACATTTGCTGCAGCTTGTCTTTCATGCGCCTGATCAAGGGTTCCGGTTTTCCGGCTTAACCGTCGGCAAGCGCTATTATATGATCTTTGACTGGGAGCTGGCAAGCGGAGCGACCATCCGCTACGACTCCGGTCTTACGGAGCAGTTGCTCGGGGTGCACCAAGCGGACGGCAGCCGGGTAAACGGAATCGTGGAGCTGTACGCCGCGGAGTCGTCGGGAGCGATTACGTTTGCGGACACGAATGTGAACATTTATCATTTCTATTTGTGCGAATCGGTTCAGCCTATGGCAGCAGGCGTCATGAAAGCATACAGCGTCTCTCAAGCGAGCGGGCCCGGATGGCAGCTTGGCGATCTTCTGGTAACGGCGGAAAAACACCAAGGCTCGTACCAGCATGTATGGAACGGCACGGCGTTTGCGAAAGGTTGACCCGGTTCGATTCCGTAAATCCGTGCGGACCTGTACCTAAAGTTCCATTTTTTCAAGATTACCGATTGATTGCAGACTGGGCGGTGTGCGATAATTTAATGGATTCATTTGTCAGGTTATTAGAAATCGATATCTAGTAGGAGAGGTTGTCATGAAGATCGGACTGGCCGAAGTGAATGTGACGCCGCCGCTCGGGATGCAGATACCGGGTTACGGCCCCAAATCACGGCTGTCAACGGGATTGAAGGACGAACTGTTCGCCAAAGCGATGGTGATCGAGTCGGGGGAAGCTGTTCTTGCTTTTATCGTTATCGACATTCTTTCGCTCGAGCTGGATTCCTCGGATCGCATCCGCAACCGGGTGCATGCCTATACCGGGATTCCGGCCGAGCAGGTGATGGTCTCCTGCACGCATACGCACACAGGCCCGCCGCGCCCGCTGGATGAGGCGGCGCTGGCCTACTACCCGACGCTTGAGGCGAAGGCGGCGGATGCGGCGATACTGGCTTACGGCAACCGGGAAGAAGCGAAGATCGGCTGCGGCCGGGGGAGCGAGGACAGCGTTGCTTTCAACCGCCGCTTCTTCATGAAGAACGGCGGGCTCCAGACGAATCCGGGCGTTCTGAACCCGAATATCGACCGACCGGAAGGCCCGATCGATCCGGAGGTGCTCGTCGTCCGCATCGATAACGCACAGGGAGAACCATTAGGCATCGTCAGCAACTACGCGGTTCATACCGATTGCGTGGGAGGAACGGAGTACAGCGGCGATTACCCGGCGTACATCAGCCGGACGATCAAGCAGCTGTACGGCGAGACGGTCGTCAGTCTGTTTTTCCAAGGGGCGTGCGGGAATATTAATCATATCGACGTGTTGGGCCGCCACGACCCCAAGGTAATCCCGCACCGGGTTCGGATGGGGAATATCCTCGGCAGGGAAATCGCCAAGGTACGGGACAAGACGACTACCGATTCGAGCGAGGTCGCACTATCCGCCGCCAGCCGGTTTGTAAGCGTATCCGAGCGGGCGCTGAGAGAGCATGAAGTCAAGTGGGCGCACAGCACTTTGGCAGCTCTGCGGGACGTGCCTGACGACGAGTTGAGCGGCAGACAAGCGATGGAAAAAGCTCGGGCCGAGCAGCGACTGGAGTCGCTCCGGCAGCCGCTTGGTTCCCGGGAATATGAAGTTCAGGCGGTTGCCATCGGCGATCTCGCGGTCGTGGCGCTGCCGGCCGAAATATTCGTCGAGTTCGGGCTGGAGATCAAGGAGAAGTCTCCGTACCCGTATACGATCATCAACGAATTGGCCAACGGCTCGGGCAACGGTTATGTTTGCACGCCGGAGGCTTTCGACCGGGGCGGCTATGAGCCTACGGGAACGAAATTCGCCGAAGAGGCGGGAGGTTTGTTCGTCAGCGCCGCCCTGGAGCTGCTGAACGAGCTGCACGGACGGTCGCAGTAAGCGCTTCGGATTACGGGCTCAGCTCCAGCAGATCAAACAGGTTCAACAAGCAGCGGGAATGAAGCTTGCCGGCTCTACCGGAGGTTTCATTCTCGTTTCGTTTCAGTTAGGCAGGCTCCTTGGACGCCGAAACGTTTCATTGCGAATTTCAGCTTAAACCAGCCGCTTACAAAGACAAGCCAACCGGCGGTTTCCGAACCAGTCCGTCCATGCAGCCGTCGATGTCGGATCAATCAAGTTCCGATAATATGCCGGACAAATGAATCCGCCGTTGCAGGAGGTTTATCGCCTTCGAAACAAACAAAGACGCTTTCAGCGGTTTTGAAAGCGTCTTTGCACGTCTTTTGGAGCGGTGCCGGCTCGGATGATGAGCTCCGGAATGAGCAGAAGCAGCACGATCGAGCCGTATACGCCATATGTATAGCCGGTAACGTAATCGAGTCCGAATCCCTGTTGACCCGCGAACGTAAGGAGATGGATGACCATGTTCGTAAAGCAGAAGGCGTAGCTTCGGATCATCCAGTTCCGGTGCCTTGCGATCCGTTTCTTTCGGATTTGAACGAGCGCCGTAATGGTGAATAGCGGCCAGATAATATTGAGCGCGTTAAACCCCATGCTGCTTCCTTTCCCTCCGGTGGCGTACGGCGCCATATATCCGGAAGTGAGCACAACAAGAAATACGGACACTACATATACGTAGCCGTTTAGACGATGGAGCTTGCGTTTGTTTTCCAGCAATCGATTCGAAAAATTAAGCAGCCCGGATGCCATGGCGATGCAGGCAAATGCGACATGGACGTACATCACGTTTAGCCAGACGGGTAGGTACAGCTCGCGCTTGAGCCCGGTCTTATGGCTCAAAAACTGTTCGGCCCGGGGATCGATGATATAGTTGTTTACTAGAGCGTATAGAATAAATCCGATGCAAATCGCGGCCAATAGGACGGACCATAGATTTGGTTTGTTCAAGAGATGCCAGCCTCCCCTTGCTCCATATTTAGTATCCGGGCGTTATTCGGGTTCACGACACCCGCTGACCCGCTAAGTTCGATGCGGCGCGAAAAACTTCGTAAGGCGCAACGGCATCCAGAAGATCAAAGCCGTCAAAAAGCGCGATTTGAACCGTAAACGTCAAACCTCTCACATCCTTCTCCATAACCGGTCGGAACCCCGTCTTCCGATGATCCCGCTTCGGTTGAGCCGCAACTCGTGGTATTCCGTTCCGTGTCCGCAACAAGCATTGTAACAAACGAATATCCCAAATGAAGCTGTAAAAAGGTCACAAAACAATAAAGAACCGTCACAAAATAGACGGCTGCGTTAGTTTGTTCCGGGAAACATGATAAACTGGAGTCCAAAGGTGGGATACGATGAGCGAAGGAAATACGATACTAGTAGTGGACGATGATCCGAGTATTGTCGATTTGTTGAGAGACTTTCTGGAATACGAAAATTATCGCGTCCTTACCGCTTGTGATGCCGAGCAGGCCTGGTCCGCATTCCAGACTAACCCGGTACATGGCATCGTTCTGGACATTATGATGCCGGGGCTGAACGGATTTGAGCTGTGCCGCCGGATCCGGACCGAAAGCAACGTTCCGATTCTGTTCCTGAGCGCGCGCAGCGACGACGTGGACAAAATTCGGGGGCTGACGCTCGGTGGCGACGATTATATCATCAAAACCGCTTCGCCGGGCGAGATTATAGCCAGAGTCAAAGCGGTATTGCGGCGTTCCGCCTCTCAGACGCAAACTGGTCATAAGATGCTGGACTTCGGCCGCTTCCAGCTGAATCTGTCGACGAGAGAAGTGATCGTGGATGAGAAGAAGGTTGTGCTCACGCCGAAGGAGTATGAGTTGATGCGACTATTCGCCGAGCATCCGAGACATGTTTTTACGTATGATCAGATTCTTGCAAAGTTTTGGGACGGGGTGGGCGACCGGCATACGATCCGGGTGCATCTCGGGCGGCTTCGCGAGAAAATCGAATCCGACCCGAATCATCCGGAGTTACTGGTCAACGTGTGGGGAGTGGGGTACCGCTTCGAGGGAGGTTGACGTGAGAACTCTTCGGATACGAACCATTACGATGCTGATCCTGGTCGTCATTTTGCTGGTGCCGTGGATCTTTTACGTTACCGTCTACTTCATGGAGAATTTAACGCTCCGTCTCGGAAAGGACCGCCTGCAGGACGAGATGGTGCAAGCACAACTGAACGAGATTGTTCGTCTTATCGAGACGGGTTCGGGTCAATGGGGGGATCCGGGTTGGCAGGGCCAATTGATTGCTCGCTTGCAGACGGCGAAAATGGAGGCCGATCTTATATCCGCGTCCGGGGAGGAGCTGTTTCGATCCGATCCGGTACGAAGCGGCGGCGCTTTTACCTTGACCGAACAGTTTTCTTTCATCGAAGACGGGTGGCTTCGCGGGAAGGCCGTCGTGTACGTGCCGAAGTCGAATACGGTTCCGGTGCTTTCGATGTTTGCCGGACTTTTCCTGATATTTATCATAGTTGGCGTTGTTATGCGAAGAGTCTTGCTAAAGCCTCTGGAAAGGATGAGCTTTGCAGCCCGGCAAATCGCCGCAGGCGATTGGGAAGTAAAGCTGCCCCGCTCCAGGATCACCGAGATTTCTGAAGTTCGCGACGGATTCGAAGTGATGGTGAACGGGCTTCGCCAAGCCTTTGACAAACAAACGGAGCTGGAAGAAAAACGCCGATTTGTGATCGCTGCCGTCGCGCACGATTTGCGAACCCCGTTGTTCGCCTTGCGAGGCTACTTGGACGGTCTGGAGCAAGGGGTAGCCCAATCTGTGGAGAAAGCGGCGAAATATGTGGCGGTCTGCAAGGAAAAATCGGCGCAACTGGATCGTCTGGTCGAAGATCTGTTTACCTATACAAAGCTGGAGTATCCGGAAATGAAGCTTCACTGCAGGACGATCGACTTCAAAACATTCATTCAGAAGTCGATAGACAGTGTAAGTCCGCTAGCCCGGCTCAAACAAATTTCAATTGCGAACCAAACCGCAGACGGCTGCACACTTAGCGGCGACATGCACTTATTGGAGCGTGCCCTCGACAACCTGCTCGATAATGCCGTCAGGTACACCCCCGCGAACGGTGAAATCGTAATTCAATGCTATACGGAGAATGACAAGATGAAGTTTACGTTCCGCGATACCGGGCCGGGCTTCTCATCCGAAGACCTGCAGCGTGTGTTTGAACCTCTATACCGGGGGGAAACGTCCAGAAATCGTTCTACCGGGGGGAGCGGATTAGGGCTGACGATCTCGCATACCATTATGAAGCGTCACGGAGGCGGACTTGCCGTAAGCAACCATCCGGAGGGTGGAGCCCTCGTGACGGGCTGGCTTCCTGTAAACGGACAAGGATAAAACAAAGATCTCGTAGCTTTAACATTAGTAAGCCGAAAGAAGCCTGCAGTTTCAGGCTTCTTTTTTAGGTGAACACAAATGCGGCAGGCCGTTCATATAAGCTACTACATACGCATAGGGCAAGCCGGGTATAGCACGTCGCCGGATCGGGACGGACCAAGCTGCGCCATTATTCCAACCTTTTCACCTTCGAACGGAATTCGGACGGGCTGAAGCCGGTCTCCTCTTTGAACCTTTTCCCAAAATAATGAATGTTGCAAAAACCGGTTTTTTCCGAGATCTCCGTCACCGTCAGCTCCCGGCCGGCGAGCATTTGCTTGGCCAGATGAATCCGTGTGGAGGTGAGGAAACGCGTAATCGTAACCCCGTTCAATTCTTTGAAAATCCGGCTCAAATAATTGGGACTGATATGGATGACTTTGCATAAATCTTCAACCGTAATGGTTTCGGCTATATGCTCCTCAATATAATCCATAACCGAACGGATCAGGACGAGTTTTTGTCCGGCCTGGTATCTGCGCGACCCGGCATTCCCGGTTCCCTGCTGTAAAAAGTAGCGGATAACGACCGTTACGATCCGGTAAATGCTGGACTTGATCGCCATTTCATAACAATGCTGCTTGCCGGCAAACTCGTTTTTGGCTATCTCCATGCAATCGTTCAGCTCGCTCCAAATCGGTTGGCAAGGGGAAAACGACTGGCGTTCCGAACGAATGCCGGTGTTGACAAACAAATGGTAGGTGTGCATGCTGTCGAAGCCTTCCAGAAAGTTCGTGACAAAAAATTTGTCGAAGATGATGCCGTTAATGCGCACAGATTGGCCGGATAACGACCGGATAGAATGAATTTGACGGCTGTTAATGAAGACGATTTCGTTTTCTCCGGCTTCGAACTGGTCTTGATCAAGGGTAACCGATACGCGTCCCTTCACGATCTTGATGAATTCGATATGATCGTGCCAATGAGGTTTTACCAAGTGGCCGTCAAATTGCAGTTGAACGTCTGTTATGCGGAATGGAAAGCGCTTTCCAACATTCGGATAGTGAAATAGTTCCGGTTGCGCCATTCGCGTATCCCCTTTTCCGTAATCGGTTCGCTAGATTCTGCCTGCATTTATTATATCAAATCACCGGTCCAGTGATAATGCGTCCTTCTGCCGGCGATGAGGATAGAATTGCATCAATTTCATGTGCGAACTTATATAGAACGAAAACGGCAGTAAAAGTAACCTATACCTATAAGCCGCAGCGGAAGCTCCATCAAGAGTGCGGCTTCTATGCTCGGGAAGGAGGACCGGTGATTCGCAATCGTTACATTCATCGTGCACGACGCAGGGTAATAATCACGAACGATCGGAGGAGTCCCAATTGTTGAATAAAAAAGACGACCTTATTCATCCCTCGCATGAGGAGCACCTTAATCCGGTTGCACTGCACCACAAGATCAGTAGAAGAAAGCTTCTCGTTTCCTTAGGCGCGACCGGTGCGGCTGCGTTTCTGTTGAACAACACGATGCTTGCGGCGCAGGACGACCGCCCGACGATTACGGAGACGGTATACGGACCTGGCGGCGGAAACTCGAACGGATCGCTGCATTCCTCTAAATGCCGAATGACCACAATAGCCCAGCTTCGGACGATATCGACATCCGATGCGAATACGATTTATTTTGTAACCGACTCGGGCAAAGAGGGCTGGTTCTTGCACGATCCGGGGGATACGGTTTCGGCGGATAATACGGGAACGGTGATCGTTTCCGTATCGGGTGCACGATACAAGCGGGTGATAGAGAATGATGCGCTCAATGTGAAATGGTTCGGGGCTATGGGAGACGGGAGTACGGACGATACGGCTGTTATTCAACAGGTGCTGGATGCTGTGCCTGCAAGCGGGGGAACGGTCTTCATTCCGAACGGAGAGTATATGATCAATTCGCTCGTAGCCTTGAAGCCGAACAGCAACACGAATCTGCTGTTAGCTCCGGGCGCGGTATTGAAAGCGATTCCGAATGCGGCGAATTTATACCATATCATTAATATTGTCAGTAAGGACCATGTAACGGTTCAGGGCGGGACGATTGCGGGTGACCGATACGGGCATCTGGCTGCAACAGGCGAGCATGGAATGGGGATTTCGATACGCAGCAGCCGGAATGTTACAATCCGGGACACTATTATCAAAGACTGCTGGGGCGACGGAATATATATCGGAATAGTCAGTGCGACCACCAGAATCCAATGCGAGAACATTAACATCTTAAACGTGACGTGCGAGAATAACCGGCGGCAAGGCATGTCCGTCACTGCCTGCGTCGGCGGGCTCGCACTCGGAAGCCGGTTTAATCAAACCAATGGTGTAGAGCCCCAAAGCGGTATAGATATAGAGCCCAATGAAGGGGACGTCGTTCAGAATTTCACTGTGCTGAATTGCGTCTGTAACGATAATAAAGGCAGCGGAATAGCAATCTATGGGACCACCGGCGACAATGCCCGGGGCAACATCCTCGAAGGCAATACCTGCGATCGCAATATCCGCGGGATTCAAGTTAGAGGCGCATCCCATAATAAAGTGCTGTACAATCACTGCAGCGGCAACACCGACATGGGGATCCGAATCGCCGGGAACAGCCGGACCGGGAAAAATCAATACAATCAGATTATCGGCAATACGGTACTCGACAACGGGACAAAAGGAATTGTAGTGGAGGGAACAAGTGCAACGGATATCGGATATAACCTATTTCAGCTTAATGTGTGCAAAGGCAACCAGAATGAAGGAATCAATCTTACGCATGCCCGATACTGTCTTGTGACTGACAACCAGTGCGATACCAATCAGTTCGGCATTCGCTTAGTGGGAGCTACCTGCCAGCATAACGATGTTTCCGGCAATTTGTGCGTCAGAAACCGGTACGGTCTTCAGTTGTGGGAATCCTCGTTTAATAAGCTGCAAGGCAATCGTTGTAATGACAATATGCAAGCCGGCTTATGGCTGCGGAGACAGTCGAACTCCAATCAGATCGTGTCGAATACATGCATCGGAAACGGCCAGGAAGCCCACAACACGTTCGACAATCTGCTCATCATGGAGCAAAGCAGCAACAATCAGCTCCAGATGAATACGGTTCGCAAAGGTTCCGGCAACATCCGGCCGAGGTATGGGGTGAACATCGCCGACACTAGCAGCTCACATAATTTCGTAGCGAATAACGATCTGCTGGGCGGAGGGGAGACGGCGGCATTTTTCGATGCAGGAACGGGAACGATTACGATTTCGGGGAATCGGATCTGAGCAGTATGGATAACGGTTATAAGGATGCAGAAAACGCCTTTTGATCGAAGAGATCATAGGGCGTTATTTTCTTTCCTCTTCGTTTAGAGGCTTTTCTTGTTCCGTAAACTGAAACGGCCGTCCGCAGCCTAATACCGGTTTTGCTTGCGGAACTCGGATGGGCTTACGCCCATCGTCTTGCGGAATACCCGGCTGAGATAAAAGCCGTTCTCGTATCCGCATTTCCCCGCTATGACATCCAGCGTCCATTCCGTAACGAGCAGCAGTCTGCAGGCCATCTTTACCCGAATCGAGGTTAAGTATTGCAAAGGGTTCACGCCGTAGGCGCTTTTGAATTTCCGAATCAGCTGCACAGGCGTCAATCCGAACAGACTGGCGACATCCCGGACTTCGATCGGTTCATGCGCATGGTCTTTGAAGTAAACGGCGACATCGCGAATGAACTCGTCTTCGTTCAACAAAGAGACGGAGTCGGGGGATTCCAGCGCCTGCTGGGTAATCATCAGCCAGATGTCCGATAAATAGTGCTGCTTCGGCATTTGATTTTCCGGGTTGAAGGGAAGCTGCTGATCCGCCTGTCTTAAGCTGCTGTAGTTTTCGGACAACCGCCGGAATTGCGGCAGCCGGATTTTCCGCTGCGCCAGAAGGGGCATCAACTGCTGAGGTTCGCCGTCCGGCAAAGTGAACGTAATGGAGTGGAAACTGAAGCTCAAGGGTGTCAGCACGTTTCGGTAAAAGGCGACCTGGGGCGGGCACACGACGACATCGCCGAATTCGGCCACTCCGTAATCTTCTCCGATCCGGTATTCGAACTTGCCTTCCTCTACTCCAAACAAAACCCAAGTGACATACGTATCCGTCTCGTATAAAAACTGTTCTTTTTTGCTCCAGTACACATGGTAAAAAATATCGGGCAAGCCTGCGAACAATTCTCTTCACCTCATTCGAGTATTTTGTAATTTTGGATATGAAGAGGTAATTCTATGAATTCCAATTAGTCAACGAAAGATCTTAATATGTAATTAAAGATATCATAGAAAATAAAGGAGTCAATGCAACATGGGGAAGCCAGATACGAAACTGTTAAACACGGACATTTTGATCGCCGGCGGAGGGATGACGGGGGTGGCGGCTGCTATTGCCGCGGCGCGTAACGGAGCCCGGGTGATTGTATGCCAGGACCGTTCGGTTCTCGGCGGAAATGCATCGTCGGAAATTCGCATGAACATATCCGGCGCATCCACGATCGGCAAGGAATTGGAGACGGAGCGCAGAGAAACCGGCATAATCGAAGAAATCATGCTGGAATGCGCGGTGCGAAATCCGCAGCGGAGCGCGAGCATGCTGGACTTGATTTTATATGAGAAATGCCGTTCCGAACCGAATCTGACCCTGATGCTGAACACGGCGGTTGTCGGCGCTGAAGTCGAAGGCTCCCGTATTCGTTCGGCTTACGCGGTGAGAGAAAGCACGGAGGAGAGCTTCACGATTCACGCTGATATTTTCGTGGACTGCACGGGCGACGGACGGCTCGGGTTTGAAGCCGGGGCCGATTTTACGACGGGCCGGGAAGCGGTAGAGGAATATAACGAGTCCGGCGCGAGCCTGAACAGAGACGCTTACCGTCTCGGATCTTCGCTTTTGTTCACATCGAAGGATATGGGGCGTCCGATGCCTTTTACCGCGCCGGAATGGGCCCGCAAGTTTACGGAAGAAGATCTGAAGTTCAGAAGCCACGACTCCTGGGAGTTCGGGTATTGGTGGGTGGAATTCGGCGGTACGCTGGATACGATCAAGGATAACGAGCAGATCCGCGACGAGCTGCTTGCAATCATGCTGGGGGTATGGGATCACATCAAAAATAGCGGCAATCACCCCGATTCCGCAAACTGGGCGCTGGATTGGTTCGGCTTTCTTCCGGGGAAAAGAGAGTCCAGACGATTTATCGGCTTGCACGTACTGACCCAAAACGACATTCAGCAGGCTATCGACTTCGATGATGTAATCGCTTACGGCGGCTGGTCGATGGATACCCATCCTCCCCAAGGCATCGATGCGAAAGACGAGAAGCCGTGCAATCAGCCGTTCACGCCTTATCTGTACGGCATTCCGCTTCGCTCGATGATAAGCAGGAACGTATCGAATCTGATGTTCGCCGGACGCAATTTATCGGCTACCCATATCGCATTCTCCAGCACCCGGGTTATGGCGACATGCGCGGTCATGGGGGAAGGGCTCGGAACGTTCGCGGCAACGGCGGTGAAGCGCAGGCTTCCGCTGGAACAAGCGCGGCGCCAAAGCGATGTAGTGAAGGAGGCCCAGCAGCAATTGCTTCGGCAGGGAGCGTTTTTACCCGGTAAAATGCTGGATGGAAACCTCGCCAAACTGGCCCGGATCTCCGCATCGTCCGAACAAACACACGGATGTTGCGGGAACGTTGTGGACGGACATACCCGCGCCGTTCACGGGAAGAAGGGGGTACGGCCCGACTTGACTACAGGCGGCACGCATCGCTGGATGTCGGAGCCGGGAGACGGCCGTCCATGGCTGGAGCTGGAGTGGGAGGAGCCGGTATCGGTTTCCCGGATTACGATCGTTCTGGATACCGGGCTTCACCGTTTATTGATGTTATGTCATTTGGACGTAGTTCAGAATTATATGCAGTGGGGGCGCCCGCAAGCCGAAACGCTGAAGGAGTTTAAGCTGATCGCTTATGACGAACGAGGGGAGACGGAAATCGCCCATATCAGGGACAACTACCAACGAATGATCCAATTGCCCGTAACTTTGAAAAATCTGAAGAAGCTCCGCTTGGAGGTTATCGCCACGAACGGCTTGGACCATGCGCGGGTGGTTGAGCTCGTCTGCGAGTAACGCCGCTTACGGAAGCGTCTTCGGGAGGAGAATGGGATGAATAACAGCAAAGTCAGTCCTGCCTGGTTGTATGCACGAAAAAACAAGTGGCTGTATGTTTTGCTTTTACCCGGGTTTATTTATCTGCTTATTTTCAAATATATCCCGATGTTCGGCATTGTCATTGCGTTCCAGGATTTCAATTTGACCAAAGGCATCTGGGGAAGCGACTGGGTCGGCTTCGAGCATTTCCGCTATCTGTTTCAATCGGACGATTTTTTCAAGATTTTAAGGAATTCGCTAATTATTAGCTTTTATCAAGTTTTATTCGGATTTCCGGCACCGATCGTACTGGCAATTATGCTGAACGAAATCAGGAACCTTCTTTTCAAAAGAGTCGCCCAAACGGTGCTGTATTTGCCGCATTTCATATCGTGGGTCGTCATATCCGGAATCATTATCAATATGCTGTCGCCGTCGTCCGGCTGGGTCAACCGGCTGATCGTCGATTTCGGCGGAGAGCCGATACATTTTCTGCTGAAGCCCGAGTTTTTCCGGACGATTCTGGTTTCCGCGGAAATATGGAAGGAGCTCGGCTGGGGAACGATCATTTACTTGGCTGCGCTTACGTCCGTGGACCCGTCCCTTTACGAATCGGCCACGATCGACGGGGCCAACCGGCTGCAGAAAATATGGTACATTTCGCTTCCCAGCATCGCGACCACGATCGTCATTATTTTGGTCCTGCGGGTCGGAAGTGTTTTGGATATCGGCTTCGAGCAGATCTTCCTGCTGTATAATCCGGCTACTTACGAGGTGGCTGACGTGTTTGAAACCTACACGTACCGGGTCGGCTTATTGGAAGGAAGACTTTCTTTCACGGCTGCCGTCGGCTTGTTCAAATCGGTAGTCGGGCTGGTCATGATCGTGCTGGCCAACCGGATTGCGCGCCTATTCGGAAAGTCACTGTGGTAGGAGGTGAAGAGGAACATGCACAAAAAAATCGAGCTTTTTGACATCGCCATCTATCTCATCGTTTCTTTGATTTGCGCGGTCATGCTGTACCCTCTTCTGAACGTCGCGGCGGTTTCGATCAGCTCGCACAGCGCTTATTTGCAAAACCCGATGCGCATATGGCCCAGCCAGATCTCGTTCGATGCCTATAAGGAAATTCTTTCCCATCCGGTGCTTGCGAGAAGCTACCTTAATACGCTGATCGTTACCGTCAGCGGTGTAGCTTTAGGCATCTTCCTGTACATCATTACGGCGTATCCGCTTTCCAAAACGCATCTGAAAGGCAGAGCGATCCTGATCAACCTGGTCATCTTCACGATGCTGTTCAACGGCGGACTCATTCCGAACTTTTACCTGATTCGTTCTCTCGGCATGCTGGACACATTGGCCGCGCTCGTATTTCCCGGCTTATTCTCCGCATTCAGCTTAATCCTGATGGTTAATTTCATGCAGAACATTCCGGAGGAGCTGGAGGAAGCTGCAAAGATGGACGGAGCGTCCGAGCCCTACATTTTGTTCAAAATCGTCGTTCCGCTCTCTATGCCGATTATTGCCACATTAACGCTGTTTGCGGCGGTCGGTTATTGGAACAGCTTTTTCTCTGCGATCATCTATATCCGGAGCGTGGAAAATTGGCCGTTGATGCTGTTTTTGCGTGAGGTCATTGAAGGCGCACACATGCTGCAAATATCGGCTGGAGGCAACAGTGCCGAGATCGGCAATATGAACGTCATGCCGGAGACGCTGAAATACGCGACGATTATGATCGTCATGCTGCCGATTTTGTCGGTGTACCCGTTTCTTCAACGATTTTTCGTCAAAGGAATTATGCTGGGGTCGATAAAAGGATGATCAGAAAGACCCTTGACATAAAAAGCAAAAATAAAAGGGAGGCTGAACACATGTTCAAAAAAGTAATCGCCGGGGTAGGCGTAACGGTGCTGCTCGCCGGGGCTACCGCATGCGGAAGCAATAACAATACGGCAGAAACGGGCGAAAAGAAGCCGGCTGCTGCGGAAAATGCGCTAGTAAGCATGAAAATCATGGGGCAATTTGCATCATCCAACTTGTCGGAAACGGACAAGCTGCTCATTCAATCGATCGAGAAAGCAACGAATACGTCGATCAAATTCGATATCCCGCCGTCGACCGGCTACAGCGAGCGTCTTCAATTATCGCTCACGACCGGAGACTATCCCGACGTCGTTTATTTTCCGAGTCCCAGCGACAGCGCGTTTTTGAAAGCGGTTAAGGACGGCGTAATCGTGCCGATCGATGAATATTTGAATAGCGCCGACAACGTTAAAAAATATTCGTACGATATTTCCTGGGACTCGTTGCGGGTCAACAACGACGGCAAAATTTACGGGATACCTCGGACGACCGTGATTCGCTCCGACGGGTACTGGCTCCGGAAAGACTGGCTCGATAAATTAAATATCAAGCTCCCGGACAATAACGAAATTACGCTGGATCAAATGATCGAGATTATGCGGAAATTTTCGAAGGAAGACCCCGACGGCAACGGAAAACACGATACGTACGGGTATGGGACGGCTGCGGGCGGCGATAAATCACTCAAGCCGATTTTCCAGAACGAGCTTGGTTTATACGGCTGGCAGGAGTCCGGCGGTGGCGAGTATAAGTTTATGAACCCCCAATATGATATGAACTCCGATCCATATTCGAAGGCTTTGGAGTTAACGGCCAAGCTGTTCAAGGAAGGGCTGATCGATCCGGATTCGCCGTCGCTCGACGCCACTAAAGCTCTCGAGCGGTTTCAAAGCGGCAAAACCGGCATATTGGAAGGGTTCGCAGGCCATTACGAAACGTTCCTCAAAGCCGGCAAAACGATTAATCCGAACTACGAGCTTGCTTACGTATACGTGAAAAATCAACAAGGCGAGATGAAAGGGCTCGGGCTCGGAACGGGCATGTGGGGCTTTTGGGCGGTAACCCGCAATGCGAAGGACCCGCAGCGAGTTGTCGACGTATTCGATTACATGCTGTCGGACAAAGGCTGGGATTCGATCTATAACGGCGTGGAAGGGCATGATTTCAAGGTGGAAGCCAACAAGCGCGTCTTCGTGGACCCGCCGCTGGAAACCTTTGTCCGCAAAAATATCGTTCGCCGCGCCAACGACTACATGTTCTTCATTAATCCGGGGATGCCGGAGGAGATGAAGCAAAAGCTCGTGCCGAACATCGAAAAAGCCGTGAAAAGAATCGTGCTGTCTAAAGACCGAGAGTTCACGCCGGCCATTGCGAAAACGCCGCCTTATCTGGATTTCAACAAAAAGTTCAGCGAGGTTACGACGAAAGTCATTATTGGCGACGCCGATCCTTCCGAGTACAAAAAAGTGCTGCAGGAGTGGCATGCGAAATTCGGCAAAACGTATTTGAAGGAGATGAACGATTACATCGGTCAAATGGAAAGCAAGAAATAAGGAGAAGGATTGTTCGCACTCCCGCTTTGGGGTGTAACAATATAATTCCCGGCCATCAGGCCCAAGCCCCCGGAATGATCATTCCGGGAGGCTTCAACAAAAGGAGGCGCTAAGTTGAGGATGAGGAAAGGAAAACGGTTCGTTTGGCTGTTGATTTTGGTATGGGCTGTTGCCCCGCTGCTGATGGCGGCCGGGCAAACGAGTGCAAATGAAAGAGGCCTGGCGGACGAAGCAGGTCGGAAGCATCAAGGTGCAGAGCAAGGCGTTGTGCTAGTGAGTGACGGCAACCCTTCGGCAACCGTTGTAACGACGGTGTATGCTTCGGTATTGGAGAAGAAGGCGGCAACTGAACTGGTGAATTACATAAAAAGCATATCCGGGGTGGAGCTTCCTATTGTAACGAACGTGGGAGAAGCAACCGGAACGAAAATCTATATCGGAGGGGCGTCCCCCCATATCGACCTGGATGCAATCCGTCAAGGAGGAGACGATCCTGCATCTTTCCGACTAGCTGCGGCGGCGGACTCCATCCAACTGTACGGGCTCTCGGAACAAGGCACGTTATATGCGGCTTTCGAGCTTCTGGAGCAGTTGGGCGTACGTTGGTTCATGCCCGGAGACATCGGGACGGTAATTCCGTCGAGAAAAACGATAACGCTTCCAATTCAAGATACGATCCAGCATCCCGGCTTTTCGGCCAGAGCGATGCAAGCAACCGAAGCTTATCAGAAACCTTCCGGACTTCCGAACGGCGTCAATTTGAACGAGGGCAAGATTTGGGTTGAATATATGAGACTGAATCAAAAGTACTACGGCAATCATGGTCTTCCGTGCACCATCAGCGCAAAGGATCGGCCCGATCTGTACCTGCCGAACGAGAACGGACTACCGACGACCCAATTGGACGTTACGAAGCCTGACGTTTTGGCCTGTGTCGTACAGGGCTCGTTGAACAAATTGAAGCAGGATCCCAATCTGAAAGACCTGAGAATGGGGCCGAATGACGGTCTTGTGAAGGTGCTTCAGCCTCACCCGGACTGGGATGGAAATGATTTGGACGCAACGCACGACACTTTGTCGTTAACGGATCGTTACGTAAAATTTTACAATCTAGTGTTGGAACAGCTGGAGTTGGCCGGATATCCGGATGTCAGCATCTCGTTTTACGCCTATGACACGTATTACCAACCGCCGGTACGCTGGACGCCGCATCCCAGACTCATCCCGGTCATCGCTTCGATTACGGTAGACCGCTTCCATGCCCTGGACAATCCTCTTTCCTGGGAACGCGGTCACCTGAAAGAGATCATCGAAGGCTGGCGGAATCTTGGGGTTCAGCCTCACATTTACCAGTATCTGTACAATCTTGCCGATCCGGGCCTTCCGTTTTCGCCCGTCGATCAAGTGTCCAGCGAGTTGAAGTATTACAAGCAGAACGGGATTACCGGCATTCGCGCCGAAAACTTGCCCTCTTGGGGGTATCAGGGTCCGGGACTTTATCTGGCGGCAAAAATGATGTGGAATCCGGATCTGGATGTCGAGGATTTACTGGACGATTACTATTCGAAGTTTTACGGTCCGGCGGCCAAGTCGATGCGGGAGCATTTTGAAACGTTGGAGCAGGCTTTTGCCGATGCCGATTATTTTGCCGGAAACATCTATGATTTCCCGCATATTTTGACGGACAAGGTTTGGAAGGAAATGGAGAAAACGCTGAGCAAAGCCGAGAAGGAAGCGAACAAATCGAACGATCCGGTTTATGGCAAGCGTGTTGCGATGGTGCGGCTTGCTTATCACTTCGGCGACCAATTTCTTGGTATGATGGAATCCATAAATCGTCTTGATTTTGTGAAGGCCAAAGAACAGTTTGACCGAATATACGCTCTACGGAATGAAGCCGTGCTCCATTCGCCCGTCATCTTAAATCCGTATGGATCGTTTGTGTTTACCGATATCTTTTGGAAGAAGATGGTGACGGAAGGCGAACAGCGCGTTACCGGAGGAAACCGGGTTGTCGCTCAAATGCCGGACGAATGGAATGCCATGCTGTTCCCGCACGAGAACGGAGATTTGTTAGGTCTGTGGAAACCCGGTTTGGGAACGAAGTCGTGGATGAAGCTGAAGACTTATTCCGAGACATGGTCCAGCCAAGGACTTCGCTATTATAAAGGGCATGTCTGGTATCGGACAGAAGTAAAGGTCGACAAAAAGTTCGATAACGGCAATCCGATTCGCCTTTGGTTCAGCAGCATCGATGAGACCGCAAAGGTTTGGATGAACGGGCAAGAGCTGCCGCTGGTGAAAAAGGGCAGCGGGTTAACGTCGCCGTGGGAGTTTGACGCGACTAACGCCATCCGGTTCGGACAGTCCAATCTAATCGTTGTCGATGTAGGCAATAGGATACTGGATGAATTGGGAACAGGCGGAATTACGGGGCCGGCGATGCTTTGGCAGGCTGCATCTGACTGATTGGCTGGAACGGGTCCGCAAGGAATTTGCAATAAAGGGAAAAAGTTCTTGTCCGAAAGTGGACAAGAACTTTTTTTGCGACTACAGGGTGAATGGCCAGACGAGGCGCTTATTGGAATAATCGGTATGATATAATGGATTTTGTAGACAGGTTACCCGAGCACATCTAGGAGGGGATCGTATGGCGAAATCGATCGCCGATCGGCTTACCTATGCATTTGAAATATTGGAAGTCGACCCATCAGATCGCATCCTGGAGATCGGTTGCGGATACGGAGCAGCGGCTTCCTTGATTTGCGGGCGCTTGGTCGACGGGAAGATCACGGCAATTGACCAATCCGAAAAAATGATACGTGCAGCGGAGAAGTTAAATGCTCCTTTTGTGTCGGCAGGGAAAGCGATATTTCTTGCCGCACCGCTTCACGAGGCCGATTTGGGTCATAGCCGGTTTAACAAAATTTTTGCCGTAAACGTGAACTTGTTCTGGATGAAGGCCGCGCGCGAGCTGGAGTGGATCCGGGAACTTTTGCTGCCGGGAGGCACCTTATATTTATTCAATCAACCGCCTTCAGCGGGCAAGCTGCGGAGTATTGCCGATAGCACCGGTCAAAATCTGACGGATGCCGGTTTTACCGTTAAACAAATAAAAATAGGGGATCAGAAGCCGATCCCTGTAGTTTGCGTTATAGCAGTTGGGGGACAAGATCATACAGCGTAACGGACCCGCATATATCGCGTCAATGATTTCGTGTCTGTTTTTTTGGAGAAAATAGTAACTGTTGATAGAATACGTATGAAGATGATCAGCTAATAAATTTTGTATACATAAGGAGATCAAACAATGGCAACTAACAAATTACTAAGAATGGACAATGTTGGCATCGTTGTAGAATCCCTTGATAGCGCAATCTCTTTCTTCGAGGAGATTGGCTTGAAGCTCGAAGGGCGAGCTACTATCGAAGGGGAATGGGCGGGTCGCGTAACCGGGCTGGGTTCCCAGTGTGTAGAGATTGCTATGATGGTTACCCCGGATGGCCACAGCCGACTTGAACTTTCGCAATTTCTTACCCCGCCTGTTGTATCGGATCACCGAACGGCTCCCGTAAATGCTCTCGGTTATCTGCGCGTCATGTTCGCCGTTGAAGACATTGACGAAATGGTATCCAGACTCACTAAGCATGGTGCTCAGCTCGTAGGCGAAGTGGTTCAGTACGAGAACTCGTATCGGCTCTGCTACATTCGTGGAAAGGAAGGAATTCTAATCGGCTTGGCGGAACAACTCGGTAAAAAATAAATGACGTTAAAAAGAAGATTTAACTGAAATAGAAACAGAAAAACAGTGTGAAGCCGACTGAAGCTTGAAGATAAGATTAACCTTATCTCCAGGCTTTTTCTTTTGTAGACCCCTGGCGACAAACACGTCGCATTGCCACTGAAAAGCTTTTTTATTTTTTCCTTGCAAGTGACGTATGGTCATCCCTTACGCTTGGTTACAGCACCAATTCAAAGGGGGAAGGTTTCATGACCATGCGTAAAAAAGTAATGGTAATTTTCGGTACACGTCCGGAAGCGACGAAGATGGGCCCGGTGATCCAGGAATTCAACAAACATCCGGAATGGTTCGAAACGAAAGTGGTGGTTACGGGGCAGCATCGGGAGCAGCTGGAGCAGGCGCTCTCTCATTTCGGGATTCGTCCCGATGTCGACTTGGCCCTCATGAAGGAAAACCAGTCGCTCGCCTATGTTACATCCGCAGCCATAACCGGGTTGGATCGAGTCATCTCTGCAGAAAAGCCGGATCTCGTCCTTGTTCACGGAGATACCCAAACGGCCGTGTGCGGCGGGATGGCCGCTTTTTTCCACAAGATCCCGGTCGGACATGTGGAGGCGGGACTGCGTTCTCACCACAAGTACTCCCCTTGGCCGGAAGAGGTGAACCGTAAAATTATCGACGTTGTGGCTGATCTGTTATTCGCACCTACTGCCGGGAGCAGACACAATCTGATCCGGGAAGGTTATCCGGAGCAGCCTATTTATGTGACGGGACAAACGGGCGTGGATGCCGCCATGAAAACGTGCCGCTCCGATTATGTATTTCATGAAGACCGGCTCAATCGTCTGCTCCGTCAACCGGGCAGAGTGCTGACGATGACGGCCCATCGCAAGGAAAACTACGGATCGCCGATGCGCCAAATGTTTCGCGCTGTGCGGCGGATTGCCGACGAGTTCCCGGATCTGTCGGTCATTTATCCCGTTCATTTAAGCCCTACCGTCCGGGAAACCGCTTATCCCATCCTGGCGGGGCATGAACGCATTCATTTGCTGGAACCGATCGATTATCCCGATATGATGAATCTGCTGTCCCGCTCGGATCTGGTGCTCAGCGATTCCGGAGGGCTCCAGGAAGAAACGGTCGTCTTCCATAAGCCGCTTGTGCTGATGCGGGATACGACGGAGCGGCCCGAAGCGGTTGCGGCTAACGCTGCGTATCTCGCCGGGACGGATGAAGAGGCCATCTATGCGGCAGTGAGCAGACTTCTTACGGATACAAAATATTACGCATCGATGGCGAGCGCCCACAATCCGTTTGGTGACGGAAGGGCTTCGAGGCGCATCGTGCAGATCGTTGCCCGCCATTTCGGATTCGTTTCGGGTCTTCCCGCGGAGTTTCGGGCTTAGTCGACTCGGCGGCGTCCTGATATCCTGCCATTGGCAGGGCTGTTCATGGAGCAGACGGGTGTTGTATAGTAAAGTCTTACAGGAAACCGGCAGGGGGCGTATATGGAGCTGCGAGAAGAATGGATGACCGCTGGACAATTCGCGGACAAGGCGGGCGTAACGGTCCGCACGATCCGATTTTACGATAAAGTAGGGCTGCTGCATCCGAGCCACCGAACCGGTTCGGGGCACCGCTACTATTCGAAGCTGGATTTGGCGCGGCTTCAACGCATATTAACGCTGAAGTATATCGGGTTGACCATCGACGAGATCGGGGCCATCGTTCGGCGCGAAGGGCACGAGGAGGATCTCAAGGAATCGTTGCGGGTTCAAAGTACGATTATCGGCCAAAAGATGGAGCATCTCCGCCTCGTCCAGAAAACGATCAAGGAGACGCTGTCGCTGCTGGAAGGGCTGGATTATGCGAAGCGGGAAGGTGAGGAACCCGCTGCAGGGACCGAGGAAAGCAGTCCCGCCTGGGAGCTGTTCGCCTCGATCATCCGGGTGGTGAACCAGGAATACGAGAACGCCTTCAACCTGCAGACGAGGATTCGGTTGCATGACGACTTCAGCGTCAATCCGTACAAATGGCACCACTGGCTGTTCGACCAATTGAAAATCCCGGAACGCGGGGCCGTCCTGGAGTTGGGCTGCGGGGACGGAACGTTGTGGCAGCGCAATATGGACCGGATTCCGGAAGACTGGGACATTACGCTGACCGACCTGTCCGAGGGAATGCTGAACGACGCCAGGGAGGGGCTGAAAAATAACGCCGACCGATTCCGATTGATGCCGGCTGACGCCCGCTCGATCCCGTTTCCGGATAACAGCTTCGATGCCGTGCTGGCTAACCATATGCTCTATCATGTGAGCGAACGCCACCAATCGTTGAAAGAAATCCGGCGCGTGCTGAAGCCCGGGGGCATGCTGTTCGCCTCGACGATGGGAAAGCGTCACATGAACGAAGTCGAAGGTTTTCTAAGCCGATTGAATCCGAACTATGATTTCGGACGGCAAGATTTCGCTTGCGAATTCGGATTGGACAATGGGGAAGACCAGCTGGATGCCGCGGGTTTCGTCCGAATCCGTTTGCTGCGTTACGAGGACGGTTTGCAGGTCACGGATGCGAAACCGCTGATCGACTACATCCGGACCACTCCCGAAGGCCGGGAAAATTTCACGGACAGCCGCTTGTCCAAGCTGGAGGCGATGCTGAACGAGTCGATCCGGGCGAAGGGGGCCATAGCGATTACGAAGGATGTCGGATTGTTTGTAGCGTTTCGCGATTAATCAGGGGAGAAGTGAACCGCCGCCGGTACGGATCGGACCAAACTTTTGCCTGAAGATCGAACCTATGGGATCTTCGGGCTATTTGGTCTGCCCGGGCATCGATGGATTGAAACTTCAGCCGGTATTGACTGGTGGTAATTCCAGCCGCCTTCCGGAAAATCCGCTAATTCATCCGCTCCAGCAAAGGCTATCTCATTCCATACACGCTAACTGCCGTTCGACATCTTGTAGTGGCGCGGCGAAATGCCGGCGTACTTTTTGAACAAACGGGAGAAATAGAAGACGTCGCGATATCCGAGCGCCGTAGCGATCACCTTAAATGTACGCTCGGTGCTGATCAGCAGCTTTTTCGCTTCTGCCACTTTGAGCCGGTGAACATATTCGTGCAACGGGTAGCCGGTCACCTTTTTCACCGTTCGTTTCAAAGTGGAGATCGATATGTGGTGGCGGGCGCACAACTGCTCGGGTTGGAACGGGCGATACAGCGTTTTGGCGATGTCGTCAAGCAGGGAGAGCGTATCTTCGTTTTTGTGCGTTTGCGGCGCCGACCGGGCGTGCATCATAAATTCAAACAGCAGCGACTCCAGCAGCATCGCTGCGCGATCGACATTGATCGGCACTCCGCTATCCATTAGCATAAAGATCCGCTCGATCTTGTTCTGCTGGTCTTCATCGCTCTGAACCGGCTGAACCGTCCCTGATTCAAACAACCATGAATCGAGCCACTCCTGGATGCGCGGCCCTTCAATTGTAAAATAATACTCGTCCCAAAAGCCCCCCGGATCGGGCCCATAGTGAAAAACGGCCCCCGGATAAAACATAAAAAGGCTGTTAGCTTTTACTTGCTGCTTTTCACCATCGTTAACCTGGTACGTCCCCGCTCCGCCCGCAATAAAGATGACCGCCCATTTATTCATAAAAACCGCATCTCTTCGAAACGATGTCCGGCCTGGCAAATAGCCGACATCGAGAATTGTCAATGACTTCATTTCCAGCATGCTCTTCTCGACCTTCAGCCCGATAATTTGCAGCGGTTTCGAACTAATCCTATAATCCATGTATTTGGCCGCCATTTCCATTCCCCCGTCTATGCCCAGATGGTACTTTAAGTATACAGTCCTTTTGAAAACCTGCCTAGAGAAGCGCGCGAATAGCAGAACAAAAGTGAGGCAGGGGAATGGATTGGTGCTTCGCAATGAATAGGGGATGAACCGATGTATTACGGACTACAGTCCATGTTTTACAAAGCAATTAAAGGGTACCAGCCATGGTCGCAGTTGGTGAAACAAACACAAACGAAACAACTGGAGGTGATGTGTTGTAGAAGGGACAGCACAGCGGTGCAGTGCGTCGTCGCGTCACAAGAACCTTTTTTGCTGACGACGCATACCGATCCGCTGTTCTGGAAAGGAGGTCCGCTGCCAATCGTCCGTGTGGAAGTGGACATCGATGAAGCGCTGACCGTAGATGTGCGCCTGATCGGCTTTGTCGAAGATGACGACCGGACACAGAAAGCGGATGTGCTGCTGGATGCACCGGAGTTGTATGTGGAAGCACGTACGCTACAGCCGGTTTGGATCGAGTGTACGGCATCCGCGGATACACCGAGCGGAACTTATATGGGAACTGTGCGACTGTATTCCCATACGATGTTTGAAGATGAGCAATTGCTAGGCGCGTGCACCTTCGTGTTGAACGTCAAAGAAGCGGTACTGCCCGAACCGCAGCATTACTCGTTCTATCTCGATTTGTGGCAGCACAACGCAAACATTGCACGTAAGTCCGGTACGACATTGTGGTCGGAGGATCATTTCGCCGTACTGGATGCTTATTTGGCAAGCATGGGGCAACTGGGACAAAAAGCGTTGTCTGTCGTCGTATCTGAAATTCCGTGGTCGGGGCAATTTTCCCATCGTGACCGAGAACCGTCCAATCTGTTTGAGTACAGCATCATTGGCGTGACAAGGGATCGAAGCGGGACTTTTCATTACGATTACACAGCGCTCAACCGGTATGTGGCGCTGGGGGAGACGCATGGCATCCGTGCCGAGATTGAGCTGTTCGGGCTGCTGAACATTTGGCAGGATACCGATGCAGGTTACGGTGCAATTGTCGAAGGATATCCGGACGGCATTCGCGTTCGGTATTACGATGCAGCGACCGGAACGTACCGCTTTATGCGTCGGCAGGAGCAATTGGAACACTACATTCGTGCGTTGGAGGCACATCTCGCTGACCGCGGCTGGATCGACCGCGTCCGCGTGCTTGCGGATGAGCCGGGAGATGTCCCGTTATTTCAGCAGCGTTTGGAGCGGCTGCGGCATATTGCGCCTGCATTTCGCTACAAAATCGCGATACACAGCACATCGATTATGGAGCAGTTGACATCGGAGGTGCACGACTACGTTCCGGTGCTATCCAGTATTGGTGCCGCTCGGGAGAAGCTCGTCCGACATCAAGCGCAGCCCGGCAGCAGGACGCTATACTACTTGGCATGCAGCCCGGATATTCCGAATACGTTTTTGCGCTCGCCTGCGCTGGAATCGCGCCTTATCCCTTGGATCGCCGAGAAGCTGGGGCTTGATGGCTTCTTGCGCTGGAACTACACGGCGTGGGTTGACGATCCATTGCGGAAGCTGTCGTACCGCTCACCGATCTGGAAGGCAGGTGACGCCAATTTCGTCTATCCTGGTGCAGCGGGCAAGCCACAGCTATCGCTCCGGTACAAATGGCTGCAGCGCGGGATCCGGGACTATGAGCTGATGCAGCTGTTAAAAGCGGCCGGACGCAGAAGCGACGTGCAGCAGGCGGTCGATCATGTGATGTTATTTGCCGATCCGTGCGAGCTGGATCCTAACGCGCGAAAGCGCAGTACGGAGCTGTATCGTTTGACCGAAGACGCGTATGATGCATTGCTGCGCCTTGTATAACGGCAGGTGCAGCAGGCGGAAACAACATGATAATAAGGGGGATTTTTACAGATGGGTACATGGAACAAACAAACATTGTGCGCCATTGGCGCTGCGATTGCGCTGGCAGGGTGCAGTGCGAAGCAAGCAGATCCGCAGCCTGGGGAAGCAGGAGGGCAACCGAACGGAACAGAGCAGCAGGCAGGCGGCTTTATTGTCGATACGACACCGGTCAAGCTGACGCTTTTTTTCGATATGACCTTCGGACCGGAAGACAACCAGCAGAACTTTATTCTCGACCCGTTAAAGGCAAAGTATCCGCACATTACACTGGACATTATCAAACGCGCGAAGGGGTCGTATTTGGAAGATCTGATGGCGCAAGGGCGTACACCGGACATCATTTACAATTGGAACGGTGAGATGCCGTCGTATGCGGACAAGGAGCTGCTGTTTGATCTTGAGCCGCTTGCTAAGACGCTGCGTTTTGACCTTGGCCGTTTTGATCCGGCGCCGATAGAAGCGATTCGCGCCACAACCGGTGGAACGGAGTTATATGGACTACCGTTTGAGAGCGGCGGGATGGCAACGTTCTACAACAAAGATTTGTTCGACAAGTTCGGGGTTGCGTACCCGAAGGACGGGATGACATGGGACGAAATGATTGAAATCGCTAAGAAAGTATCGCGTACAGAAGATGGAAAAGTATATCGCGGACTCAGCGCCGATGTTGTGGACCGGATGGCGATGTCGCTGTCGCAGCTGCCGGTAGACGGCAGGACGAACAAAGCGTCGGTGCAGACGGACGGCTGGAAGCGAGCGTTCGAGACGGCGAAGACGATCTGGTCGCTGCCGAATAATGCGCCGGATAAATTGAACGATACCGGACAACGGTCGTTCCTTGTGGACAAGACGCTGGCCATGGACCCGACGAACAACATTTTGTATACGTCTGCGCAATATTTTCACCCGAAAAACGGCTTGAACTGGGATCTGGTCCAGTACCCGAGCTTTACCGGGCAGCCGAACGTATCCGGAGCGCTCACCCCATCGGTATTCTTGATTACGAAGACGAGCAAGCACAAGGAGTCGGCGATGCAGGTGCTTGATGTAGTGACTTCACTAGAAGTACAGCGCAAAATCGTGCGTGAACAGGGACGGATGACGCCGCTTGCGGACAAGCAACTGCAGCAGCAGTTGGGACAGGACGTCGACTATTTGAAAGACAAGAATATGAAAGCGTTTTTACTGAGCCAGCCGGCGCAGCCGAAGCAGTACTCGCCATTCAACACGAGCAGCAACGTTATTTTGCGCAAAAAGTTCGAAGAGTTTTTTAACGGCAAAGACGTCAACTCCGCGCTGCGCGAAGCAGAGGAACAAATTAATTTGGACATTGCCAAGCAGTTGTCCGCCATCGGCAAGTAACGGGCTTGCCTATAACTGATCGAAAAGGAATGGTGTAGTTTGGGATCGAGAATATAGTCGAAGGGAGCGAACGGCCATGAGCGAACACCGTAAGGAGACGGAAACGAGGGCAATCGAGGAGCCGTTGCTGAAGGGCACGAGCCACAAAATAAGCCGCAGAGGATTGCTTGCTTCAATTGGGGCTGCTGGCGTTGTGTTGGCGGCAGGCGGAATCGGGCGGACAAGCGCACTGCCCGTTTCCGCTGCTGTTGGTACTGTAACCGCATCTGTGTATGGAGGCGGAGGCGACGGGAGCACGGGAGTGGAGCACGGTATATGGAACGTCCGGGAGCAAGGCGCGCATGGGGACGACGTGCACGACGATACGGCGGCGATCCAGTCCGCGATCGATCAATGCGCCGCTGCGGGAGGCGGTATCGTCTACCTTCCTCCAGGCGTGTACAAGGTGACAGACACGCTTGTGCTTCATACGAGTGTCACGTTGGAAGGAGCGGGCGTTGGCGCCTGGGACATTCCGTTTCCGAACCGGACGAAGCTGCCTGCGGCATCGGAACTGCGGTTTACCGGCACGGGGGCAAAGACGTACTCGCTGACGTATGCGACCGATTTGTTTCCTTCCGGTGGTGTACTGACCCATACAGACACACTTCCCGACCATCAAGATGCGGTGTACAGCTTGACCAATTTCCGTCTGGGGGATGCGTCGCCAGGGCAAGCGGCAACAGTGCGGCCGTTCTCGGTCGCGGTATACGTGCCGAAAGGAAGCCAATTCGCGGCCATCCGCCATTTGCGCATCGTACCAAATTTCGACGGCTTGAACGGCTACAACAACAAAACGACGTTTACGCTTGGCGATGAATGGGATGTCGGTCTGTATCTAGACAATGCTCAGGATATCGCCGTTCACAACGTGCAGGTGGTCGGGTATTGGCGCATCGCAGCGAACCTGATTGGCGCGGGCGGTTTGGGAACGGAATACAACAACGCGGGAGCGGAGCGGAACCGGTTTTACGACTGCGTGTTCCAAGGATTGACAGGCGTCTGTGTACGCGGAGGCGACTTGTACCGCTCGCTTGCCTTTGGCGGGACTGCTGGGAACTACACGCTGGATATTCCGTGGTGGAGCAGCAGCCCGCTCGGTGCCGCGGGACGGATCAAATTCGGCAGTAAAACGTTGGATTACACGAGCACGAGTGTGTCCGGCGACCGGATGACGCTTTACGGTTTGACGATCGATCCGGCACTACTAGGCAAAGTGGGGGATGAGGTGCGCATCTCGCCATATAGTACCGGATACGCTGGCTCCACGTATATCAACTGTTATATCGCGGGACTGGAGCATGCGTCCAAGCGCGCGGCCAGCCATAACGCGATCGGGCTCGGCGTATCCAAAAACATCGAGATGAGCGGGACGTCCCTGCGCGGGTTCAAATTTATTAGCTGCACGATTCAAGGGCATGAAGATGTGCTGCTCCATCTGCACGAAGCGTTCGATATCCAGTTTATCGGGAGCTACTTCGAGTCTGGCGCACGTTACGATGGCAAGCTCGGCGGCGGTCGGATGATCGCAGCGCCGTGGCGCAATACCACTCAGGCGCGCGGTCCATACCCGAGCGGACAGACGAATAATGTATACTTTTTGGCGACCGAATGCAGCAGTGTCGACAAAGCGCCCAAATTCAAGCGGCAATCGTCGGTACGTTACACGGATACAGGCTTTTTTAACCCGAGATATATGTTTGACAGTTACGAGACGATGCCCCAGACGAGCGAAACGGATTTCTTGCTCAAAGCGCCGCTCTCCGCGCGGACGAAGCTGCAAAACGGCGAAGGGAAAGATGCGCTGGCCGTGACGCCGGGTGCGAACGTCGAAATATTCGGTGCAATTAATCAGGTAAGCGGGCCGATGGTGCTTGAGAGTAAGAATGGACATGAGCTGCGGGTCCAGGGCGATGTAAAGCTGCGGCTCGCTGCGACTGGGGATGCGGTGTTGAGTGCAAATGTGCTGCCCAAGCAGGACGGAACCGCTTCGCTTGGGGAGGCTGCACAACGGTGGAAGCAGCTCCATGTAACGGAAGGGATCGTCATGATGACACCGGATGGGAGCAAAACATACAGGCTGTCGATCAACAATGACGGAACATTGCGAACCGAACTGGTGTAGCGTCTGACGGTGCAAGGAGCGACGGCTTTACACTCGATCCGTTTATCAAGCACAAGATTCACCATCGTGGCCAGCTGACCGTCCTGTTTAGGCGGGACTTCCCGTTATCGGCGTGTATGTCCTTAGAAGCTTTGACGGGAGGCGATCCGGCGCTGAACATCCCCGGACTTTGCGGGAGGTTAAGGGGAAAAGCGCCCTTGGATGTCCAACTGCGATGCGGCCTCATCGTCCTCCGCCGGCGATTTCATCGATGTGGCGCCATTGCGGTATTCCCTGGCCGTTTTGCCGGTCACTTTGCGGAACGTTTTGTTAAAAAACCGGTAGTCGTTATACCCTACGCGTGCTGCGATTTCCGTAACCGTAGCCGTTCCTTCCTCCAGCAACCGGCAAGCTTCTTCGATCCGCAGCCTTTGCAAATAATCGAAGACGCTCATGCCGGTCGTTTTTTTGAACAGAGCGGAAAAATAGCTTTTGCTCAGCAGCGCATGGCGGGATATGTCGTTAAGCTGGACCGGGGAGGCGTAATGCTCCCGCAGGTAAGCGACCGCTTTTTGGATCAGCTCCAGCTTGTATGTGTCCGAGTTCGGCTGGAGCGACTTGTTCCGGTTCCCGTAAGCACGGTAAATTTGGATGAGCAGTTCGCACAACTTGAGCTTCAGCAGCTCCGTCCGACCTTCCCGATTGGCGCTATATTCCTCGTGCAGAGCGGTAAAGATCGACCGGAAGTTGTGATCGTGCGAATCCGGCAGCTTGAGGTCGGGCTGGTACGTCTGCTCTCCCGGGTATAGGCCGCTCAGCAGCAGGATGGATGTGATCTCCTGCAATACCGGCAGCTCCAAGGGCAAGGAGCCGACGATTTCGGGCATAAACATGCAGTTGTACACCTCTAGCCGTCCGGTGTTGTCCGGGTCCAGCGGGAAGAAGCTGTGCGGCGTATCGAACTGGATGATGAACAGGTCCCCCATCGATACCGGCTGTTCCCGGCCGCCTACGACATGGATTCCCTTTCCTTTGCAGACGTAAGCGATCTCGATAAACTCATGGCTGTGCATCCGGATTCGCTCATGCGGGTCATAAACATAATGATTGACGCATAACGGCAGTCCGTCTACGAAAAAATCGTCCGCCCTCAGCTTGTCCACCCGTTCCATCTGCGAACACCTCCGAATCGTTCATTTTTTTACCTTACCATAATCGCAAGGTGCGGAAAAGTGCGATCGCCACACTTTCAAAGTAGGATCAGACCTGTTCGAGATGCCGCTTCCCAAGTTACGCTTTATAAGAAGCGGCGGCGGGAGAGCGGCCGCTTTGCAACCATTTCGACCAAGAGTCTGCAGATAGAAAGGACAGGAAAACGGTATGGAATATCCATTTGCACAATCGGGGGGCAAAGACCCTCGCACCCGTTATTACGTCGACCCGCGCCGCATCGTATGGAGAAGCGAAGGGACTGATTCGATCGTTCAGCGAGCCGAACTGCTGCTGACAGGGGGAGACGGCCAAGCGACATTAACCCGGAAGAACGGCTGTACCCTGCGCAGCGGGGCGGAAAACCGTGCCGGCTTGCTGATCGATTTCGGCTTAGAGCTGCAAGGCGGCATCCAGCTGTGTGTCTGGTCCGCGAATGAGAACAGAAAAACGGTAAAGCTGCGAGTCCGGTTCGGCGAATCGGCGATGGAGGCAATGAGCGAGCTTGGCGGGGAAGGCAATGCGGGCAACGATCACGCGGTTCGCGATCAAGTTGTGGAAGTAAGCAGCTTTCTCGGCACGACGGAGGTCGGCAATACAGGTTATCGTTTTGTCCGGATCGATTTGCTGGAGACGGAATGCGAGATTGAGCTGAAAAGCGTACGCGGCATCTGTCTGTTGCGCGACATCCCCTACAAGGGCAGCTTCCGCTGCAGCGATCCGCTGCTGGACCGGATATGGCAAACCGGGGCTTATACGGTTCATCTGAACATGCAGGAGTACTTGTGGGATGGCGTCAAGCGCGACCGGCTCGTCTGGATCGGCGACATGCATCCCGAGATAGCTGCGATTGGAGCCGTATTCGGCTATAACGAGGTCGTGCCGAAAAGCTTGGACCTGGTCCGCGACAATACGCCGCTCCCGGGCTGGATGAACAGGATCGCCAGCTATTCCGCATGGTGGATCTGGATTCAGCGTGACTGGTACAAGCTTAACGGGGATATAGCTTACTTACGGGAGCAGAGGGCGTACCTGCTCGGTCTGATTGGACAGTTTGACGAAAGTATCGACAGCGAGGGCCGTTTTAACGATCCGAGACCGTTCCTCGATTGGCCGACGTCGCCGAACCGATCCGGGGTGGAAGCCGGCGTACACGCTTTGCTAATTGCCGCCGTGGCAGCAGCTGCGGAGCTGTGCGCGCTGCTGGATGAGCCCGATGCGGAGCGGCGATGCCGGGCTATGGAACGGAGGCTGCGGAAGCGATTGCCGGAACACGGAGGAAGCAAACAAGCGGCGGCGCTTCTGGCTCTGGCCGGCCTGCTCGATGCGGATGCGGTCAACCGTGACGTGTTGGCTGCGGGAGGAGCGCGCGGGATTTCCACCTTCCTCGGATATTATGTGCTGAAGGCGCGGGCGGAAGCCGGCGACATAAGCGGCAGCCTGGATTGCATCCGTGAATATTGGGGAGGCATGCTTTCTCTCGGAGCGACGACGTTCTGGGAAGATTTCAACCTCGATTGGCTGGATAACGCCGCCCGTATCGACGAATTGACGCCGCCCGGCCAAAATGACGTACACGGCCTCTTCGGAGATTACTGCTACAAAGGGTATCGGCACAGTCTGTGCCATGGCTGGGCGGCGGGACCGACAGCATGGCTGTCCGAATATGTGCTCGGCATTCGCGTTAAGGAAGCGGGCTGCCAAGTTATCGAGGTGAGGCCCATGCTTGGTGATTTGGATTGGGCCGAGGGCAGCTTTCCTACCCCGCACGGTACGATCCGGGTCAAGCATGAGAAGCGGAGCGACGGCACGATTGCGACAGAGATCGAAGAGCCGCCGGGCGTAACGGTTATTTGATCGTTACAGTTTTGCTAAAGTGGCAAATCTCCAAAGAGTTGCTTCGAAAAGGCGAATAACGAGTTTCTGTACCAAGAAAGCTGTTTCTTACGCAGGGTCATGCTTCATGGCTAAGGCTTCGTTTAGAAGCTTTTCTTATTCGGTTGCCGGACCTATGGGGAGCACGGTGATCATGGTTATGGCTCCCCCGGACGGCGACAAAGATTGGATAGCATTGCAAGAACGAGGTGCGTAGTTTGGAAACGAAATTGATGAGACACTATCCGCATCCGTACGACTTTCCGTTCTGGATTCAGCGTAACCGTCATAGCAGCGTCGATACGCCGGGATGGCATATTCACGAGTTCGTGGAGCTCATCTTCGTGATGGACGGACAAGCGACTCATATGATTCAGGATGCTTCCTACGATCTGAGAGCCGGCGACGTATATGTCATTAATCCGGGAGAAATGCACGAGTATGTTCTAGAGGAGCGGCAGCACATCGAAATTTTTAACTGCATGTTCGACCCGGGGCTTATTTCGCCTGCTCTCTTGCGAGAGATCGATGCGTCCGATTCTTTCGATTTTTATTATGTACATCCGTTTTTGAACAAGGAATCCTCATTCCATTCGAAATTAGTTTTGCAAGGGGAAGCGTCGCGCGAGGCGCTGGAGCTGTTAGACGGAATGGAACGGGAAATGCGGCGTCGGGACTACGGTTTCCGAACGGTCATCCAGTTGAAGCTGGCCGAGCTTTTCTTGCTGCTATCCCGGCACTACCAGAAAAAAAACGATAAAATCAACGACGCTTGTTCTTCCGGCGAGCTTTTGGTGCAGCGTGTTCGAGGATATATCGAAAGACACTTCAACCATAAGATCTCTCTCCCGCTTTTGTCGGAGCTTTTTCATATCGGAACGCGCCAGTTAAACAGACAGTTCAAAAAATATATCGGGAAAACCGTAATCGAATATTTGCACTTGATTCGGATGGAACATGCCAAAAAACTGCTCGTCGAAACAGACGAGATTGTCGCCGTTGTGGCAAGAATGATCGGCTACGAAGATCCGGCTTCTTTCAGCAGACTGTTTGCCCGCGAAGTGAACTGCCCTCCCGGCAAGTACAGAATAACGGCCCGGAAATAGATAGGGCCAAAGTCTCCGTCCCTAATGACAATTTAGATGTCTGCATCGCCAATTGTCCCGGGTTGTTCCCATCCCTTATACTTTTCCATGCAAAGGCTTTCAATCTATCGGGAGGCGCCCTCGATAGGGAAAGCGATTACTGCCTGCTAGCAAAAGACGAGAGACCAAAGGGGATGTAGAACCGATGAACCTAACGTTCAAACGAACGGCTGCCGCGTGCAGCCTCGCCATTATGCTCGGTGCTTGCTCGAACGGCGGCACGGAGTCGAATCCGGGAACGGCCGCGAATCCGGAATCCGTTAATCCGGCTGTCTCTGATGCCGGCAAAGAACCGGCCGAGGTTATCTTTTATTCCAACAACAACGATACGGTGGAAAGCTTCGACAATCGTTTCGGGGGCGCGCTTCGTAAAAAATTTCCGAATTATACGATCCGGTACATTCAAAGCCAGAAAGGATTCACCTTGCCGGAAATGATCGCTTCAGGAACCCGGTTCGATATCTTCTTCCAGTCGATCGGCAATTTTGAAGGAAATGCGTTTCCAAACGGAATCCAGTACGACATGACCGAATTATTGAACCGGCATAAGGTCGATCTCGGCAAGTTCGAGCCGTCCATCATCGAATCCGTCCGACAAGCTTCCGGCGGAAAACTGTACGGGCTTCCCGTGTTCACGAACAACTTGGTGCTTTATTATAACAAAACGTTGTTTGACAAATTCGGAGTGGAATATCCGAAGGACGGCATGACCTGGGATCAATTGACCGAGCTGTCCAAAAAAATGAGCCGGGACGACGGAGGCAAAACGTTCTACGGGTATGCCCGTTCCCCGGACCATCTAATCCGGATGAATGCGCTGTCGATCCCGATGGCCGATCTGAACACCGATACGCCCACGATCAATACCGATGAGCGCTGGAAGACGTTTATGAACAGTCTGGTCGCTCCTTCTCAGGACGCTCTGACCATGGATTATATGAACAAAACCGGCAAAATACTCGGACTGGAGGACTTCGCCGTCAACCAGAACGTCGCCTTATTCCCTTACCTGGCCAGCTACGTGTATGTAGGGCAGGAGCAGCTCAAAGGGCTGGATTGGGATATGGTTTCACTTCCGAGTTTGCAGCCGGGAATCGGCTCGCAATCGTACCCGAGCTATTTCGGAATAACCAATATGGCCAAAAACAAAGATGCGGCGATGGAAGTGCTGAAGTATATGGTATCCGAAGAGTTTCAGAGCCAGCTCGCCAAAAAAGGAATCATGCCCGTTTTGCAAAATGCGGATCTGCAAAAGCAGTTGGGCCAAGAATCCCCTTTTAAAGCCAAAAACTTTTCAGCTATGTTTTTTAACAAGTTCGCGCCAATTCCGCCCAAAGCTTTATATGATGCGCAATTGGTTTCCGTCTATCTAAAATACGCCCAGCAGGCGCAGATCGGTAAAATGGACTTGAATACGGCATTGCGGTCGGCCGAAGAGGAAGCCAAAAAGACGATCGCCGATTACAAAAGCAAAATGAAGTGACCGCACCGGCGCACCAATCCAGGATAGAAGGGAAGAGACGTGCATGAAGGACAACCGGAATCGAATGAGTCGGCGTAAAATGCTTGCCGCAATGGGAATGGCTGGAGCTTCGCTTAGCTTACTGGGAACGATCGCGAATGGAGAGCGAAGTTCCGTCACGTCCGCCGTGTACGGTCAAGACGGACCGTCCGCGTGCTGTGGACTGCGCATGATCAGCTCCATCGATCAGCTTCGCGCCGTTACCTCTACTGTCAGCGGCGAAACCGTGTGGGTAGCCGGTTATTATGAAGATACGCCCGGAACCGGGGGCGGAGCTTTTCGGTCGGACCCGTCCGATACCGTATCGCTCGATAACGGCGGTACCGTCATCGTGTCTTCGGATGGCACGCGCTGGAAGCGGAACAATACGGAGCCCCTTACGCCCGAAATGTTCGGAGCCCGTAATGGAGAACTGTGTCAGTCCGCTTGTCAAGCGGCGCTGATGGCAGCCTCGGTCTCCGCCAGCGGCTCGTTGCGGTTTTCTGATGGATTCGTGTACCGAGTGACCAGTCTGTACGTCCCTCTCGGTGTCCGGAAAGTGTACGGTTCCGGGGAAATCCGGGCGGAATCGGTCGTCGACCAACTGTTGTATACGAAAGGCCCGGTATTTGGCGGTACGGCCGGTTTTCGATGCGACTTTTTCGATTTGAACATAAATTGCGCCGGTAAAGCCCGACAGGGCCTCCTGCTCAACGGCGTATCGGATTCGTCCATATCCGCGTGCACGATTTATGGTCTTGCCGTATCGGGTGGAAACGGAATACGCGTTGCGACAGACTGCAGCCGAATCGACATCCAAGACAATACGATTCGGATGAGCCGGGATATTCCGGTCGGCACCTATGTCACCTTAAACGGCATCCTAATAACGGCGGAGATCGCATCCGATTACGGCGGGATCGATGCCGGAGGTTTGCCCGTCTACGCAACTGTTACGACGACGGATATTCGTTGCTGCGGCAACCGGATTTATGACGGAACGCACGGCATTCACGTCAGAGGCTTGCTGCGAGGTGAAATCAGCGGCAATACGGTGATCGGTTCCTCTCATCGCAACATCAACCTGAGTCCGGCATGCAGGCAAATTAATATTTACGGCAATCAACTGCATGACGCACGATCCAGCGGCGTCAATATCGCATGGGGATGCGAGCGCATCGTTGTAGAAGGGAATGTCATCTCCTCTTACGTTTCTTCAGCGGAAAATACCGATGATGCCGCGATTCAAGCCTACAAAGACGGAACAGGCATTACGATTGCGAATAATAATATCTCCGGCGACTGGAAATACGGCGTTTTCCTGTCCCAGGTTAAACATTTCACAATTACGGGCAACACTTTTATTGACGGAGGCTCGCTGGCCAATATCGGCATCGAAACAGATTTTGCGGCAGCACCTCCGCCTATGGCGATCTATTCCAAAAGCCGCAGCGCAGTGGCCGCGGCTAGCGGAACGTACGCCGGGTCCATTACCGGTAATGTTCATGGAGGGATTGCAGCCGCAATCTCCATAGCAGCCTTTGGCGACAAATCACTAAAAGAAATAACGATATCCGGGGAAACCGTAAGGGGCACGACAATGTCACACGTGCTGTACGTGTATGCCGATTCGGCAGCGCTTATTCCTCGATCGATCGATATAAGCGGAATCGGAGGCACTGTACCGTCCGGCAGCGGCTATTATTCCAATATAGGTCGCTCGGCCTTCGGGCGCGTGGCGGATGCGGCAGGTTTGGAGGACGGAACCGGCGAAGTCGTCATTATGGGTCCGACTCCTTCGGTGTTGCGCGGTCCGAATTTGGCGATTGGGGAAGCGGTTGCGATTACGGATTTTCTGGACGGCGGCAGCGGGCAGCGAATCTCGGTTCGCTTGTATGTTGGGGCTAGCTTGGTGAACAACGACAGCAAAATTCGCTTAAAGGGAGGCGTCAATGTAACAGGGGATTCGACGGCAGGGAGAAAAATCATTACCCTCGTCAGACGTGCGGACATTTGGTTCGAAGAGTCCCGTAACTTTTGATATCCGTACGAATGGACCGTACGCTCACGAGTGGAGTAAAAGCGAAGTCATAAGTTCCGAGGCGAATGATGAAATTAAGCCGCTCAAACGCTGGCCTTCGAAGCAGTCTTTTAGGCGGGTTCCGTTTCTAAACGGGACCCGCTTTACTTTTGGAACGCATTATGGTCGTGTGCCGTTCGCAATATTTTATGATTAATCTGTCCGGGGGAACGTCCGCTGAATCGAAATCAGTTGCAATTCCGAGTCCGATTGTTTATTATGGATATCACAGGTCCACAATAGGATGGATAGGGGGAAGGAGGTCTGAAACGTGCAGTTCTCGAAAAGCACCGATTACGCCTTGCACGCCCTGCTTCATCTGGGTCACCCGGAACGTCATGCCAATGTCGGAATCAAGGAATTGTCCGCGACACTCGGCGTATCGGAAAGCTATTTATCCAAAATCATGTCCAAGCTGAGACAGGATGGCATCGTACGCGCCGTACCGGGAGTGAACGGCGGTTACGAGCTTGCGCGGCCGGCCGGACAGATTACGTTTCTCGATGTGATTCAAGTGATGGAAGGCAGAGAGCAGCTGTTCGAGTGCTCGAATTCGAAATCGCAGCAGCATCGGTTGTTAGCCGACGACGGGGCGGCCGAGCCGGTTCGGGAACGCCGGGGCAACGGCGAATGTTTGGTGGAGAAGGTCATGCTGGGAGCACAGCAGCATCTGCACCAATACTTGCAGGAGCATACGATTCAGTCGTTATTGGATGAGGCGTTCAAGAGACATTTCAACTTGGAAGGAAACAAGAAGTGATCACGATCAAGAAGTGATGCGCTTCTTGTATTTTAATTATGGATATTGTAGATCCATGGAGGTGTCTAATGGTGAAAAAAGCAGAACTTCTTGACGCAGCGATTATAGGCGGAGGACCAGCCGGGTTAAGCGCGTCCCTCGTGCTGGGGAGAGCGAGAAAACGGGTGGCCGTGTTCGATGACAGCCGTCCCCGCAATGCCGTGACCCGTAAAACTCACGGGTTTCTTACCCGCGACGGGGTGAGTCCGGGCGATTTTCGGCGATTGGCAAAGGAAGAGATTGGCGCTTACCCTTCCGTATCGTTCGCAGCGGATACGGTTGTGTCGGTTACGGGAACGGACGGTCATTTTCAAATTGGGACCGCTCAAGGAAACACTTATTCCAGCAAAAAACTGCTGTTTGCCGTCGGAATGAAGGATCGTCCGCTGGACATTCCCGGGCTGGCGGAGAGTTACGGAAAAAGCGCCTTCGTCTGCCCGTACTGCGACGGTTGGGAGTTAAGGGACGAGCCGCTTGTGGTCATTAACAAGGGAGCTGAGCTTATGCATTTCGCTCCGTTGATATCCGGATGGACGAACCGGTTTACAATTTGCACGAACGGTCCTGATCAGTTGACGATTGAACAGCGCGAGGAGCTTCGGCGGCACCAGGTTCCCTTGTTCGATTCGCCGATCCGGCATATCGATTCCAGCGATGGTATCGTACGACAAGTTGATCTTGAAGACGGGACGGCGATTCCGTGCAGAGGCATCTTTTTTAAACCGGATCTGGTTGCGGGATCGGACTTGCCGCGGACGATCGGCTGCCGCTTGACTGAAACGGGTACGGTTGCGGTCGATGAGATGGGGAGAACAAGTGTTCCGGGTGTCTACGGCGCCGGAGATGCGGTATCCCGCATGCATCAGGCGATAGCCGCCGCCGCTATGGGCGCAGCCGCCGCCGGGGCGATGAACAACGAGCTGAACACGGAGGCTTGGAGGCGTAACGGATGAATAGGTTCCACATCGGAGATTTTAATTTTGGCATAGGAGAGAGGGACGGATATGAACGACTTTTACTAGGAAGCGATATGGGAAAAAGCATGGAAAGACCGCGGGGATACCCTCATAACCAGGATGAAAAAGGCGGGGATCGAACCGGCCCGGGCGTTTGATCAGAAGGCGAAGTCTTTTAACGAGCAATCGTTTGACGCGGAGGGAAGAAAGCGGACCGCCAGAATTATCGGCTGGCTTGAAGGGCAAGGAGTGCGATTCGAAAATGTTCCGGTGCTGGACGTAGGCGCCGCTTCGGGCGTGTTTACGGTACCGTTTGCGGAGCGGGGGGCCCGGGTAACCGCTGTCGAGTCATCTCTTCCGTTGGTCGAGCTGCTGAAAGAAAATATCGCCGGTTTCCCGGAAGATCAGGTACAGATCGTACCCGAGCCGTTTGAAGAGATTAACGTGCAGGCGAGACGCTGGAGCGAGGCATTCGATCTCGTCTTTGTTTCGATGTGTCCGGTCCTCCACGATTGGGAGAGCGTGGAAAAGGTGCTTCAATGCGCGCGAAAGTTTTGTTACATCAGCATGCCGGCGGGTTCCACCGAGCATAGTCTGGTGAATGAAATCTGGCCGCTGATTACCGGCAAGCCTTTTGGGGCGACGTATACGGAGCTGGGGTATTTGCTGCATTTGCTTTATCTCAAAGGTTATGCCTACGAGTCTCTGATCACACGGGAAACGAAAACGACGGAAGTCCCCGCAGAAGCGGCGCTGCAGGAAATAATGAATCTGCTTCGCAGTCACGGCGTGCCTGCCGACGAGCAGAACCGGAAAACGGCAGCCGACTATGTGGAACGCGCGTATCCGTCGGGCCGGGTGACCGTGCGTCAGAGCGGCCGTTACGGCAAAGTGCTGATTCGCCTGCAGGATCAGCATATGTATGGCTGAAGCTTGGTGATAGTTGCAGTGCAGGGATCAGGCGAATGACTTCTCCCAAAAACAGGAGTTTCAAAAGGGGGTAGCGAAATGATACTCATCGAGAATGTACCGTTTCAACCATTGGGAAGGTGATCGAATGAGTGAAATTCGCAACAAAAGCAATATCGCCCTCATAGGAATGCCGGCATGCGGGAAAAGTACAATTGGCGTCATCGTTGCAGAAGCGCTGAATAGGCCTTTTATCGACACAGATTCGATTATTCAAGAAATTAACGGGAAGCCGTTATGGCAGCTTCTTGAAGATGAAGGCAGGGAACCATTTATGAGGTTAGAGTCGGATGCGGTTTGTTCCCTGGCATGTACGAACTCCGTCATTGCGACCGGTGGTAGCGTCGTTTACTCCGAGAAGGCAATGGAATATTTAAAATCAATAGCAGATATCATATTTATGGAGATTTCCTACCCGGCTATTGCGAAGAGGCTTGCCGAACTGGACATCCAGAAGCGCGGGGTCGTCATGGATAACGGAAAAACGTTGCTGGAGCTGTACGAGGAGAGAGATCGGTTGTACCGCAAGTATGCGGACTACACGGTCTCTACGGATGATCGAACCGTGGAAGAACTGGCAGCACGACTAATTGGCTTATTTCGCGCTTCATAAGCAGAATAGTGATTGGATGCCAAAAACCTGCGGTTCCGCTAACGGACCCGCAGGTTTTCGCATTGCCTTCCCGATTCGGTTGAGTTACGGCGCGTAGGTGCGCATATAGTCAAAGCGCAGCCAGATGTTCTGCGACGACGGATGTTTGTTGCCGGTGACGACAAACTTCACTTTATGAAGTCCGGGCGTCAGCGTACCGGTATCCCAAATTTGCGACTGGGTCACGCCGGTGCCGGCTCGGTAATAGTCATACGTCATCACATATTGATCATCCAAATAAATGTCGACCAAACCGCCATTGGAAGCGAGCGTGCCGTACACGATCGCCCGGTTGCCGTAAAATTCGGTTTCGAAATAAGCGCCGGCTTCCCGGCCGATCCGCTCCGTTCCTCCGTAATAGCTGGAGCTTGAATTGGCCGTAATGTTGCCGTAATACGTGATAAGCGGATTGGTATCGTCAATGAGCGTGGACGTCGTGGCCACGATGTCGATGGCCGCGGAAGCTGCGGACACGATGCCGATGTCCGAGACCGCGTAGACGACATAGCGGTCCTGCGCCAGATTCGTCGTGTCCAGCGTAGCCGGAACGTTGGCTTGCGCCGCTACCTTGACGCCGTATTTGTTCAGTCCGGTCCGCTGCGTTGCTTGATCGATTTTCGCCCATGTGGCTTGCGTCGAGCTAGGAACCAGATAAAGCGTGCCGTTGTCCGAGCTCGTCGCCGTCAGGGATGTGCCCGCTTGCAGGCTGGCGGCGGAAACGCCGCTGACAACCGGCGCCAAATGACCCGAATCGATAATGTGCAGCGCGTCCACAGAGACGTGGTCGTTGGTGGCCGGACTGATGTGCTGGCCTTTTACGACGATTTTCATCGTGTGAATGCCCGGTGTAAGAACGCCGGTGTCGTACAGCGTTTGTTTCGAGATCAAGGTCGGATTGTACAAATTCACCGTCTCCTGAAAGACATCGTCAATATACACATCGGCAAGTCCATACGCCGCATTGCGCGAGCCGATCCAGGCCGCCCGCGAGCCGTAGAACGGAATTTCCGCATAACTGCCGGCGATACGGTTAAGCACCATCGTTCCTCCATGATAGCTGGAGGAGGAGTAGGATGTCCAAGTTCCATGGTACGTAAACAGGCTGTTGGTATGGTCGATATAACCCGACATGACCGGAAGCAGCGTGACGGCGGAGCTGTTCGTGCTCACATTATGGCCTTCGTCGATCGCATATACCCGGTAGCGGCCGTATTCGAGCCCGAGCGTCGACAGTTCTGTCGATACGTTCTCGGCGGCGTTCGCCTGCTTGCCGGCACCGCTTGTAATCGCCCCGCGGATCGCCTCTGCCGTTGCTGGCGTCGTCTCCGGCACGATGTACAGCGCGGCCGGTTCATCCGCCTGAGCGTAAACCGACGAACCGACGGTAAGCAGGGCAGGGCCGGTCAGGCTGACGGTCGGCGGGACGATATCCACAAACGGATAATACACGTTTGCCGTCACGGTGTTCGTCAGGCTCTCGATCTGCGCAAGCGGCGACAATACGGAGCCTTTCGCCGGGTGGCTGACCGCCAGACGGCGCTGACTGGGTCCGACGCCATGCAACTGGAATTGTCCGTACACGTTGGTCGTTGCCGTCAAGGTCGTGCCCGGAATCGTGACAATGGCGCCTGAGACCGGAATCGTCCGCTGCTCGTACACGACGCCCGCCACCGTAAACGGCAGAGCGTCCGGCTCGTAAGCGCGGAAGACGTCGACGGCATACGCGCTGGCCGATCCGCCCTTCGCATTTTGCAGCGTGACGGCGTTGGCGCCGGCTGCAAGCGCCAGGGGCACGGTCAACGTGCCGGTTGCGGACAAGCTACCCGAGGTGATCGTTGAGCTGCCGTCGATCGCCGCCGCTGTCACGGAAGCGCTCGCGGACGAGCTGGCGACACCCGCTTCATACCGGTAGCGGTCCGGACGGAAGGCCAGGACGAGCGGTGCGGTGTCCAGCGACAATCCGGCCAAATCTGTCCCGTCGTACAGCTTGACCATGCGAGCCGCCTCGCGATAGCCGTCCGCGGTAATGCGCACAAGCTTCGAGCCCGGCTCGTCAAAAGCGGACGGAGCAAGCGCCAGGCTGCCTGCCGATAACGTGTACTGACCCGGCGTCAGCAGCGTATCGCCAACGTAAACACCGTCCACTTCGCTACGCCAGGCGGACGAATCCGCAAACGTGAAGGTTACGGCATCGCCGATCCGCAGCGGGATGCCGGGCGCCGTTAATGCCGGCGGCTGCAGTCTGCTTTCCTGCAGCTTCAACTGGCGGACGCCCATCTTGTAATTGGTCGAGCTGGCATGCTTGCCGGTATTCGTAAACGTAATCGTATGCGTGCCCTCGGTGAGATAACGGGTGCCCAGTAGCTCGAACGTACTGATCGCCGCGCCGGTAGAAGCGTAAAACTCGTACGAGCCGAGCGGGCTGCCGTCAACGGCCACATCGTACTGTCCGTAGCTGCGCGCGACGAACGGGGTGAACCGGATGTCGTACGTATCACTTTTCGCTGCGTCAAAGGCGAATGTAATCGATTCGCCCGGCGTATTCGCCTCCAGCTGGACCGTATCCGAGCCGGCTACATAAAGTGTCGGCACCGTTTGCGACGTGATCGGCAAGTTGTTGAACGAGAACGTTTCGGAACCGCTCGACTGGGACACGAGCGTGATCCGGTCGGTATAGGTACGGCCGTTCCAGTCGACGACGGCGGTAATTTCCGCTATACCGCTACCGACAGCGGACACCGTTCCGTCCGAGCCGACGGCAAATACCGATTCGTCGCTGCTTTTGTAACGAACCTCATGGAAGACGCCGCCGAACGGACTGCCGCTGCGGGTCGTGCCGGCAACGGCAAGCTGCACCGGTTCGCCGGGCAAGTAGTAAGTTTTGTCCGAAGTCAGCGTAACGGCCGATACCGGATCAGCCTCATAACCCGCGACCGTATCGATCTGGAACGTATGCGTTCCCGTCCAGCTTGCATGAGGGATGAACAGCTGGCGCGAGCTGCCGTCGCCGGCAATCGTAAAGCCGGGATCGTGCTCTTCGAACACGATCGTCGAGCCGCCGGAGCCTGTCGTCACTTCACGAATCAGGAACGACTCGGTCGATTGGTCGGGATGTTTCACCACGATGTACTTGCCGGACAAGGAAGCGGCAACGCCGGCCGGAATGACGGTTGACGTCACGAGGCCGTCGAAGCCGTCGCCCGCCGCCTTGCGTTTCGTCGCGGTGATCGCCCCTTGTACGGTCCCGTCACCATTTACGGTAATCGAGCCTTTCGTCAGCGCAGTGCCGCCGACGACAACCATTTGCGTCACCTGCTGATCGATCATCCGGATGAAGCCGGTTTTGCCTTTCATCACGATATCATCGAATACGATTGGCGTATCCGGAGAGCCGGTGTTGCTGATGATGATGTCGGTTACGTTGTCGTAGGTCACCTGGACGGCAACGGCGCCGTTCGGTGCGGAATCCAGCTGCAGCCGGTCGACAGTCCGGATTTTCGGCGCCGCCGCAGCCGCATAAGGCTCCATCGCTGTAATAAAGGTGCTCTGCAACTGGGTGCCGTCACGGCGCAGCACGAGCTTCGGCATGTCGTACTTGACAGCCTCGTCGTTCGTATCGAGCGCCTTACCCGACAGACGGGTGGAGCGGATCGACGGGGAGCGGGCCAGATACAGCTCGTTGCTGCCGTCGTCTAGCACGCCGATGATGTTCATCCGCGCCTTATCCGTACCGTTTTCCGACGTTTGCAGCGTGACCCGGAACGTGTCGGCGTTTTCCGGCAATACGGCTTTTTCGACATCGTTAATCGAGATATAACCGTAGTAATGGCCCTGAGCGCTGCCGCTCTCATTGAAGCCGGTCGGCTCGACAACGGTAACGCCTGGCGGCAGCAGATAGTCTCCGTAAGGTTCGAGCTCCAGATCGGTGACGAACTGCGCATCGCGGTTCGCATCGCCGTTCAGCGTATATTCATGGCGGGTGCCGCCCTCTACGCGGAACAGATCGAGCAAGTAGCCTTCGCCGTTCGGCGCGCCGGGGAACGTAATATGCCACGGCTCGCGGCGGTACTCGGACGCGGCGTTATAACCCGCGCTTTGCTCGGCGCGTACGACCTGGGCGTCGCCAAGCGGCGCGAACAGCTCGATATTGCCCCCGTTCCGCGAATTGTTATTGATCGCCATATTGGAGCTATTGACGACGACGGTATTATGGCCGATGGTCGATAACGTAAAATAGCGGTCTTTCGTGTACGTATAGCCCAAGTCCGGCAATAACTCCTGACCGAGCGCATAATAGTTCAGGTTCAACGGATCGTAATGGTTGTGCCCATACTTCGGCACAAATTGCAGCCACGATTGCGTCTGGCCGGCGCCGCTTCCCGACGCGGTGCGGGCGATTTTGGTCGTTGGCATCAGGAAGGAGCCTTCGGCCGTTATCGGCTTGGCCGATTTGTCGTTGGCCCACGTATCCATAACCGGCAGCACATGGCCGTTCGGATAGACGAGCAGGTCGTTGTTGCGCAGCGCCTTGTCGATAATCGGATAATCGGCCGCCATGTTTAATTGGTCAAAACGGCGTCCGGTGCGCGGCGACAAATAACCGATCGGATCGCTGTAGCCGTTCAAGGCGTCAACCGCCCGATCCAGACCGTCGATCGACTGCTTGTGGTACGACACGGTAACCTCTTTCCAGAAGCCGTCGGATAAAAACTCCATCTCGGTGTAAGCCTGCATCCATTCGAACGCCATATGCAGATAGTCCGGTTCGTTCAGCGCTTTGCCCGCATCGATCAGACCGAGCCATTGCGCGTAGTTCATATTGCCAAGCGCCTTCGGAAAACTGAGTACGAAATCGATCGACGGGATGAACAGCTCGTCCAGCAAACGCTGCTCCAGATCATAGCCGTGGATCGAGCTGAGCTGCGCCAGCGCATCCGTTTTCCGGACGTTGCCGAACGCGACGCTGACCGGGCTCAGGCTGCTCAGATCGGATACGGACCATCTGCCCCACAAACCGCCCCAGTAGTTGAACGGAGGGCCCGACGTCAGGTTGATCGGGTAGTTTTCCCATATATAGTCGGTCGTCGGCACATATTGATCGAACGCTTGCAGGAGCGCGTTCAGCACGTGCGCGGCGCCCATCGGGTCGGTTTTGGACAGCTGCTGGAGCTGGCCGAGGACGTACGCTTTCTGCAAATACCAGAGGTGAGCCGTTAAGAAGTACCGTTTGCCGCTGCTGTCCTCATAATACGGGTAGGTAACGGTACCGCCGCTGCGGGTGGACACGGTAATCGAACCGGTTTCCGGATAGGAGGGGTTCGGATAGACGGTCGACGTTTTGGTCGAGATCAAGCTTTTTTTATCGGCAGACAAGGTGTATAACGCGTCAGGGTGCAGTTCGGGCATTTCCGGCAATCCGGTAAAGCGGAAGCCGTTGCTCGGCGGGATGAGGTCGATCAAATCGAGCACATGTTGGGAAGGGGGGGCATAGGTGACAGACTGCACCGTCGGTGTCGGATACAAGTCCAGCTGGGCTTGGATGCCGGCGCGAATGATGCTTTCCCGGTCGGTGACGATGTGGGAGAGCTTGCCGCCGCCCGGCTGGCCCGGTTCGTAACGGTGCAGGCGCAACTGGTACTGGCCGAAAGCGTCGGTGTCGGGATGGTCGAATACGAGTGTATCGCGTCCGCCGGCGTAGCTGTGCGAGTCGATCGCCAGCGGCTTCCAGCTTCCGGCCGGGCCCTTCCATTCGAGCTGCAGCTCGCTGAGCGACGAGTCGATGCGGTCGAAAGAAAGACGTTTGCGCGTCGGCGATACATAATCCAGTTGGACGCCGCTTCCTTGCTCCGCTATGCCGGCCGGCACTTGACCGAAGTACAGCGAGCCGAAGCGTCCTTCGTCGACGAGGTTGGCTTTGACTGTTTTCGTGCCGCCCTGGTCGATGAAATTGGACGTCTCGAGCGGCGCCCATGCGGCTAACGGCGACGTTCCGAGGTGGTAGATATGGACGATGTTCAAGCGCCACTCCTCACCGCCGGCCGGCATGGAGGAGGCAAGCGAGCTCCAGGGCACAGCAATCTCGACTACGGTGCGCGTAGCCGTATCGTTAACCGAGGATGTGGCATTGCCAACCGTAAAACGCTGAGGAGTCGTCTTTGACAGCTGGCGTCCCATGTTCCAGTCGGTTACCGTGATGGGGGTGGTCGGTGTAATCGGCACAGGCAGCACATAGTGCGCTTCACCGTCCGAGCCTTTGGCAAGGACAATTTCGAGCCTTTCTGTAATCGCTTTCACAACTTTGTCGAACGATCCCCCGATGTACAGATAGTTAGCGTCATAGGAGACGGCAAACGAGCTGTCCGAGGCCGACGGCTTCTGTTCGAATACGGTGGAAAAATCGTTAATCGGAAACGAGTCCCATTCTCCCGGCGATAATGATCCGTCTATCGCGGGAGCGCCGCCGTACGGCACGACGAGCCATTTGTGCGAATAAGACGAGATGGGCGCAGAGCCGCTGCCGTCTGCGGATGCCGGCGACGGGCTGTACAGGGCAAGCGGCCAGAGCATAAGGAAAGCCAGAGCGATCAAACTGCCTTTGCGTGTCACATGCGTTCCTCCTTCATAAGAGTCTCAGATAAAGCTGCTGTCGATACATCCGGCTGGATCGGCTGCTTCATTTGCGGATTTGCTGTGCGATCACCTCACTTTATACACTCATTTATATAAACTACTAATAAATTACAAAATGTATGCGCTTTTACAAAAAACCGGAACAAGTTCAAACGGTCCGGTTCAAGCGGCATAACATCCGGCCGAAGGCGGCAGCAATTTATTAGGAGCCCATATACCAAGCCGAAGACGGGCGGCAGGGCGGCTTCGCCGGAAGTCCGGCGCGCTGTGGAAAAACGGGTCGATACTGAGAAAGCAGGTTGGGGCGTTAACTAATGTTTAAGTAATTTTTATTTACTTAAAAATAGCAGAAAAAACTAGAGCTGTATAGGTACTAGTTTAGTATTTGATGATATTCCGATGCCGTTATGCTACAATGATGCCCATAGCTAGTGTCATTCGTAATGAGGTGTGGGACGATGCGAGGCAGAACATCCAACGAACAATTCCGCATACAGCTGGAAAATATGGTTCAGACGTTACGAAGCGAAATTACCGGAGGGCACTACCAGGTCGGCGATTTTTTGCCCTCCGAGAAAATGCTCGCTTCGCGGTTTCAGTTTGGCAATATCTCGGTGCGCAAAGGGCTGGAGCTGCTCGTCGAGGAAGGGCTCATCGATAAGATTCCGAAGGTCGGCAATCGCGTAAAGTCGGTTCATTCCCGGCGGGTAACGCTTCGGCTCGCGTGCATTCACGTCACCTGGCGAAATTGCGACCTGCAGCGGCTTCTCGACATGTTCCAGCAGAAATATCCCTGGATCACCGTTGAGGTGACGGAGTATCCCGCAGGCAATGCTCTGCCCAAGACCGATATCTTCGTGATCGGCGAGCTGCATTTCAGACAAATCGTGGAGAGAGAGCTTCTCCGTTATTTGAAGCCGCTGACTCCTAACGAAGACGTGCATCCGCTGCTGACGAAACAATTTGTGCATGAGGATCAGCTCTTTTTCAAGCCGGTCGTTTACTCGCCGATCGTTCTTATGTACAACAAAGCTCATTTTCGCGAATCCGGATTGGCGGAGCCGGATGGAAGCTGGACGTGGGACGATCTTATCCGCGCAGGCGAGAAATTATCCGAGGTGGAAGGCCGATACGGATTTTGCTTTCATGTACCGGACATTAACCGCTGGCCCATGTTTTTGCTGCAAAGCGGAGAACGGTTCGAGTGGGAAGGTACACGGCTCAAATCGATTAAAGGAACCGGGCTGCTTGAAAGCATCAAGCTGATGAAACGGCTTATGCAAAACAAGAAGCTGTTCCCGTCCTTTTTATCCGAAAGCAACCAGGATTTCGTCAAGCCGTTTTTGGAAGGCCGCTTGTCTATGACTTTGGTCAGTTATATGGGCCTGAATTTGTTCGTTCAATCGGATGTTGATCTGGACATCGCTCCCGTTCCTTACATCCATGAGCCGTGTTCACTGATCATCTCGTCGGCGGTCGGCATCAACGCCGCTTCCCCTCATATGGAGGAAGCCGAGCTGTTCGTTGATTTTCTGACGGGGGAGCAGGGGCAGAAGACGATTCAGCAGCACACGACGAGCATACCGGGGCTGCGTTCGCTGTCGCCGACCGATGCGGGCAGCGCGGTGCGGCGTCCGGCCCGGTACGGGTTATACCGGGAGATGATGTTCTCCCTCCGAACGCATATGGATTTGAATTTGACCAGCCGGGAGCTGGCGCTCGTGTTCCGGCAGTTAAAGCAGTACTTCGCCAACATGATCAACGAGGACGAATTATGCGAGGAGATCGCCCGCGTATTGCAGAGAGAATGACGTTTTCTTTTCCCGGACGAGGCTCAATAGAAAGGTGCGGTCAGATTCCGGTATTATACGGATCAAAAGGCTCAACTCCACATAACCGAGTGGGGTTGGGCTTTTTTTTGCTGCGAATTCGTCTTCCATAGCAGGTGCGCATACCATTAGAATCAGATTTTGAAAGAAGCCCTGACCATGCCGGTTTGCCGGGAGCGGCTTTGCGTGGTCTGGTTTTTATTTAAACAAAATAATCGGGTCTGTAGTTTTTTTATAATCGTTGACACAGTCTTAAATCCAGTGATATAACGATCTTGTGTAGTTTTTAAATTAGTGATTATAAAAATTACAACAAAAAAATGATTGCGATTATGGAAACCAGAACGGGGGCGGAGGTTGGAGGTGCAGTTTTGAAAGCGTTTCAATTGGCGGGTATTTTCGAATTGAAAACAAAAAGCGGAGGTCGTGTTCTCATGAACAGGAAATTGCATTTGGCAGTTGCGTCACTTTCGATTGCGGCTATGCTGGCCGGTTGCTCGTCTTCGAATAACCCGGAGCCGAGCGAAGCGGCAAAACCGGTGGAACCGGAACCGAGCGGTCCGGCAGAAATCAACTTGGTCACGCCTGACGCTACGATAACCGCCGAATATTTGGAGGGATTGCGGAAGAAGTTTCCGAACTATACGATCAACCACATCGATCAATCGCAAAAAGGCAAGACGATTGAAGATCTCATCACGACAGGCGTGCCGATCGATATCGTCGGCCGGGCTGGCACCGGTTTCTACAGCGATGTCGTGAATATGAAGCTTGAAGTGGACATGAGCCCTTATATTAAAGAGTACAACATCAACTTGAACGAATTCGAGCCGCAACTGATCCAGTACATCCGGACTATATCGAACGGAGGCATGTACGGAATTCCCGGCGGATCGGCGATCAATCACTTGCTGTTTTACAACAAATCGATATTCGACAAGTTCGGGGTGCCTTACTTGAAGGACGGCATGACATGGACCGAAGTGATGGATGTAGCCGCCAAGCTGACAAGAAGCGAGAGCGGTGTGAACTATTACGGCTTCACCGGCCATCTCGGCGTTATGACGTCATGGAATCAGCTCGGCATCTCGCTCGTCGATCCGAAAACGAATAAACCGACGATCAATACGGATGAACGCTGGAAATCGTACTTCCAGATCGTCTATGGAAACCCGGCGCTGAACGAAGCGTACCGCAGAGACAACCGGGCGTTTTCCGGCAGCACGACCAGACTGACCGAAGGCAAAACGGGGATTTTGCTGTTTAATGCCGGTATCGCCCTCGTCACGAAGGAAATGCAGGAGGAGACGATCAACTGGGATATGGTGTCGCTGCCGTCGTTCAAAGAAGCTCAGAATACAGGGAGCCCGATGAATTCGACGATCTGGGGATTGACGAAGCAGACGCGCAACAAAAAAGCGGCGATGGAAGTGCTCTCCTATCTGGTATCGGACGAAAACTTGCTGCCGCTCGCGAAGAAAGGGTACCTCGTCCCGAAAATCACCGAGCCGTTCATCAAAAACTTCGCGTCCGAAGCAAAACCGGCGGGGAAAAACTGGAAAGCGGTCATCTACAACAAATACGCACCGTTCCCGATTACAAATAAGAGCGATGCCGCCATCTCGGCGATTCATACCAAATATATCGAGTCGATCATCAAGGGCACTACCGATATGAATACCGCGCTTCGCATGGCGGAGGAAGAAGCTCAGAAAGTGATCGATGCGAACTCAAGGTGAGGCAAACATGACAACAACGTATTCAATAGCTGTAATCGGAGCCGGTCAAATCGCGCATACCCATCTGAGGGCGCTGCAAAGCTCGGAAAGAGCCCGCCCTGTCGCGATAGCCGATGTGCTCGAAGAACGGGCGCAGCAGCTCGGTTCGGAGTATGGCTTGTTACCTTATACGGACTACAAACAGATGGTGCTGGAACAAAAGCCGGATCTGGTGATCATCACGCTGCCGCATTTTTTACACAAAGAAGCCGCGGTCTGGTGCGCCGAACAAGGGTGTCACATGTTGCTCGAAAAACCGATGGCGTTAAACGTCGCCGAATGTATGGAGATCAACGATGCCGCTGAGCGCAACCGGGTGGTTGTGGCCGTCGGTCATATGCAGCAATTTTTCGCCGAGCATATCGCAGCGAAGTCGATTATCGCATCGGGGCAGCTCGGCGAGCTGGTGATGGTGAACGATAAACGGTGGGGGAACTATTTCCAGGCGAGCCGTCCGGCATGGTTTCTGGAAAAGGCGAAGTCGGGCGGCGGCGTGGTCATCAATCTGGGCAGTCATTCGATCGACCGGATTCAATGGCTGACCGATAGTCGGATCGCCGCAGTTAGAGCGAGCATGACTTATCGGAGCTCAACCGACGTGGAGGGAAGCGCCGCCTTGTTCATGGAGACGACGTCCGGCGTTCCGGTTACGGTCTCGCTGTCCGGCTACAAAGGCGTTCCCGCCAACGAGACGGAGCTGCTGTTCACCGACGGCGCTTTGCGGATCGGCATCCGGAGAGGATTGTCGATCGGAACCGACGGCACCTATACGCCGGTTACTGTTCCGCCGTCGGCCGATGCGTTCGTCGCCCAGTTGGAGAGCGTGCTGGATACGGTGGAATACGGAAAGCCGCTTTCCACCTCCGGCGCTTACGGCCAGTCCGTCGTCGCCGTCGTCGAGGCGGCGTACCGTTCTCACGAGACCGGGACGGAGCAGCAGGTCAGCCAGATCCAGGAGCTGCTTCGGGCTAACCGGAAATGACGGTATAGGTTTAGAACGCCAAACAGAAACGAGGGCGTGAGGACGATGAATACGAACAAATGGGCGGTATTGGCGGAAATACCGTCAACTCCCGCCGCCGATGGCGGGCTCGCAGAGAAGGAATGGAGCGAAGCTGCCATATTGGACGACTTCCGGACGGCTTACTTCAACGAACGGGTAGCAGACGGTCCCCGCTACAAGCTGGCCTATGATTCAACCCATTTGTATATAGCGGGCACGTTTGCGTCGGAGGATCGGCCGGTTTTGGACAAAATCGAGCTGATCGTAAGTACGATGAAGCCCGGAGAACCGCATTATATCGTCTCCATCCCGGTTACGCCTGCTGCAAAAACGATCAAGACGGGTTGGGGGGAGACGGATTTACAGCCAATCACCGTGCAAGTAAATGATTGCTCGCTGATGGATGCCGGAGACCGGACGGTTGTGGAGGCCAAGGTTTCCTGGTCTTCGCTCGGCTCCGCGCCGCCGTCACCCGGAACGCGCTGGCGTATGAATGTCGTACACGTCCATCATCTGGGCTCGAAACCGTTGATCAGCTGGGTTCCGGTGCGAACGTCCAGGTTTTGGGACACGGGCAGCAGCATCGTTATGGTGAATGGCAATGTAATCGATGAAGGCCGGCTGGGGAGTCTGTTTTTCGCCAGGACGCCGACCGGTCGGAGATGGGTCCCGCAAGACGCGGGACTCCGTTACGTCGATTTCACGCATAAGGAGGTATCGTTTAAGGAGGACGGGATCACAGGTCCGCAGCAATCGGAGCTTGCGCTGAAATGGAAAGCTCCTTCAGGCGATTGGATGCCGCTGCCCCGGGTAAGCAGCGGTACGGACGGAACGCGCCGCGTGTTAACGTTCGAGCATCCTCCCGTTTCCGCTCGCGGTCTGATCGAGCTTCAGATGTGTGTGTATCGCGGGGATTGTCCTGATGACGGATTATTTGCGATCCTTTCGTTCGACCGGGACGAATGGATCGAAGCGGGGCTTGCCGTGTCGGCCAAGGTTGTTTCGACTGGAAATCCGGTACGTGTGCAACCTGAGCCCGCGTCTCGCCATGTGCAGCATACGCTGGAGCTGATTCCGGACAAAACCGGATTTATTTTTACCGGTCTGCCGGAAATGCCCGAGCTGCATCCGGACCAGCTGTTCAAGCTGTCGGACGACCGTAGAAGCCTCGTCTCGATCAAAACGGGAACCGTATACCCGAACGCCCGGTATCCGGAAACGAAGGTCGTAACGGCGATCAACCGGAAGGGCGAAGCCGTGGACTATCCGTATTATGAGGATGAAGCAGGCAAACGTTACTTTTTGTCCGCCCGACTCTGGTATTTGCAAAGGCACTACACCGTTGCGGAGACGGAAACGATCGCCGGGACGGATGCGCTTGGCGCGGCGAGGCTGCTGTACCGGTTCGCCGAAGTATACGAAGGCTATGTGCCGACGACCGATTACATCTGGCACAACTATCCGATCAGCATAACGTCCGGCCCGCCGTTTAATTATTGGGGCGGCATGTGGTGCCGCTGGTCGGTCGCCGAGCTGAACAGCCTGCGTCCGCTGCTGCGCGCTTACGATCGGGTCAAGCAGACGAACGCCTTCGACGTGTTAAGCGAGGAAGTCGGGGAAGATGTGGACCGGAAGATTGTCCGGGATATGTTCATTCCGTCGATCCAATATGCGCTCGCTTATCCGTACGTGCTCGGGAATATGAATTATACGCAATGGCTCGGATTGATCGAAGCCGGCAAAGCGCTGAACGAACCGGATTATATCCACAACGCCTTCCAGTGGATGGAGGATTATGTGGAGACTCAGTTTCTGTCCGACGGTTACTGGAGGGAAGCGGCGCCGTCGTATCACGTGCAGTCGACGAACGGTCTGGCCCAGGCTGCGGACGCGTTGTCCGGCTACAGCGACCCGGACGGTTACGTATCGCCGCGTACCGGCAGACGGTTTGATAATCTGGATATGAGGACCGTGTACCCGGCGATCGGAATGTCGGTCCGCAACAACAATCTGCTTGTATACCCCGACGGGAAGCTGCTGCCGCTTCAGGATGCTTGGGCATCCGACATGGCCGGATCACCGCTCCTGGATGCCGGCCCGCTGCTGATGCCTGCGGCGGGAATCGCACGGCTCGCGGGGGGGACCGGAGCCGATCAGACGCAAGTATGGCTGCAGTTCGAGCCGAAATACGGCCATAACCACTACGGGCCGCTGCAGCTGAATCTGTATGCGGCAGGGCAGGAGCTGCTTCCCGATCTCGGTTACACGTATACGAAGGACCGGGCGTTCACGTTGTCGGCGATCGGGCACAACACGGTTGTCGTAGACAGCAAAGATATGAAAATCGACGATGTCTCGAAACACGGCGGCCGCATCAGTCTGTTCGCGCCGATGGGAGACGTTCAAGCGATGCGGGCGGATCAGAAGGAAGCTTACGAAGGCGTGGACCAGTACGGCCGTGAGCCCTGGCTTATTTTGTTTCCGGGCGCGGCGGAGGGCGAAGGCTACGTGGTCGATCTGTTCCGCGTATCGGGCGGCAGCCGCCACGAGTATACGCTGCAGGGAGACGCGAACCGTGACGCCTGGTTCGAAACCGCCCTGGAGCAGGGCGAGTTCGGTCCGCATCTGCTGCCTCCGGGTACGAAGGTGAAGGAGGCGGAACAGTTTAATGAACGGGGGAGTGCCGAAGGCCATTATTACGGCTACATCTCCATCCGGAACGTTAAGCGGGCGCATCTGCCGGGCGACCGCTACGAGGTTACGCTGGTAACGAGCGAGGACGGGGCGGAGAAAGCGAAAATGAACATAACCGGCTTGCTCGAGCCGGGCGGCAATGAGCTATACTTGGCGCGCTCGCCGTCGATCCGTTCTACGCGGCTGTCGGGCAAGAGCGCAGATACGAACGACGAAGCGGCGAAGTACGATATGCCGAAGCTGGTGCTCAGACGCGACGGCACCCGGCTGAATAGCACGTTTGTTACCGTGATGGAGCCTTATGCGGGAGCGGCGGGGCCGCGCATCGAGACGATCGAGCGGCTGCAGCTTAGCGAAGGGCCGGAGGGGGCTTTGGCGATCCGGGTAACCTACGGCCGCATTACGGATCTCCTGATCAGCTCGACCGGACATCCGGATCAGACGATTGTCGCGGACGGGGTGACGATGCGCGGGAAGATGGGGTTTGTCCGGACCGAAGACGGGGTCGTCCGGTCGATGTATTTGATCGGCGGCACGCTGCTGGCGACAGGCGGCGTTGCATTAACGGGTATGGGCACGATTCGGGGCGAGATTACGTCGACGAAACGGAAGGCGAACGGCGACCCGTACAACGGTATCGTTACCCGCACGCCAATCGGCGCTGCCGCAGCGGACGCAATGCGTGGAGCCTACGTCGTCGTAACCCACCCGGACGAATCGGCGAGAGGATTCCGGATCAAGGAGACGATCGGCGATTCGGGCTCTACCGTTATCGTATTTGACGAATATGATCCGGGCTTCGAGATTCGCCCGGACGGTACGTCGATCATGAGCTATTACCCGGCCAAGCGCTGGAACGGTACGCATACGTTTACGTTTGACGGCATCAGCGTTTATGGCAGCCGCTCGCCGGAGTCGGAGCCGGTCCATCATCAAGCCGGTGCAGCCCCGCACTCCGTGCAGTATTAATAACACTTTCAAAATGGGGGGCCTGGCGGGAGAAGGAGCAGGTTCATAAATAAGTGTTTGACCGGCGGGGGAGTTGTGCAGGGGAGTCAGCCTGCATAGCTCCCCTTTTTGCGCTTTACCGGCCAGCTCTGGGGGCGGCTGACCGTCTTGATCTTCAGGATACCGGCTTCGGCCGGCAGGAGGGGGGAACCGCATCAGTGGTATGTGCGACCGGGACGGCAGGAAATCCGGCCGGTGAACGCGAATACATGTGGATGGAAGATCCTGTATTTGCTTTTCTAAAAGTGCGAGTTCAAAAAGTCCGGTTTTCAGCACCGAGAAGATGGGATGAAGCAAGGAAATGAGGAGCGGAGCGTAGTGAAAGCTACGTGAGCACCGGAAGTTCCGGCTGAATTCCATATTCGATGTCGAGTAGGCTTCCTGATCTGCTTCGTGATCAAAAGTGGACTTTTTGAACAACCTCTAAAAATGAATGAATCAGGAGTTCAATTATGGAGCGGATCTATGAGTACTTAAAAGCCTGCCAAGGAGAAATCGCAGAGGATCTCGAACGGCTCGTAAAAGCGGAATCCCCCTCGCTGGACAAAACGTTGACAGACCGGTGCGGGGAACAACTCCGGACGATGTTCGTGCATCATCTTGGCATCGATGCGGAGCTGTTCCCTCAGACGGCTGTCGGCGATCATATGCGGTTTACTTACGGTGAAGGCGAATCGCAAATTTTGATTTTACTGCATTTCGATACTGTGTGGGAGGCCGGGCGCCTGTCGTACCGGGTAGAGGGCGGCAAAGCGTACGGTCCGGGTATTCTGGATATGAAGGGCGGGATCGTGCAGTCGCTATGGGCCGTGAAAGCGCTTAAGGAAACCGGATGGAAGCCCCGGCACAAAATCGTGTTCCTGTGCACAAGCGACGAGGAGATCGGCAGCGGCACTTCGCGTGCCCTCATCGAGGAAGAGGCCGGTAAAAGCGGAGCCGTTCTCGTACTCGAGCCACCGGTCGCCCGTACGGGAGCACTCAAAACGTCGCGCAAAAGCGTCGGCAAATACCGGATACAAATCCGGGGCAAAGCCGCTCATGCGGGCAATCATCATGAGGATGGAATCAGCGCGGTGGAGGAGATGGCGCGCCAGATCATCGAACTGCACGCCTTAACCGACTATGCCAAAGGAACGACGGTGAATGTCGGCGCTGCGGGTGGCGGAAACCGGGCCAATGTGGTGGCCGAATACGCGGAGCTCCAGGTTGACGTCCGTACCGTCAATCTGGAAGAATCCGAGCGCGTCCATCAACGGATCACCGGACTGCAGCCGTTCCTGCCCGGGATTACCCTGACGGTCGAGGGGGGCGTCTCCCGCCCGCCGATGGTGCGAAGCGATCAGACGCAAAGGCTGTTCCGTCTCGCTTCCGAGTGCGGTACGGAGCTCGGGCTCGCGTTGCAGGAGAGCGCGGCCGGAGGCGGCAGCGACGGAAACTTTGCCGCGGCTCTCGGGATTCCGACTCTGGACGGTCTGGGCGCAGTCGGCGAAGGCCCTCATGCCGAATACGAGCATGTGGAGCTGGATCACCTGCCCGTCCGCGCCGCGTTGCTGGCCAAGCTGTTGGTCCGTCTGCAGACGTCCGGGGAGTGGGCCTGACCTTGCACGAAGGCCATACCGGATGATTATGCGAACAACGGAGAAATGATCCCCGTGATCCGCAGCCCCCGGTCGTATCCGCAGAGTTTCCCGGCAGTAAGGCGGCGGCCGGGAACCGGGACATTTCCGGTTCTTATGCAGAAGAAAGCCCGGTTTCAGCCGGGCTTTTCCGCGTTAAGGCCGTTTTCCGAACGCCGATAGTCGCTGGGTGTCATGCCGGTCACTTTTTTGAACATGCGGATAAACGACGTGACGTTCACGTAGCCGACCCGGGCCGAGACGTCGCGGATCGGGGTGCTCGACTTGGCGAGCAGCTCCTTCGCTTTGCCGATGCGCACTTCGTTCAAATAGTCGGAAAAATTGCTGCCTGTCTTTTCCTTCACGTACCGCGACACGTAGCTCGGCGTCAGTCCGAGGCCGCCCGCAACGCGCTCCAGCGACAAATCTTCGTGGTATTTGCTGTGAATGCTGTCAAGAACGAATTCGACGACAGGGTCTTTTTTCTCTTTCCGTTCGGCGATCCGGCTTGACGCCTGCGAGAGAAACCGTTCGAACAGCTGCCGGTATTCGTCCACGGAGGCGCAAAGCTTCATTTCCTGGTACGGGGACTGCCGGTCCAGCACGGAATCGATGTCCACATTGGCAGCGACCATCGCTTTGATTGTTTTGGCGACGATTTCTTTGGCGAACGCGCGGAACTGCTCCTCGGTCGCACGGTCCTTTACCATACGGCGCAGGGCCCGGTCGATGAGCAGCATGACATTCTCCGCTTGACCGGTCTGCAGGTTGGCATACAGTTCCTGCTCCTGCGCGGGGGAGAATCCGACATAAAGCGGCTCCGGCTCGAGCGAGCTCAATAGTTGCGTTTCCGTCAGCAGCTTGCGCCGCCCGACCATTTCGAGCGTATCCTCATACGATTCCGTTATGCTTCCCGGCTGTACGAGCTCGGGCTTAAACGCCACGGTCAAATAGCCGTACTGCTTATCGCGGTCGAACACCGACTTGAATCGTTCCAGCGTTTCGAATACGCCTTTCGCCTCGCCGTCCGTGAAGAGCAGCGACAGCACCTGATTTTTCTCCGTCTGCAGCGTTACCGATTCCGGATATTTCTCGGATAGCGAAATGCCGATGAATTCTTTGATGAAAAACATCGCGCGCTCCTGTTCCGCCGCCGGAAGCTCGCGGAACCGTCCGGTCATCGACAGCTGGAACACGATGAGATAAAACGGCTTTTCCGCGATCGGCAGCTCGTTCGGCCGGGTGTAGATGTTTTTCAGCTTGCGGATGTAGCCCAGGTGCGTCAAGTGCGATTGCTGGTTGCGCAAGTCGCGGCTGATGTCTGTATTCGTCTGCAAAAATTGCTTCACGTTCGCGTCGATAAACCCCAGTTCGTCGATTCGCTTCGAGGAGGGGGACTGCACTTGCGGACCGTATCGCTGAATCGTCTCGATAATGTTCTGAATCGGCGTGTAGAAACGGATGCTGACGAAGACGGACAACGCCCCGCTGATAACGAGCGCCAGAACGAGCAGAAGGAGCAGCACGACATTGATGCGCGACATCTGATTAGCGATTTTCTCGTTTGGGATGACGAGCGTGTACGTCAGTCCGGTGACGTCGCCTTTCCGGAAAAAAAAGTAGTTGTTATCCGCCTTCACATAGTCCTTCGTCAGGTCGAGCCGATCGAAGGAAAGCTCAAAAGGACGGCTGCGGTCGGAGCTGAACAAAGTGCGGCCGCTCTCGTCCAGGATGTAGAAATAGCCGGCGGTCCGGCTGTCGAACGTGCGGAACAAACTTTCGGCGTCGAGCAGAGCGGTGATATACATATTTGGATCGGTCGTCGATTTCAGCACGAGCGGGAATAAGTCGCCGTGACTCATCTGCTGCGAATTCGTAAATTCCGCCTGCGGGTATAGACGCAGCTTGAACCCGGCGTCGAACTGGCGCTTCCAGAAGTCGACTCCGTACGGGGCGCTTCGGTACGTGCTCGCGTACAGCGATTCGAGCCGGTCGGGACCGCCTTGATGCACGACGAATGAGTTCATCTTGAATTGGACGATAACGTCCTGCAAAAAGAGCATGTCGTTTTCGCGGATATCGCGGATTCGCTTGACGAGCTGATTGACGGCGTCGTTCGCGGCAGAACGGTCGGCGTCGAACAAGTAGGACAGCTGGTTGTTGAAGAACAGCCCGACGAGCGAAAGCTGTACGGACTGGATATGATTCTCGTACCGGTCGGCCATATGGGACAAATTTTGTTGGCTGCTCGTAGTAATCTCGTCACGGATGTTCCGGTGAAAAAACGTGTACGAGACGAGATTAAACGTCAGCAGGAGAACGATGACCGCGATGAACCCGGAAAGGATTTTGACGAATAACGAGTTCGTTTTCAAAGCCGTCCCCTCCATATGGAAACGCTTTCTATTCACGACGATGCCACAATCGGAAGTAGGAATGCCGCCTTGACTAAATAAGGGTATTACGAACATCGTTCCAAGTCAATAGCCGTTCGGTTTACATATTTTATAGTAATTCGCATCATTTGATGTGCCGCAACGTACGTATACGATTGCAAAAATAGATACTGGCGGGAAGGGGGCGGCGATTGTATGGTTAATTGTGAAAGCGGTTTCCGCCGCATTCGAAACCGAAAGGAAAACGGCATGCGTGTCGATAGAAAGGGGGATCACATGCGATTCGGCTATAGGCGGGGAAGTGTGAGCATCGCGGCGGCTGCCGCTGTTATGCTGCTGGCCGGCTGCATGGAAACGCCGGGCAGCCGGGTGGCGCGGTCGGAGCCTCCCGCTGCGTATGCCGGAACGACAGGAGAAAGTATCTTTCCCTACAATCCGCCGGTCGAGCTGTCGACGGTCGGGATGACGCTGCCTGTACAGGTTTACCCGCAGGGCGACGACATGAACAACAACGCCTGGACGCGTCATTTGAGAGACAACCTCGGCATTATCGTCCAAAAATGGTGGGAGACGTCCCCCGGGCAATTGGAGCAGAAGACGAATCTGATGATTGCCTCCGGAAACATCCCGAATTTCTTCATCGCCACGCCGATGCAGCTCGTCCAGCTGGAACGGGCGGACTTGATCGAGGAGCTGTCGCACGTATACCCGCGGCACGCTTCTGCGAACGTTCGCAGCGTCATCGAGGAAGCAGGTCCCGAAGTGCTGGAGGCTGCGAAAATCGAAGGCAAACTGATGGGCATTCCGTTCACAGGCGTAGCCAAAGAGTCGGTGCCGGTCCTTTGGATCAGGGAAGATTGGCGGACCCAGCTGAACTTGCCGCAGCCGGCAACGATGGATGAGGTGATCACCATCGCCGAAGCGTTTGCGAATCGGGACCCCGACGGCAACGGCCTCCACGATACATACGGGCTGGCGCTGGACAAATCGCTGTCGATGGCAATCGGACTGCTGAACGGCTATCACGCGTACAAAGGCATCTGGATCGAGGAGCCTGACGGTCGGCTGGCGTACGGAAGTATTCGGCCGGAGATGAAGCAGGCGCTCGGCAAGCTGCGGGAGTTGTACCGGTCCGGTCTGATCGATCCCGATTTCGGGATGAAGGAAGGGGGGAAAGTGTACGATTCGATCGGCGCAGGGAAAATCGGCATGGCGTACGGTTCGATATCGGCGAATACGCTGTATACGCAAACGCCGGACAGCCGCTGGTTCGCCTACCCGGCGCCTTCGGCGGACAGCGGGAAAACGCGGGTGCAGCACGGGCTTAATTTGCACATGGGCTTTTGGGTCGTCAAGAAAGGCACGCCACATCCTGAAGCGGTACTGCGTATGGCCGACGAATTCGTCAAAAAATTTTACTTGAACACGGACGACAACGTATACCGGCAATTCAATTACGATATCGAGCAAAAAATGTCGATCTGGCACCAGGCGCCCGTTAAGCTGTACAAGTCGTACAAAAACGCCGAAATATCCGCTCATCTCGAACCGTTACTGACCGGGGTCAAAGTGCCGACCTTCGCTGAGAAGTCCGCTCTTACACCGGAGGAGCGGGAGAAGCTCGTGCTGATTCAAGAGTACTTGACCGGCAGATCCGCGGATTGGTCCGTCATTGCGCGCAACGGTTTGCATGGCGGCGGAACCGTTATCTTGGATTATGTCAAGAACGGCCAGCTGCTGGCCGACCGATTTTACGGATTGCCGACCAAAACGATGGTGCAGAAGCTGGCCAGCTTAACGAAACTGGAGGAGGACGTGATGAAGCGGATCATCCTCGGTGCGCCGCTCGACGAGTTCGATTCATTCGCGGAAGACTGGAAGAGGCTGGGCGGCAGCGATATCACCGCGGAAGTGAACAGCTGGGCGGGCTCCAGATGAGGTAACACCGGCTCACTTACGGATAAGAGGGAGGAAAAAACTGTGGCGCGTTATGTGAAAATCAGCTGTTTATCGGCTCCGCAGCTGCGGGTGCCGCCGGAGACGGGCTTGGAGGAGACGGTGGTCCGCATGATCGCTTATTGGGAACGCCAGTTGGAGCAGGTGCTCCCGGACCGGCCCGATCTGATCGTGCTCCCGGAATGCTGTGACAGGCCGGAGAAGGCCGGATATACTCCCGAACGGATGAAGGAATATTACCGGTACCGCGGCAACCGGATTCGCGATTTTTTCGCCCGCGTCGCCGCGGAACGGAACTGCTGGATCGCTTATTCCGCAGTACGCGAGCTGGAGGACGGCACATTCCGCAACTCGACGCAGCTCCTCGACCGGACAGGTGCCGTCGCCGGTACCTACAACAAAAACCATCTCGTTGAAGGCGAGCGGACGAACGGCGGCATGCTGTACGGCAAAGACGCCCCTGTGTTCGAAACCGAATTCGGACGAGTCGCCTGCGCGATATGCTTCGATTTGAATTTTGACGAGCTGCGCTTGAAGTACGTGCACAATAAGCCCGATCTGATCCTGTTCTCGTCCGCATACCACGGCGGTCTGATGCAGCAATACTGGGCGTACAGCTGCCGCGCCCATTTCGCGGGATCGGTTTATACGCACGCGACTAGCTCGATCATTTCGCCGGTCGGCGAGATCATCGCCACGAGTACGAACTACTATCATTATGTGACGCGGACGGTCAACCTCGACTGTGAAGTGATTCATATCGATTATAATGAAGCCCATTTCCGCAAAATCAAAAACAAATACGGTACGAAAGTGAACATTCACGATCCGGGGCTGCTCGGCTCCGTGCTCCTTTCGAGCGAAACCGATGAGTGTACCGTGCAGGACATTATCCGCGAATTCGGCCTGACTCCGCTCGACGATTACTGGAAGCGGGCGACGGCGCACCGGTGCGCTCCAGGCAATCTGGAATCGTAACCGGTCTAACGAAAAGGGGTGTCGAGATGCGAAAACGTTGGTTGAAGGGATTCATCATGCTGTGTTCGGCGGGGCTCGCGCTAACCGGCTGCTCAGGCGGCAATGGGACTTCTCCTCCGGAGGCGAAGCCGGATGCTGCGAAACCGGAAGTCGCCAAACCGGAGCCGGTCACGATCAAGATGGCTGCGCACAACTCGGTGATGACCCAGGACGAAATCAAAAAATATATCACCGATCCTGTTGCCAAACAGTATCCGCATATTACGGTGCAGCTCGTCGACATTGCGGAAAAAGGGAAAACGCTCCCGGAGCTTGTTGCGGCGAAAGACATCCCGGACATCTATGCCAATTTTCCGCTTAATCTGAACGATTACGTCCAGCTCGGACTCGCCTACAATATGGATGAAATGATCAAGAAATACAAGCTCGATCTGAACCGGATTCAGCCCGAATTCGTCGAATCGATCAAAATTGGCAGCAGCCTCGACTATTTGACAGGTTTGCCGATGTTCAACCAGTCGTTTGCGTTGTTTTACAATAAGGATCTGTTCGGACGAATGGCAACGCCGTTTCCGAAGGACGGCATGACCTGGGAGCAGGTGCGCGATATCGCCGTCAAAATGACGAGAAGCGAAGGCGGTGTCCAATATTGGGGGCTGTGGCCGGACGGCGTATATCGCGGAGCGTATCAGGTGAGCTTGCCGTGGGCTGACTTTAACGCCAATAAGCCCGTGTTCCAGACACAGGGATGGAAAGATTTGTTCGCGATGTGGTACGACTTATACAAAATTCCGGGTTACGCGCCGAAAGGCACGAACTATACGAAGGAATTCAATGAAGGCCGGCTTGCGATAATGAGCGGTTCGACGTCGACGCTGAAAAACATGCTAACCGTGAAAGATCTGAACTGGGACGTCGTCACGTATCCGCAAAATCCGAAAGCTCCGGGCGTCGGGCAGCGGGTCGATTCGTTCACGCTGGCGATAACCGCCCAAAGCAAACAAAAGGATGCCGCATTCCAGGTCATCTCCGTCATCTTGTCGGATGAAGTGCAGCGGCTTATGTCGCGGGACGGCCGGTTGTCGGTGTTGAAGAATACCTCGATCCAGAACGATTTCGGCGGCAACGTGCCCGGTTACCAGTCGAAAAACGTCGTGGCGTTTACGAAGCCGAAGCTGGCCATTTTGCAAACCTTCAAAAATTTGCCGGCCGCGACGATTATTAACCAATCGTTCGATTCGATGCTATACGAAGGGAAAGACGTAAATACGGCTCTGCGCGAAGCCGACGAGAAGATGAGTCAGGCGATCCAGCAGCAGTTGAGCAAGTAAGCGGGGCGGGATACGCCAAGGTTAGAGACGGAGGCTGCCGGTAAAGATCGGCGGCCTTTAGAGTTTATTGGCATATATGTCGGCATTAGGGAATACAATTGGCGTTTTACTGGCAAAAGTGCTGGATGTCTCACATTCCGCAACTTTGACTATGTGTAGCGAATGGACTTTTTGGGGCAACCGCCATTCAATGCGTTTTGATGAAATAGCCGTTTATGGGAATAAATGAGACGATTCCGCCATTGTTTCCGCTGCAGAATGTATTAAGATGGAGTCAGGATCAGCGATTGGTTGGAAAAAAAGGAGGAGACGTTTTGAATCCGAGCAAAAGCGATCGAGAACATGTGACATTAAAGCAAGGATGGGCACAGACCGATATTACCCCTCTGCAGCCGGTTTTCATTGCCGGGCAGTTTCATGCGAGGCTGTCCGAAGGCGTCATGGACCCGCTGACCGCGACCGTCTGGGCGGTGCAAACCGGCGAAGAGCATGTAGTCTTCGCGAGCTGCGATCTGATCGCGATTCCCGACGACATGCGAGATGCGGTAAGACGCTCGCTTGAGCTGCGCCGGCCGGCCGGTCTCAACCCTCGCAACGTTATTCTGAATGCCACGCATACGCATACCGGGCCGGAGGTGAGGGTTCCGGCACCATCGCCTGGCGGTCATGCTTCAAGCGAAGTAGCCGGAATGCCGATTCTTGAAGCGATGCCGGTTCAGGCCTATATGGATTTTGCCGTCGAACGGATTGCCGATGCCGTTTGCAAGGCTTGGTCGAACCTCGAGCCTGGTGCTGTCGCCTATGGATGGGGGAATGCGGTTATAAGTCATAACCGGCGCTGGGTGAACGATTCGGGTCAGGCGACGATGTACGACTTGCCGCTTTCTCCGGAAAGTCGTTTTCGCCATATGGAGGGCAGCGAAGATCACAGCTTGAACGTGATCGCGGCGTACGGCCCGGAAGGGGATTTGCGCGGCTTAGTTGTAAACGTGCCATGCCCGTCCCAAAAAAGCGAGCATTTATTTGTCATCAGCGCGGATTGGTGGCATGAAACACGGCAGTTGCTGCGGCAAAAATATGGACTAGGGCTGTTCGTTCTACCCCAGTGCAGCGCCGCGGGCGACTTATCACCGCATCCGTTGCTTGACCGTGAACCATACGAACGGATGCTGCGACTCAAAAATCGGACGGCACGTGAAGAGATCGCCTCCCGGCTCGTCAGCGCGATTGACGATATCGTACCGTGTATACGCGACACTCGCCGGAGCGATATGGCCGTGAAGCTGCGATCGCTGCAGTTGGAACTGCCGGTCAATCGACTGACTGAACGGGATGCGCAACACGCCGAGCAAGAGGCGAACCGATGGTTGGATGTACTCGGGGATGAACGGCGCAAGCTGGAGGAGCGGCCTGAGCTGCGTACCAAGGAGCGCTGGTATGTAGCGGTGAGCAAAGCGTACCGGATTGCCGAATGGCACATGAACGTGTTGCGGCGTTACGAACGCCAAAAGAGAAGCCCAACGCTGTCCGCAGAAATCAACGTAGTACAGTTGGGAGAAGTTGCTCTTATCACCGTTCCCTATGAGCTATATATGGATTTTGGTAGTCAGATGAAAGTTCGCAGCAAGGCTAAGCAGACATTAATCGTCCAATTGGCGGGAGCAGGTACATATTTGCCTAGCCCGAGGTCTCTTGCCGGCGGCGGATACGGTTCTGTTCCGGCGAGCAACCCGATCGGTTCGGAAGGAGGTCAAGCTATCGCAGATCTCGTTACAGAACAACTTGTACGGCTTATGGGAGATTGAAGCATAGGTCAGGGATTCTTTTTCCATCCTGTTTTCCCTCAGTTGGACGGTGGGGCCGTTGAACCTGTCGGCTTGAGGATAGGCAGCAAGAAACCGGCTGTACGAGCCTGATCCGGGAAATCCAAACCATGCGGGCCAAACCAAAACCGTTAATGGCAGCGGTTACGGAAGGCGCAAGCATACGGAGGAAGTGTATATTGGTGGAGGATATGCTGAATAAATTGGAAATACGCTCACTTGGCGATTGTACAATTCGCGAGATTACCGAACAATGGAATACCGGCTTCCGACAATATTTGGGGAGCGACTCTATCGGCATGTCGATCGTCCAGACAACCGGGAGACTTGGACGATTGAATATACATCCCGAATTGTCGGTTGCCGCCTTTGTCGAAGGAGTGCCGGCCGGATTCGTCATGATCGGCCTGGTCGAGGCGAACGGCCGGAAGCTCGCCTGGAACGGCGGCACGGGAGTAAATCCGTCCTTCCGCGGACATTCGCTGAGCAAGCTGCTGCTGCGGGAGGCGATTCGCAGAACACAATCGGCGGGCGCACGTTCGCTGTCGTTGGAGACGCGCATCGAGAATGAGCGTGCTATCCGCTCCTATATGAGCTGTGGCTTCGAGATTCGAGATCAGGTACATGTTATGCGGAAGGAGGGGGGATTCGCAGACATTCCCTTCGCGCGATCCCGCAGTTCCGATTACCGGACCGTTCCGGTTGCGCCGTGCCGGCTGGGCCTGCTTCCCTTTTATCCGCTTGCGAAAAATTCTTGGACGGTCGAATGGTTTATGACGGAGGACAGCGAAGCGATCATCGCCCTGGACCATTACGGGGAGGCGGCAGGATATGCTATATTCAAAAGGAGTCTGGACAGTACCGGCAGGCTGGACAGCATTCAGTTGACGCAATGCGAGGCGGATCCGCAGCGCGGCGACGGACGCGATGTTATTCGTTTCATGCTTGCCGATATTTTCTCGCCGCTTACGGAACTGTCTTTTCGCAGCTTTCACTATTTGCGGGAGAGCAATGGGGAAGCGCTGGCGGCTTTGCATGAAGCGGGATTTATAACTGTATACAGCGAGCATTTGATGACGCTGGATTTTGAGCGGCATCCGGATGCTTAAACCAAGTTCTGCGAATGCATTATTCATGCATTCGTATATTTACAATAATTATTATATATAATAAATTATATATTACATAATACAATTTATTGGAATTTAAATCGAGAAATACAGCACGGATCAGATCCAATCCAGGATTTTTCAGAGCAAGCCAGACAATAACGTAGGGGGGATTTTCACTTCAGTGTCGAGCTGGGAATACCTGACGAAATGCTGTTCAGCTGTACAATGCAAGCGAAAGCAGCTTTGAAGCACAGATGAGTTTCTTAACCTATTATTAACTTGGGGGTTATCTCATGAATCGGGCATTGGCTTCGTTGCTTCTCGGAACAACTGTAATCGCTTTCGCAGGCTGCGCCAAAGGCGGAGAGACGGAAATCCTTGCAATTGAAGAAAAACCTCTAACTCCTGTAACCATTCGATTTCACCAGCATGGAGGCTACTTCACGGAACAAGATTTCGATGAGCTGATCGTACAGCCGGTTAAGAAAAAATACCCGCATATTACCGCTGAAATGGACAAATCGACTGTAGATTTGACGGAGCATCTGGCCAAGGGAGATACAACGATTGATTTTCTCGTTACGTATCACGGTCAGTTGACCAGTTATTTGGATATGGGCGTCTATCTCGATATCGCCCCGCTGGCTAAGCAGTACAAATTCGATTTGAGCCGTTTCGAACCGGGAGCACTAGATGCAATAACCGCAATACCCGACAATAAAGAGCTGATCGCCCTTCCGTATGCCAACAACCTTAACGCCCTTTACTACAATAAAGATTTATTCGATAAATTTGGCGTTCCTTATCCGAAAGACGGGATGTTCTGGGAGGATGCGATTGAGTTGGCCAAAAAAGTAACCAGGATGGAGGATTCGATCCAGTACCGCGGTCTCGATTCGGACGGACTCGGCCGTTATTTGTTTCCGCTCTCCCTTAACCATATCAATGCGAAAACAGATGAAGTGATCGTTAACAGCGATCCATACAAAAGGGTGATGGAGATCGGCCGGCAAATCTATACGATACCCGGAAACGAATACAACGAAGCAGGCGACACGATCACTCGTTTTTTGAAAGACCGCAACATAGCGATGCTGGCTACAATTAATCTGTTTTTGCGCTTAAGGGAAGTTCCGGATCTGAACTGGGATGTCGCGCAATATCCCAGCTACAAGGAGAGACCGAACACATACGGACAGTATGACCTCCATATTGTAGCTCCGATGGCTTATAGCAAGAAAAGGGAGGATCAGATGCGTGTTATGGAAGTGCTGTTTTCGGATGAAGTGCAAATGACAATGTCGCGGAAGTCGGCTAAACAACCGGTCATGAAAGACCCGAAGTTTAAACAAATGTTTGCGCAAGATTTGCCCGAATTAAAGGGGAAAAACATCGCCGGCGTATTCAAAAGCAACTCCGCGCCTGCACCGGTCAACTCGATTTATTATTACAAGGCGAGCAAGTTCGTTTCTGACGAATTTGTGAACGTCGTATCGAATAACAAAGATATTAATTCCTCTTTGCGGGATGCGGAGGAACAAATTAAGCTGCTCATTAAGACGGAAAAAGGCAAGTGATGGACGATTAGAATGCGCAGAAGCGAAACGGATCGGAGGGACTGCAGAGTGGTTGAAATCGGAAATCGGAGAGTGAAATTAGGTATTGTCGGTCTGGGCGTTCGGGGAAGAGGGCTTCTCGACACACTACTTGCTATGGAAGATGTTGATGTACCGGCATTATGCGATCTGAACGATGATAAGCTGCAGTTGGGGCTTAATCAGGTTGAGGCAGCCGGCAGGGCCAAAGCGGAGGGGTATACAGATTACAATGAACTGCTTGGCCGAGAAGATATTGAAGGGGTCATTATTTCGACTTCCTGGACCAGCCATCTTGAAATTGCGATAGCGTCGATGAAAGCCGGCAAATATGCCGGAAGCGAAGTTGGAGCAGTCGCATCGCTGGAAGAATGCTGGGAGTTGGTGCGCACATCGGAGCAGACCGGAGTCCCATGTATGCTGCTGGAAAACTGCAACTATGGCCGTGAGGAACTGGCTGTATTGAACATGGTGAAGAAAGGTCTGTTCGGCGAGCTCATTCACTGTCAGTGCGGCTATGAACACGATCTGCGAAAGGGACTCGCGATGGATATCAACAAGCTGCATTACCGGATTCATCACTATTTGAAGCGAAATGGAGATAATTATCCGACGCACGGGCTGGGACCGGCGGCGAAATGTTTGAACATTAACCGGGGCAATCAGTTTTTGACCCTCACCTCCATGTCGTCCAAAGCAAGGGGGCTCCGTGAATGGGTTTTGAACAATCTTGGCGGAGATCACCCGATGACTCGCGTTGATGTCGCTCAAGGAGATATCGTCAACACAATTATAAAATGCGCAGGCGGCGAAACGATATTATTGACGTTGGATACGACGCTTCCTCGCCCGTATTCAAGGGCGGGAAGAGTGCAGGGGACGAAAGGAATATGGATGGAGATCAACAATTCCATTCATATCGAAGGAAGAAGTCCTGGGCATGCCTGGGAACCGTTTGATTCATACCGGGAGGAATATGAACATCCTCTCTGGAAACAATTTCTCGATATGGGTGTGCGCGGCGGACATGGCGGTATGGATTATTTATGTCTGAGAGCTTTTATCGACAGCATTGCGAAACAAATTACGACGCCAATCGATGTCTATGATACGGCCGCGTGGTCGGCAGTTTCGATATTGTCGGAACAGTCCGTTTCAATGGGAGGGCAGCCGGTTCCTTTCCCCGATTTTACGAAGGGCAAATGGATCAGTCGTGAACCTGGGCCGGCCAGTCCGTATTCGTTGGAGTAAACCTATATGATGAAAAGTAATGGTTGATTGTTCAATTCCAGTCCGAGACTCGTCTGTGGTCCGTTCTCCTAAAGAGACGGACAGTTTTTTATCCAGCTATATTCAAGCGCGATGGCGCTGTATATCGACGCTGGCGCAAATGGTGGCGAGAGGCAGCAACCAGATCGCGCTGACGTTCTCTGCGGGGACGAACTCTTCCGTCGTACGGATAGCCGACTGGCAGGCGATTCAGTTCGACCGGCTGGAGGACGCACAGGTCTATCATAACGGCTTGCTCTGTTTAGCCGATTAAGGGACCTATGAAAGAGAGAATAGGGGCTACTGCCTTTCAGTTATTAGGGGGAGGAAGTGATCGCTCACACGATAGTTCAATAAAACAGCAGCAGTCCAGGACTTATTTTCTCGTCCATGGCTGCTGCTTCGTTTTTTGGTCAGTCTACTACTTATTTTTCGGAAGGTGATGGTTTGTTAATCGGAAAATCGCACGGATGCAATACATCCAGTCTAGTACTTTATTTTCTCTAGACAGATGGAATGAAATTTTGGACCGCAATATGGTACGATGAAAGGGAACTGATATGACTTTATTTTGACTAAAAGGAATGAGACCAATGAAATTTACGTTAACTTCAACATCGGCTGCGAAAGTGACGGTATATGTGGTAAGCAAAGGAAATTTGCCGGTTAAGCAATTGGGCGGTTACGAGCTGAAGGAGTATGCGGGTGACAAAGGCGCAGTGACGTGGCTGTATGGGCGCGAGTCCGAATCGCATAAACTGCTGGTTGGGCTAGGAGATGAAACGAAGATCGGCCTCGACCAAATCCGCGCTGCAGCAGGCTTTGCGGGTCGCGCGGTCGAGAAGGAGCAGGCGGCATCGGCGGCGATCGATTTCAGCATGCTTTCAGGTGTGATCGGCAGCAAGATCAGCGAGGCGGAAGCTGCATCCGCCTGGGTAGAGGGCTGGCTGCTGGGGACATACGCGTTCGATAAATACAAGTCGAAGAAAAAACAGAGCCGTACCGAAAACGTCGAGCTACTGCTGACGGCTTCGAGGGAGATGGAAGAGGCGCTGCGTCTTGGCGAGATACGTGCTGAAGGTACGAAGCTTGCCCGAGACCTCGGCAACGAGCCCCCAAACTTCCTTCGCCCCGGAGATGTGGTAGAACGAGTAATCGAGCGTTTTAAGGATACGCCGGTGCAAGTGGAAGTATTTATGGGAGAGCAGCTTGAAGAGCATCAAATGAACGGTTTGATCGCCGTAGGCAAAGGCAGCAAATACCCGCCTGCGCTTATCGAGATGCGTTATTGCACCGACCCTTCGAAGCCGCTTATCGCGCTCGTCGGCAAGGGCATCACGTTCGATACCGGCGGGATTAGCCTAAAATCGGGCCGCAATCTAAGCGACATGCGCATCGACATGGGTGGATCGGCTGCAGTGATCGGCGCGCTGGACATTATTGTAAGCAGCCGACTGCAGGCGAACGTCGTAGTGCTCGTAGCGACTGCGGAGAACATGCCGGATGGCGCGTCCATGCTGCCAGGAGAGGTGATCCGCTATGCTAACGGGCTGACGGTTCAAGTAGGCAATACGGACGCGGAAGGGAGGCTCGTGCTCGCGGATGCCTTGATTCGCGCATGCAAGCTCGGCGCCGAGCAAATCGTCGATATCGCTACGTTGACGGGAGCATGCGTTTCCGCACTCGGCAATAAAATGGCAGGCGTTTGGGGGACTGACGATATGGCCGAAGTTTTGCAGAAGCTCGGCTTGAGAAGCGGCGAACGCGTATGGCCGATGCCGCTGGAGGACGAATACGACGATCTACTGAAGAGCCAGTACGCGGATCTCTGCAACATTACCGGCGTCGCATATGCCGGCGCGATTACGGCTGCATTGTTCCTCCAACGGTTTGTCGAGGCCGGAACAAAATGGGCGCACATCGACATGGCCGGACCGATGGATGCCGGCTCCACTAGCGGCTACGTCGTGGAAGGTCCGACGGGCTACGGAGCGCGTCTTCTGGCCGATTTTGTCGTCGAGCGGTCGAAATAAATTCCGGGCGGATGATTGCCGCCCAATAAGCGAGGCTATCTTTCACGCGAAATCTCCGTGTGGATAGATAGGAACCGCCCGCAGAACAAACCTGGTCTCTACGCAGTGAATTGCGAGCTAAAACTCTTAAAAAGAAGTGTTGGTACAATCTAAGATAAAGTTACGATTTTGCATAAGCGAGGAAAGGGTGTGCTGGACGTTAGTATGGGGTTTCAATGCCAAGTGCCGATTTTGCCAGTATTAAGTATGGATGATTCTCTTGCATTTTACAGGGATACACTCGGTTTTGATGTGGCATGGGTATGGAATGACAATGGCTATGCAGCTGTCAAATGCGGCGGCGTTGAATTTCATTTAGATGTACAAGAATCATTTACGACATATCGGGCACACTCCTACCTATTTGTTGAGGATGTAGAAGAAATTTATGCTGTGTACAAAAGCAAGGGTGTAGACATTGTACAGGAAATCGAACAAAAGCCGTGGGGAGTAAAAGAATTTACCATTCGCGAGCTTAATGGCCATAGGTTTAGAATTGCACAACAAGTATGACGTTCACCCGATTAGCTGGGATAAGCGCACTAAAATCCAAAAGAAACCATCCAGACGGTCCTTGATGTGTTGCAAATCTCTAGTCCCCGTAATCCCGTATGGCAAAGGCAGCTCTTATTGAGGCTGCCTTTGCCTTTTTTTTGAGCAGGATAACCGGTCCTTTTGGTGGAATATGTTGGGAGGTTGAAATACACTGCTCAATCCGCAGGAGGAGGTTGTTTTATTGAAATTAAACCAAATCGTTTTAAATGAAATGAACAAACAATTAACACGAATAGAAGCCTGTTTAGACCTTTTGTCAGATGAACAAATATGGCACAGATTGAAACCGAACATGAATAGCATCGGCAACTTATGTATGCATTTGGCGGGAAACGAGTATCAACATTTTGTAAGCGGTGTGGGGAAAGAGGCATTTCATCGAACCCGATCAGCCGAGTTTACTATAAACGACGGATTATCCGGAGAAAAATTAATCAAATTGCTTAAAGATGTGAGACAACAGTCTTCCGGCATACTGGAGAACATTACGGAAAGCGATCTGGATACAAGTATCACCATACATTTTTCGATTGAGGATTGGAATAAAATGGTGGTTCGTCCCCATATCGAAACGGAATCCAATTATTCGAGGGATCTGGAGACGATGCTGGTTCAAGTATGCGAGCATTATAGTTATCATGCTGGACAAATTGTAATTCTGACCAAATTATTAATAGATGCAAAGGACAATTTAACAGGAACCTACCACTAACAAAATAGGGTAAGGAGTGTGCCAGTGGAAAATCTGATACTAGAGTTTTACCGACGGGAGAGGGATCAAGCTGCGATCAGAGCCATGTTGAGGGGAAACGAACAGTTTGACGAAATGTTTCAAAATAACGAAAAAATTTTCTCGGACGGAATTATTGTCGCTCGATACAGCGGCGTAACAGCAGGTTTCCTTTCGTTCGGTGCTTTTAAGAGAGCAACTATGACGACGATATTTGTACACGAGGAATACAGAAGAAGGGGGATTGGGACCGCATTAATTGCGAAGGCGGGTCAATTGCTTTCCCAAAACGAGGCCGTAGAACGCTCGATGGGCACATGTATGGAGGGCGACCGTTCTTCTCTGCAATTTTTGTATAAAAACGGTTATTATATCAGCTATTCCTCATACATGATGGAGCGTAAAGACGAGCCTCTTCCAGAAAGTAAGATTTCGGTCAGACCGTATGAAGATGATGATTATGTACCCTGTCATCAAATATGGGAGCTGGCCTTTTACCATATGCATGAAAAAGCGGGTATTCTTCCGTCCTATTATTATCCCCCTAATGATAGGGAGAGGAAGAGATTTATAGACGACAGAAACAATCGGTTCGTGATGCAGATCGACGGTGATATCGTGGCCGTCGGCGTTATTAACGGCAATGAATTAAGTCATGTATCCGTTCGTCCAGATCTCCAATCACGAGGATACGGCAGAGCGTTTGTTTCATTTCTAGTAAATGAAATGATGCGCCGGGGCGAAGAAAATGTGAAGCTTTGGGTTGTCGAAGGGAATTCCGCTAAAAAATTGTATGAGAGTCTTGGCTTCAAAGAAAAGTCATTATACCACTGGCTGACCAAATATTATAAGCCGGATACCCGATTGAGCAGACCGCCAAGCATGGATATATGCTAGGACGACTCGTTCGTAGTGCCAATCATCAACCTACGCCGCGCCGGGACTGTATAAATCACTCATTCATTCAAAGTATAATTTAACAGGTGAAATTGTTGTCATTTAATCTAACTGAAGGAGTTGTTTCTGTGGAACATTCCGTTCATTTAAAAAACGATCAGGAACTTAACGCGATTAAAGGAGAAGTAAAAGGCGTAGTAACTATTTATATCAAAGTAAGCGATGTTGCTCGTTCCGTTCATTTCTACAGAACTTATTTGGGCTGTGATGTCACTATCGAAAATCAAGGTTATGCTTGTTTAAGGCTACCATGGGGGCCTCAATTAGAGTTAGTTAGAACGGAGAGTAGTCCCAATACCGACGAAATTCGTTTTGCTATATATGTTCCTAATATCGAGAAGTATCGTGCTTTATTAATGGATATGGATAACGAAGTAAAGGTCGATGAAATCTTCGATCAAGGTGGATGCGGACTCCTATTTAATCTATATGATCCCGATCACAATAAAATCGAAGTTTGGAGCGGTTACAAAGGAGAGGGGGAAAATGAGGTAGATAGATGGATCAAGTCACAACAATATGAATAGTCGAGTTATGAAAACCTTTATTGAAACAGAAGTGCCGCAGCGGACTAAGCTATAACCTTAGTATCCGCTGCGGCATTTTTGCAGAGAATGAACGCTTCCCAATACTAGTAACAATCTCGATGTTTTCTTCCGAACCTCTGCCTAAATGATGTCCAACCCGCCATTGTACAACCCTCCATTGAAAATAAGTTACTGTAGTTTATGATAGCTTGGGTACGGGCGAGTCATCTATTCAGCTATTGAATCGGATTCTCAATAATTGCGCGTACGGAAAATTTGTTGCGGTAATCCAGCGGAGAAATCCCCACGGCGGATTTGAAAAGACGATAGAAGGAAGGGATGCTCTGAAAGCCGCTTTCAAAACAAACGTCTGCGGCGCTTAGGCTCGAACTGATCAGCAGTCGCTTCGCTTCGTTAATTCGCAGTTGCAGCAAGTAATCTTTAAAGCTACGGCCAAGTTCTTCTTGAAACAGATGGCTGGCTCTGGAGGGACTGATCAGGAGAGCATTCGCAATGTCCGGCAACTCGAGCGGTTCCCGGAAACGGTCTTCAAGGATGGCCAAAGCCGGCCGCAGCCGGCGGAATGTATCGTTCATCCGTTTCCATTCGAGCTTCGATACACGGGTTGAATAATGGCGCAGCAGCAGCACACATAGCTCCAGCAAGGCGCTTTTGGCCATGCTTAAATAGCCGTCCTGTTTGGCGTCGAGTTCATGCCACATTTTCTCAATTAATGCCCTGAGCGGTGCAGATAGGGGAGAAGCTGACGTAATGCGATTGTCGAAATGATCGGAGCTATAGGCGAATGGAAGCAGCAACGATTCTTCTTCATCGAATAACAAACGCGGATCGAAATTGATAAAAATAAATGTGCTGGGATTACTTTCATCCGATTGGGCAATATGAAGTTCCCTATTATTTACAATAAAAACATCGCCGACTGCGACCCGGTACCGCTTCTCGCCGAAATAAAAAATGCCGCTGCCGGAAACGCAGAGGCCGATCTCCAAGCTCGAATGATAATGAAACGGCTCCAACTTTCGGCTCGGCGTCCAGCGGAAGGCATTGATCGGAATATGGTTCTCGTAAGTAATATTCAGCCTCATTAGGAACCTCGAATAAAGTATTTTTACCTGGGGCATACAAGATGGATCAAGTGTCAGCTGTCAGGGATAGTGCGGGCCATGACCGTTCGCATCCTAACGCCCTTGCTGCTGGTATTGGCGAGGGGAGCAGCCGTACTTGTTTCTGAACACGCGCTCGAAATGGGTCAAGGTGCGGAAGCCGGAAGCGTAGCAAATATCGGTTACCGGCCGGTCCGAAGCAAGCAGCAGAACGACCGGTTAAGCTCCATATACTGCTCATTCAACAGCCGCCTTGGCTGAGTGCCGCTCTCCCGCTTCATCGGATCATTCCTTTCTTTTAACAGGCGTCTATACGTTCTCGAAATGGCTTCCTGCTACATCCCGACCTCGGGCAAGCCATACCTTGTGATTCTCATTGCGCTCCGGAATGACGCGCGTTTCCGTAGAGAAATAACGCATCGTATAGCCGCATCTGCGGTACTGGCTCGTATTGGCCTTTGCGCCGTGGATGATCCGGCTGTCGTGCAGCGAACATTCGCCCCGTTCCAGTTCAAAGTAGACCGCTTGCGAGTCGTCGATATTTTTGATCTGCGACCGAAACAAGTTTTTGCTCGAATCCACTTTCTCATATTCGGAAAACCCGTTGTTGTGAGTGCCGGGGATGACGCGCATGCAGCCGTTTTCTTGATTGCTGCGATCAATCGCCAGCCAAACCGTGACGATTTTATCGAAGCTGCTCACGCGTCCTTTCCAGTAGGCGGAGTCTTCGTGCCATGGAGTTGCGCGTCCCACCACCGGTTCTTTGCTGATGAAATGGCTCGACCACAAGCCGATGTTCGGGCCGATGATCGGTTCTACCAGATCCAGCACCTCGTCCGCCAGCAAAAACTCCAGCAGCCGTTCGTCACGGAAGTGGGGGGTATCCAGCTCATCCGACAGTTTTGCACCTTTCAGCTCCAGATGCTCTTCGAAAATGTTCGTCAACTGATTCAACTTTTGTTCAGAAAAAAGCGGCTTTTTGTAAAGAAAATAGCCGTTTTGATTATAATAGGCCGCATCCTCCGGAGTTAGCAAGCTTTCTTTTTGCTGCATGAACAACGCCTCCACCAATCGATTATAGATACAACACTACTGTAGCAAATCGGGTGAGGCAGACGCTCATCTTTCCATCCGGAAAAGTTAGCGTATCTTCAGATATGTTCGACAGGTAGCAGCTATACGTTCAGATCAGATAGAAGTTGTAAAGTTGATAAAGAAAGACATACCGGAAAATCCCTACTACGATATACTTATAGGGAATAGGAGGAGCCCCATGATGGATCCGGTTCATAAAAACCAAAACTCTGATGGATACAAACCTGCTGTTATCCCCAATGCATTTAAAGTCATTCATGGCCGCAAGGAGGCAGGATCTATGAAAAGTTTGATTAACCAAGACCGAATCGTGGACAGGCGGGCGGAAAGCAGGCTTGAAAAGCGAATAGGATCGATGTTTATCCGCGTTTCGGACATGAAAAAAGCGGTGGAATGGTACAGCCGTGTGTTTGATCTGCCCTATAACAATGATTACTTAGAGGACCGTCTGTCTACGGTATATACGCTGCATCTCGACGAAACAGAGGTTTTGCTGGATTCAAACGGTGAAGCCGCACCCAGCCCCCAACCTCTGATGTTTATTCGAACAGACGATATTCGTTCGACGCTTCAGTTTTTTAAGGACAACGACATAAAAATACATAAAGAGGTGCTTGAAAATAACATTATCATTTTCGAAGACCCTGATGGAAACCGGCTGATGGCGATTCAAATGTAGCTTATTGGAGCTCAAAAACGCAAGCAAAAAGGCCAATGATAACTCCATAGAAGGTAAAACGAGGCTGCCGGGATGAACCGGCGGCCTTGTTGAACGGAGGGAATGTACATGTCGGACGCACCAAAGGGATTCGAAGGCGAGCGGATGCGCCGACTCTCCCGAAGATGGCTTGGAGCATGACGATTGCCGACGTAGCCGCTCAGATGGTTGATGCGGAAAGCTATTGCCAAGCTCATTGAGCAATGGGGACATTTCACCTTGAAAGAGATGGGACCGCTTGTTTGGAGAAAGTGACAGGACGGGATAGATGGAAGTGTATGCGATCGATGCCAGTGGACATGTATTCGCACCTAAGACGGCTACGATCGTTAGCCGTATAAGAGTAAAGCTTAAAGAAAAACCGCCTGATTATGCACCGTACCGAGCGTTGGACTTGATCTAACCTTGGCGCTGCAGTTCAATAGGCGGTTTTTTCTATTGATCGAAGTAAGCGGTTGCATATGCGAGCGAAAGTTGGCGGTGCCGGTTATCGGATGTGAATGCTTTTCTCCAAACGGGCGACGATCGAACGGGCATATTCCGACGGTGTGATGCCCGCTATTTTTTTGAACTGTCTGGAAAATCCGTGAACGCTTGCATAGCCGAGATATTCGGCGATTTCCGTGAAATTCAGCTGATCGTCCGCTATCATGCTTTTCGCCTTCTCGATTTTCAGACGCTTCCAATACTCCATAACTCCGCTGCCCGTTTGCGCTTTGAACATCGTTTTCAGCTGCGTCCGGCCGATTGCAAACTCGCTGCATATCGCCTCCATCGATAAGTCGCTCGCTGCGATGTGGCATTGCAAATAATCGATCAGTCGCATCGTTTCACGGACTTGTTTGTTTTCCTGGATGACGGATGCGGGTTTCACGCTGTCGCGCCGAGTGGAGCCGCCCCGGATCAATTCGAGCAGAAAAATTTCCAGATAATTAATGATTAGCTGTTCGGTTCCGAATTTTGCTTCTTCCAGACGAATCGGGAATAACATACGGATGGAGTCAACCGGAGGATTAAACGCCTCCTTGCCGATTTGGACCAGCCGGGACAACAAATGCCGCTCTAGCTCCTCCAGTCGGAACGTACGATCGGCGAAGAAGCTCATGCATGGGGCTGCGCATTCGAACGCCAAAATGAGGAGCGTGGGGGTTTCGCCGCTGCGAGTCTTACCGACATGGAACAGATTCGGTTTGTAAAAAATAAGTTCTCCCTGGTTCAGCTCGTATTGTCCGACTTCTGTAAACACTTCGAAGCGCCCTTGATCGATGTAAACGAATTCCCAAAAATCATGCTTTTCTCCGACACCGCGATACCCGTTCTTCAGACGTCGATAATTGAATGTGATAATTTTGTCTATGGACAGCTCCCGTTTCAGCTCGTATCTCGGATATTCCATCGCTTCTCCCGCTTTCCAAGCGCTCCGAACCTTGCATGCGCAGGATGTTATGTATCGTCTATTATAACGCTTTCCGTCCAAATTGGTACATTTATCGACCCGGCGGGTAAATCATTTTTTGCACCCTCGCCCTATAATTTGAGACGAAACGATAAATTTGAGGGGGTAAACCGGATGAAAACAAACAAAACGGTGAACGTAATCGCAATCGCGGCGCTGGCGGCGATGACCGCGGCCTGCGGGGCAGGCAAAACGGGCGGAGACGAAGCGGGTAAGCCTATTGGACAAGCAGCTAAGGAGGAAGCGAAGCCGGTTGAATTGACCTGGTACCACGTACCGACCGACGGGCCTGTCGGCGACGCCTTCATGCAGCAATACGGGGAGCCGATTCAGCGCAAATATCCGAACTATTCGTTTCAAGTGCTCGTCAATAAAGAGCAAAATACGCTCGCGAATATGGTTATGTCGAAGACGAGTCTCGACGTGATGCTGGCGTCGTTCGCCTCGTTGCAGTCGGTCAAGGAGAATGGGCTTCTGAGCGATATGTCCGATCTGGTCAAAAAGCACAATTTTGATCTGAGCCGGATTGAAGCCGAGCCGCTGGAAATGATGCGCAAAATGGAGGAGGGCAAACTGACGTCCTTGCCGCTGTACGACCTTCGGCTCGTTTTATATTACAATAAAGACCTGTTCGATAAATTCGGCGTGCCTTATCCGAAAAACGGGATGACCTGGGGCGAACTGCTTGATGTTGCAAAGCGGATGACCCGTACGGAGGGAGGAGTGAGCTACCGCGGCTTCGTCACACCGCCGCTCACGGTCGTGAACGCCAACCAGCGCTCCTTGAACTACATCGATACCAAGACGAACCGGTCGGCGATTATGACCGAGGATTGGAAATCGCATATGGAAACCTTCATCCCGTTCTATACCGTACCCGGTTACGACGCCACTCCAGAGACGATGAACAGCGCGAATATGATGAATATGTTCTTGAAGGAGCAGACCGCTGCGATGTTCGTGGCTTACAATTCGTTCGCCGCTACGATCAAGCAAAACGTCCCGAACTGGGATGCCGTCAGCCTTCCGGAAATGAGCGACTTGCGCGGGGTGGCTTCTCAGCCTTATCCAGTCGTCCTGTCGATCCCTTCGACGAGCAAACACCGGGATGAAGCCTTTCTGGCCATCGCGCAGCTATTGAGCGACGAAGTGCAGAAGGAACGGGCGGCCAAGCTCGGTTTTCTGGCTCCTCTGAAAAATCCGGCCGTCAAATCCGCCTTCGCGAACGACGTGGTTGACTGGAAAGGGAAAAATATTAGCGCCGTCACAGCCCAAAAATCACCGAGCCCGATTTCTTACAGCAAATATAACGCTCAAGGCGCGGCCGCGATCGCGAGTGCTATGCTTGCGGTCATTACCGGACAAAAAGACGTCAACACCGCACTGCGGGAAGAGGACGAGAAGCTAAACAAAACGATCGAAACCGCTGAAGCGGCAAATAAATAGCAGATGCGATTCGGCGAGCGCTTTGGACAGAGGCTAAGAAGCTGCGGTTGGGTCGGGGCGGATTTTCATTCCACTGCTTGAGGCCGGGCTTGTTTTATGTTTCTGCCGATTGTGCTTACGGAAAGCAGCCAACTAGAGCGGGGCAAATCGTTACAGAAGCTGTGCGTAAATAGGGTAGAGCTGTCGACGTTTTATCGTCAAAATATTCACAAGCTGATGTCGGTGTCTTAAACCGGCATCAGCTTGTTTTTGGACGGCCTTCCAATAATCTATTCATTTTAGATAGTATCTGTTGACCCAGTCTCGCCACCCAACGAGCGGAAATGGGGAATTGTTGTGCGAGGAATTTTTGTGATTACTCTTTACTCAACTCGACGAAGTACGATAGCTATGGCGAGGCTGCTAACTTGGATTGGCAGCTTGGCTACGAACGGGCAGTTATTTTTCAATAGCTCTGTTTTTATACTCCAGACAATGGTAAAATTTATGGGAACATGCGTTTGTCTTTATGTATTTTCCAACGGATAGGGGAATAGGCGTGATTGAAACAGTTGAAAAAGAGCAATATTTGGTTATTGGAAGCAGCCTCGCGATCCATCATCATGTGCAAGCGGCTCCCGTTTGTTTCGTTAAGGAGCTGATGCATACATGATCCAATTGACGAACCGCCAGGCACGGCAATTTCTGTTATTGAAGCACGGGCTGTTGGGCGAATATCAATTTACCGGAAAGCAGGGCGTATTGGATTTTGTGCGGCAGGTCGGCTGTATTCAATACGATCCCATCGATGTTTGCGGAAAAAACGCCGAACTGGTGCTGCAGTCACGAATCGAAGGATTTACCAAGAGCATGCTCGACGAGTTGCTGTATAAAGATAGATTCCTGATCGATTACCCGGACAAGAATCTGGCTATTATCCCTGTCGAGGACTGGCCGTACTTTGAGCGGTACAGGCAGGCTGCAAGGCAACATGCCAAGCGCTATCCCGTAATGGAAACGTTGACAGAGCTAGTACGGGCTCACATCCAAAATCACGGTGCGCTAAGTTCGGATGATCTAAAATTGGATGGAAAATTCGATTTCGCCTGGCAATCGGTCATCCACTGGAGCAGCGGAAACAATTCATCCCGGTCGGTGCTGGAGCAGATGTACTCCACAGGAGAGTTGATTATTCATCACAAAAAAGGAACGCGTAAATATTACGATATCGCCGGGAAGTACATACAGCCCAATCTGTTGAATGCGCCGGAGCCGCTGGAGGGCGAGCTTGAGCATCATCAGTGGCGGGTACTGCGTCGAATCGGCGCTGTCGGCCTTTTATGGAATCGCGCATCCGACGCCTGGCTGAACATATGGGGATTAAAAGCGGAGCAGCGCAACGAAGTTTTTCGCAAGCTGTTGCACGAGGCTCGCATTGTTGCTGTTGCCGTGGAACAAATGAAGGATATACTGTACTGCCGCGCGGAGGATTTACCGCTTATTGAAGCCGTCCTGCAAAACCCGGCACCGAAATGGCGCTGCGAGCTAATTGCCCCACTAGATGATTTCATGTGGGACAGAAAACTGATCAACGAATTATTTGAATTCGATTACACCTGGGAGATTTACACGCCTGCAATCAAACGGAAATTCGGCTATTATGTGCTGCCTCTATTATATGGAGAAAGCTTCATCGGACGAGCCGAGATAATCGCGGAGCGAAAATCCGGGACGCTCGTTGTTAAAAACATCTGGTACGAGAACGGCATAAAGCCAACAAAGCAATTGCGAACAGCCTTAAACAATTGTTTTCAAAATTTTGCGCGATTCAACGGATGCGAGACGATTTCGACAAAGTCTATGAACTGACTTTTTCAGTTCCCTAGTACCGAACGCCTTACCTTCGTGAAATCTACTAGCTGATGGAGCGATTCTGGCTAGCCATAGCCAGCAGCGGCGATGGACTTTGGATACAATTTTGTTTTTAATCTGACGCGCGAGGAGAAGGAAAAAAGCATGAAGAATAGGACACGATTACTGCCTGTCTTCCTCATCGGCATTTCCTTGGCCCTGTTTTTTCAAAGCTGCAGCGGCGGCGATTTTGAATCACAAATTTCACCTTATGAAGACCGAAACGGAAACCACTTTTCCGAAGAGGTCTTCCCGGAAGCAGCCTTGGAAGCCCAAAACAGCGATAGCGGAGCGGTGTCAGGATCAAATTCGGGTTTGGACTCAGGTTTGGGTTCAACTTATGGATCGAGCTTTGGCTTGGATTCCGGATCGGATTCCAGTTCCGGTTCAAGTTCTGACCCCAATGCCTGCTCCGCATCCAAACTTCAGGACATTCTTGCGCCAGCAACTTCTTCAAACGCTTCTGTCAGGGTGGATTGCAATCTTGACCTGACGCCCAGTGACGTCATCACCAAGCGACTGGTTTATGAAGGAGCCGGAGCTTCCAATCTGACGTTGAACTGCAATAATGCTAAACTGAAAGGCAATGATGGAGTCAATGACGGAAAAGACATGATCACCGTCAAGTCCATCCAAGACGGTTCCACTTATTCACGACCTGAACATATAAAGATATCGAGTTGCATCGTTGAAGGTTCCATACGTGTGATGGGACTTGGACCAAATGGAGAGGCCGAAAACGTTTTACTTTCGTCGCTTTCCAGCGATCACACGGCCAGAGCCCAACAAGCGGCTCCGAGAAACATCGAATTTAACAATCTCACCATCCATTCAAAATACAGAATTCCACTTTACCTCTCTCCAGGGGTGACCTATTCCAAAATTCTCAACTCCATGTTTAAAGGAACGAGCGGCAGCGTCGTCGTTTATCTCGATGCCGAATCCGCCTATAATACCATTAAAAACAACGAGTTCAATGTCACAACAAAGAGTCGTGAAGTGATTGCCATCGACGGCTCAGCGAATAATCAGATCCTAAACAATAGATTATTTGGACTGAACAATGGCGGAATCTTCCTCTATAGAAATTGTGGGGAGGGTGGGACGATTCGCCATCAAACACCGAGCTTTAATGTCATTTCTAATAATATCTTTTACTACAACAAGTATGATGGCAAGCTTCCCTCAATCTGGCTCAGCTCTCGTGATGGAGCCAAAAACTATTGCGAGCTCGATAAGGGTTACTCTTTCGGAAGCAGCGAAAGCAATCGGGACCATGCCAGCTCGAATATCATCTCTAATAATAAGATACAAAAACTTCCTCCTTCAAAGATGATTCGCCTCGGCGGCAGTGCAACAAACAACGTCATTACAGGGAATAAGCAAGTCGAGTAAAAACGGGGCCATCAAGAGCTCACCCAAGTCCTCGAAAAAACGAAGATCATTAATGGGAATCACGATCATTTTCCCCATACTATCTATCGGACACTGAAATTAGCACAGCAGCATCCGACTGGCTTTCCGCCAAAAAATAAGTTCCCGAGCCAAACAAGCAGACCGCCCACGTTCGGCGGTCTGCTTGTTTGGCTGGCTCCATTACTTTTTCGATGCTTTTTGCTCCGCGATCCCCTTGTTGATCAATTCCTCGGCATTTCGCAGCGCTGTATTGACGTCGACTTCCATACCTTCGGTAAACATTTTTTGGACTTCCGCAATCATGATTGCTTGCGCTTTGGAGTAATAAATAAGTCCTGGCGTTCTTGCTGGCGGCTCTGAAGCCGGTTTGTTATAGAAGAACGAAGTGACGTGCTTGCCTTTGTAAAATTGGCTATCCGCATGGAACGAATTTTTCATCTCGTCGCTTATTTTGGCGAGCGGCGGCGCAAATCCCTTCTTGGTCAGCTTCAACTGCGCTTCGTCCGACGTAATAAACGCAGAAACGTTCATCGCAGCTTCTTTATTTTTACTCGTATTCGTTATAAAGAAGAAACGCGGGCTTCCCCACAAGGCGCCATTCGGTTTTTCTTTGAAGGTAGGAACGGAGACGATATCCCATTCGAACGTTTTGAACTGATCTGGTTGAGCGAATATTTGCATGCCGGAGGTACCGGTTGCGAATACTTTCAAGTCCTCCTCGGTGTAACCCGATTTGCTGTCAAACTTCAAGCCGGGCAGCTTGTAGAAGCGAACGAATCCATTGATCAGCGTCTTCCATTGATCGGTGTTGACCGCCGCTTTATCCTCCTTCGCATCGAGATAAGGCAGGGAGAACTGGTTGAATTCCATAAACATTTGGTGCCAGCGCTCGCTGTATCCGCGATATTGGACGCCGCCTTCATTTCTCGTCAGCTTTTGGGCGATTTCGTAAGTGTCATCCCATGTCATGCCGTCCTTCGGATAGGCGACGCCGAATTTATCGAACAGCGTCTTGTTGTAGTGAAGAGCGAATGACGCGGCGTTGATCGGAATACCGATTATTTTGCCGTTCGTGTAATATTTCATCGTATCCAGAAAGGCGGGCTCGATTCTGCTCAAATCGAACTTAGTCGTTTTGATCAACTCGGTCAAATCTTGCTCCAAGCCGTACTCTTGCATCATAGAAGGGATGCCTCCCTTCGTACTGATAATAATATCGGGAACGTTCCCTGTCGCGATCAAGTCGGGTATTCTATTGCTGCTTTCAACGCCAGTCAGTTTGTAGTTTGGAAATTTATCCCTGATGAGCGGAGCGTAGATTTCCTCGAACTCCAATTTGCTCATCGAGCCCAAATAAAACGAAAGCTCTGCGGGCTTCTGCGAGTCGGGCGTTTGCTGCACCGCTTTCCCATCCGTCTGGTTGTCCATGTTTGCGTTATTCGTACCGCTGCCGCCGCTTGATCCGCATGCCGTCGCAGTAATCGTCACCGCAGAGAGAAGCGCTACCATATACGTAAATCTACTTTTCATCATGCTTTTTTCTCCCCCATATAATAGTATTGTGATTAAAAAATGTGCTTGTTTTTGATGTTGCTAACCATCAGGTATAGCTACCACTATGATTAGACCCCGTCTTCTGGTTCATCAACTTTCAGCACAATACCAGTATATATTGTATTCGCTTTCAACAAATATGGAGTTTGATTGCAAAGCTTAGTACTTTCATGAGAATGTTTCCTAATATTCGCAATAATGTTCTATACCTCATCCTACCAGAATTAAACTGGATGATTCCGCTGAACCCCTGGAGCCGTCGATCCTATTTTCTTTTTTGGCGCCCAGGATCATCGCATCTGAAGATAAGCTAATAAAATCGAAAGAAAAGATGAGAATGCCCATGGACGGGCAGTTATACTATCGGAGACTTCGTTTTCGCTAGCTTGCAGGAAGGACATTGCCTGTAATCCGTTCGTCAACACATATTAGGAAGGAGATTCATAAAATTGCAATTACTCAGCTTTAAATCAATGTGGGATATGACTGGAACATTGGAAGAAAAATTGGAAAAAATCGCGGAGGCCGGGTACGGGGGAGTCGAATTCACGCTCCCATCGCAAGATAAATGGAAGCAATTCCGCGAACTCCTGGAGCGATACAACCTCGCCTTTATTGCACAGATCGTCACACGGGATGACCATATTTCATCATTCGAATCGCTTGCTAGACAAGCAGCGGAATTTAATCCGGTAAAGATCGTTTCGCACAGCGCAAAGGATAGCATGTCCTACGAGGATCAACTGCACTTTTTTGAGAAAGCTCTTGCCGTCGAGGAGGCAATTTCTGTTCCGGTTGCTCATGAAACGCATAGGGGAAGAGCGATGTTTACGCCATGGGCAACCTCGAAGCTGCTGCGCCAATTTCCCGAGCTGAAAATTACGGCAGACTTTAGCCATTGGTGCTGCGTATGCGAATCGCTGCTCCAGGATCAATCAGAGAATATGTCGATTGCGCTTGATCGTGCTATTCACATTCACGGGCGTGTTGGATACGCGGAAGGGCCACAAGTCGCTGATCCGCGGGCGCCGGAATACTCCAGAGAAGTCAGAGCATTCGTCAATTGGTGGTTGGAAATATGCAAACGACGCGCGTCGGATGGCTATGCTACCATGACGTTTACACCGGAATTCGGCCCACCGGGTTATATGCATACACTGCCGTTTACAAAACAGCCCGTTACGGATGTTTGGGATGTAAATAAGTGGATGAACCAGTACTTTATCGAGAAATATAGAGACGTGTTCGAATGAAGCACTCTCAGAGATCATCCGTGCATCTAATCTTCATGTCCAGTAACAATAAATACAAACTTTACTATCATTGGCTTTCAACCTTTTTCCGACAAAAATTCGGAGAAGATGAGGCTCTTTTTTTAACCAAGAATCGCTCCAGCAACACACGTACAGCTGGAGCTTCATTCATATCGATAGCGGTGCCTTAAGCGTATACGTGCAGATCAATCTTACGGGGGGGCGGTAGTACGATGATGAGAATTGCGTTTGCGGAGCCATGTAACATACAACTTTTGATTGAACTGATAAAGGTCGCTTTCAATGGCTGCGCCAAGCAAGTCCTTGTGCCTGATCTTGTCGGCGACGACCGCAATCCAATCAAGGCGGTGCTGAGTGCCGCGGTGGGGTAGGTCACCAGCGATGCGAATGAAAACATGGTTCTACGGATTGTCGTTTCGGAGCCGGATCTGGCTTGCGATTGTTCTGCTCATCACACTGGCAGTAAGCGCGAATGGGACGATCTCGTACTTCATCGCCGCCAAGGTCGTTCAAAAAAACGCCTTCCGGCTAAGCGAAGATACGATCAACAAGACGGCCCAGGTCGTCGATCAGCGCCTGCGTAATATTACCGTCTCGATGATGTCGCTGACTATGAGCGATCCGTTCAAAGAGATGATGGATGATGTTGCTTCGGCGAATACGAGCCGGTATTACCAGCATTTAACCTTGTTGCAGAAGGTGTTCTCGCAATTCAGTTTCTACGACAGCTACATCCAATCGATTCTGATCGCCACTCCGATCGGCGACTTTTATCCGACGACTTCGATTCGCCTCACGAATCATTCGTTCTACGACAGCGACTTGTACCGGCAGGCCAAAATCGAGAAACGGCCTTTCTGGGTGCCGCGCCATGAAGACGCTTTCTTCTCGAATCGGGAGCAGGTCATATCGCTCGTGCTGAGCCCGATCGGGGAAATACCGAATCAGGATTATAACGTCTACATCATTGTTAATGTCAAGGAAAACGATTTGTTACGCTTGATTGCGGACAACCAGGATACGACCGAGACCGGACTGAACTATATGTTCATCAACGAAAAAGGACAGGAAATCGTTCGTTTGCCTTTTTATGCGGCTACCGATGCCAAGTGGCGGTCTTCCTTCCTCGAACGGCTGTACAGAGATACAACCGGCTATTTTTTTTATCCGCTGAATGGCAACGAATCGCTCATCAACTACGCGCGAATGGAAGTGGGCGAGGAATGGATTTTACTTGGCGTCCAGTCCAAGGAGCGTCTGCTCGCTCAAGTCAACGGCATCAAACGATCGACGTTGTACGCGCTGTTCGGCTGCCTGCTGCTCTCCCTGTTCATATCGAACGGGCTGACGAGGCTGCTGCTCAAGCCGCTATACAAGCTGCAGGAGTTGATGAAGCGGGTGGAGTATAACGACTTGAACGTGCGTTATGCCAGCCATTACCGGGATGAGGTTGCCCAGGTCGGATTTCGCTTCAATCGCATGCTGGACGAAATCAAACGATTGATCCAGGACGTTACGGACGGGGAAAGGGAAAAGCGGAAGGCGGAAATCAAAGCGCTCACAGCCCAGATGGACCCGCACTTCCTCTATAACACGCTGAACACGATTTATTGCAAATCGGAGCTCGGGGCGAACGACGACGTGAACGACATGATTCTTTCGCTCTCCCACATGTTCCAGCTCGGCCTTAGCAGCGGCCGCGATTGGGTTACGCTGGAAGATGAAATTACTCACATGAAGATGTATTTGGCGATCCAGCAAAAATGCTACGACACGTTATTCGATTACCGCCTCGAGATCGGCAGCGGGGTGAATCTGTCGTCGAGCGTACTGAAAATTTTGCTGCAGCCACTTGTCGAAAACGCGATTGTCCATGGCTTTCAAAACATCGAATACGGCGGGCATATCGACATCGCCATCCATGCGGAGGCGGCGCAGCTCGTCCTTTCGGTCAAGGACAACGGCTGCGGCATGAACATCGAGGAGGTGTATCGCAACATGCACCATGCCGCCACAAGCAAAAAAGGCTATGCTCTGCGCAACATAGCTCATCGGCTGCAATTGTATTATGGCGAACAAGCGCGGATGGATCTATACAGCGAGCCGGGCCGCGGCGCGGAAGTCGTACTGCGGCTGCCGGTAACGGAAGGAGGAGGCGAAAGTGATTGAACGGCCCATTCGACTATGCGTAATCGATGATATCAGCAGCGTCGTCGAGATGATTACGAGCAGGATCGATTGGACGTCATACGGGATCGAGATTGCAGGTACGGCCGGAAGCGGTGTCGACGGCCTGCGGCTCGTCGAGGAGACGCGCCCGGATATCGTGTTGACGGACATTCGGATGCCGAGAATGGACGGTCTGGAGATGACCGCTCACATCTTGAAGCTGGACCCGCACTGCAAAGTCGTTATTCTGAGCGGCTTTACCGATTTTGCCTATGCGCAACAAGCCATTCGGCTTGGTGCGTTCGATTTTTTGAAGAAGCCGTTCTCGCGCGCGGAAATCGTCAAAGTGGTGCTGAAAGCGAAGGAGGCGTGGGAAGAAGAGCGACGCAGCCTGATCGAGGTCCACGAAATGGAGAAAAGGCTGAAGAAAAGCATGCCGCTCCTGCGTCAGGAATATTTAAACACGCTCGTTCATCACCGGACAAACGCCGAGCAGGCTGAGAATCGTTGGCGGTATTTTCAAATTCCGCTGGAACCCGTGCAGCTCGTGGCGATGATTGTGGAAATCGATCGTTTCGATGGCAGCTTCGCGGCGCTGCCGACCCACGAGGTGGAACTGATCCGGTTTGCCCTGCAAAACATTCTCGAGGAAACGATCGGCACGTTTACGAAAGGCGTCGTATTCCGGGAGAGTGCGAGCCGCCACGCCTGTATCCTCAATTGTGACGATCCGGAGCTGGCCAGCCGCATCGCCGACCGCTGCTGCGCTCATATCGCGTTGTATACCCGCTTCACCATCTCGATCGGCATCGGCTTGATTGCGGACGATCTAAGCCAGCTTCCGGATTCGTACGAGCAAGCGTTGCACGCCTTTTCCTACCATTTCTACACCGGAGGCAACGGGGCATTCAGCTTCGCTCATATCGCCGGCGCCGACAAAGAGCCGCCGCGCTTCGCGCCCGCAGCCGCTCAGGAGCTGCTGTTCGCTTTGCGTGCGGGGAACCTCGAAAAAAGCTCGGTGCTGCTTACGCAGCTGCTAAACGATTTATTCACCGGGACGCCAAAGCCCGATTATATGATCAGCGTTTGTTACGAGCTGGCGTTTATGATGCTGCGGGTGCTGCTGGAGAAGCTCCCTTATGAGCAAGTTCGGGGATTGGAGCGGCGCATTCGCGAGAACAAGGCGGCGGAGCCAACGATGCAAGAGCTGCGGCAACTGCTGGGCGACATTTGCCGCAAGGGCTGCAAGTGGATCGAGATGCAGCGCACGAGCGAGTCGGAACAAATCGTCCGGCAGTCGATGCAGTACATTCGGGACAATCTCAAGCAGCCGCTTACCGTAGAACAGTGCGCCAAACAGGCTAATCTCAGCGCCGGATACTTCTCCAACGTGTTCAAGAAAATCGTCGGCATGACCGTACAACAGTTCATCACGCAAGAGCGGATCGAACGGGCCAAGCAGATGCTGATCGAAGACTATCAGGTGCAGGAAATATCCGATGCGCTCAGCTACGAGCACCGGCGATACTTTAGTGAAGTGTTCAAGAAGGTGACCGGCATGACGCCGTCGGAGTTCAGACAGGCATACTTGGGCAAGGCCGAGCCGTAAGCGAAACTTCGTCGTTTTGTTACCCTGGATGTTGGTCATGCCGCATGTACGGTCGGTGTCCCAAGCTTCATACTGGAAGAGTAAGCAGCAAATGCTTCAGGGGGCCCGCACGATATTACCGCAGCGCGGGTAACGAACGAAAGGGAGGATTTTCGGCATGAGGAAAAAGAAGATCGGGTATATGGGACTCAGCATTCTGACGACGTTGGCGCTGGCCGCTTGCAACAGCAGTGGCGGCACCGACGGCGCAAGCCCGGGCGAGACCGCGTCCGCAACTAAAAAGGGTTCGGAAGATAAGGTGAAGCTGGAATTCTGGTCGGTTGATCGTACCGACGCCGATTACACGCGAGAAAAAATCGCCAAGTTTCAAGCCGATAACCCCGGGATTGAAATCAATTATGTTATTAAGACGGAAGAGTACAATCAGGCGATCGATCTCGCTTTTGCATCTTCGCAGTCGCCGGACATTTTCCGCGTCAAGGAGAACACGATCCAGACGTTCTACAAAAAGGGCTATCTGGAGCCGCTCGACGATTATTTTAACGCCGAGTTTAAAAACAAGTTCACCCCGCTGAAAGACCTGAACCTGTTTGACGGCAAAATGTACAGTTTCCCGAACTACGGCTACACGATGCGACTTGTATATAACGTGGATCTGTTCGAGAAGGCCGGCATCAAAAATCCGCCGAGCACGCTGCAGGAAATGGTTGAAACGGCGAAGAAGCTTACGGCCGTCGGCAAAGCGGATGGAGCTTACGGCTTCGCCCTCAACTTCAAGAGCCCGGCCAGCGCCTTCGACCGTTCGGCGCGCGCGATCGCAGAGCTGAACGGCTATGGTGGCTACGGCTTCGATTTCAAAACAGGCCGGTTTGATGTAAGCGGATTCAAACCTATTGTCGAAGCGTTCCGACAGATGCAAGTCGACGGCAGCACCCTGCCGGGCATGGAATCGCTCGACATCGACCCGCTCCGCGCCCAGTTTGCCGAAGGCAAAATTGGCATGTACATCTCATTCTCTTCCGAGCCTGGCGTCTACCAGAACCAGTTTCCGGCCAAAATCCGCTGGGCGGCGGCGCAGGTTCCTACGTTCGACGGAACCGTGCGCGGCGCATCCGGCTTCCTAGGCGGCCAGTGGCTCAGCATCAGCAAAAACTCCAAGCATAAGAAAGAAGCCGCCAAGTTTCTGAATTTCATGTACGGCGAGCAAATCATGCTCGATTATCACGAAAAAGGATTCGGGATCTCGATGGTGCCATCGGTGCTGAGCAAAGCGAAAAAAGCGGATATCAAAGGCTTCGAATTTTTTGTTCCGACAAAGTACGACGGCGCATGGCCGATTCAGCCAACCGTTGCCGTACAAGGCGAAAAATATCAAGACGCGTTCTTCAAGTACATGCTGCAAGGCGGCGATCTGAACAAAATCATCGCCGATCTGAACAAGCGCTACAACGAGGCGCTCGACAAAGCGATTGCCGCCAAGGAAGTGGATGTGAAGCCTGATCCAAGCTTCGATCCGAAAAATTTGCAAAATATGTTAGTGAAGTGAGATTAGCTCGTCAAGGCGTAGGGTCAGAAGTGGCTTCTGACCCTTTGTCGTAATTTCGGGGAAAGGTTCGTGGGACCCATGAAACAATGGAGAACGAATGCGGCGGGTGCTTTCTTCACCTTGCCCAGTCTTCTCTTGACGCTCGTGTTTACGGTATATCCAATCTTCTGGGTGTTCCGGTACATGTTTTATGATTACAAAGGGTACGGAACGCCCCGTTTCATCGGGCTGGACAACTTCCGCACCTTATGGTCGGATCATTTGCTGTGGAATTCCGTCGTCCAAACATTCGTCTATGCGGGCGGGAAGCTGATTCTGACGCTGCCGCTGGCGCTCCTATTGGCAGTCATCCTCAATCGTGCGATCAAAGGGCGGCAGCTTTTGCGGGCGATTTATTTCTTGCCGACGATTATCAGCTCTGCGGTGATTTCCGTTGTGTTTTTCATCATTTTCAACTCGTACAACGGCATTTTAAACCAGTTTTTAATCAAGCTAGGTATCACCGACAAAGGCGTTGAATGGCTGGGGCCGAAATACGCCATGCTGACGGTCATTCTCATCGCGGTATGGGGAGCGATCGGCAACTATATGATTTTATTCATCGCCGGTTTGCAGAACATTCCGCATGAGATTCATGAGAGCTCGGAGTTGGATGGCGCGGGCGTTTTGCAAAAGTTTTGGTACATCACGGTGCCGATGCTCGGTCCGGTGCTGCAGATGGTCATCATGCTGGCGATCATCAACTCGCTCAAAAGCTATGAAAGCATCATGGTGCTGACGGACGGCGGGCCGATCGGCAAAACCGAAGTGATGTTTCTGTACCTGTATCGTCTCCTGTTCCCGACGCCATCGGCCAGCAGCGTACTGGAGCAGCAGATCGGCTACGGCAGCGCGGTCGGTTTCGTGACGGCGGTAATCGTCGGCGGCGTGACAGCCCTGTACTTTTATATGTCCAGAAAGTTAAATCAAAACGTTTAATCCCGTCTATCTACCGTTTTTTTCTTGGAGGAATGGATCATGCAGCAAGCAACTGCGGGAAAGCCCAAGCCGAGCGCTTCAAGCGGCGTGGTTCCCGTCTTTCTACGTCCCGGAACGATCTTTCTATGGATCTTTTTGTTGGTTATGGCGTTTCTCATGCTATTTCCGGTGCTTGTGGCCATCCTCGGTTCGTTCAAAACGAACGCCGAGTTGACCGCCGGCGCTACCATACTGCCGAAGACTTGGCACTTCTCCAACTACGTGGAGGCATGGAAGACGGCCAATTTTTCCCGCTATACGTGGAACAGTTTGTTTATCAGTATAACCACGACAGCGGGAACGCTGCTCGTCGCGTCGATGGCTGCCTACGGCGTGGAGCGGCTGCGATTCGCGGGCAGACGGATGTATGTCTTCATTCAAGCGGCCACGATGTTCATCTCTGTCGGTCCGCTGGTGCTGCATCCGCAATTCCGACTCATGGTCACGCTGCACTTGCAAACTTCGCTGTGGGGTGTCGTTATTTTGCTGGTCAGCGCCCACGCGGCCACTTACTTCATCCTGTACAGCTTCGTCAGAGCAATCCCGCGGGAGCTGGACGAGGCCGCCAAAATCGACGGCAGCTCGATGCTTGGCACGTATTGGCGGATCATCCTGCCTTTGCTAGGGCCGGGACTGGGGGTATCGGCGCTGTTTACGTTCCGTGCGGCCTGGAATGAATACATTATGCCGCTTGTGTTCACGATGAGCCAGCCGAATTTGCAGCCGCTCACGGTAGGCTTGTCCAACTTGCGCTACGGCGCGTCTGCGGCTGCGCAAACGCACTATATGATGGCCGGCGCCTGTTTGTCGATCTTGCCCATACTCCTCGTTTACGTGTTTGCCAACAAATCGTTTATGCAGATGACGGCAGGTTCGATCAAAGGATAATCCCGGCATTTTTACAAGCCAGCCCTCGCTCTCGCGGGGGCTGTTTTTATTTACAGGGGCTAAAGATTAAAATATGATGGGTGGTAAGGATTTGTAAGGAGTCGATGGCTGAGTCGGCCGTGATTCCGTAGTCAATTCGTAATTAATCACGATGGCACCGTAATAGTTCGAAAAAGTGTTCTTCGAAAGGAACGGAAGAAGATATACGCAAGCTTGAAACCAGCTACCGGTTTTGCGGCATGGACCGCTATCGTTATCGATCTTCCGTTACGCTTCTATATAGCGAAAGGGATGATAGTGTTGTTTAATCAAAGATTGGATCAAAGGACCGTTACAGAGCTGTTGCTGCCGGCATCCAGCTTTCATCCGTTCCCGAAATTCGCCGATAGTGAGGCATGGAGCTCGCTTCCCGAGCAGGTTACAAGCAAATGGCTGGCTTGGGCTGAGGAAAGCATCGACTATGAATGGCCTGCCTTGCCTGCTGTCAGGTATATGGACTACGTGCGTAACGGCAACCGTTCCCGTTATGAGCAGCTGTATTTCAAACGCAGAAGAGTGATTACCGAGCTCCTGATCGGCGAATGCATAGAAGGCAAAGGCCGGTTTATCGAGCCTCTGATCAACGGGCTCTGGTGCCTATGCGAGGAATCGTATTGGGTAATACCGGCTCACATGTCCTTATCTCGCAGCAGTGCCGGTTCCGAGCTGCCGGACGTGGCGGATCCGGTCATCGATTTATTTGCCGCCGAAACAGGCGGCTTGCTGGCATGGACCGTCTATTTGCTGAAGGAGCGGCTTGACGAGGAAAGCGCCATGGTCGTTAAACGGATTCGATATGAAATGAAACGGCGCATTTTGGAGCCGTTCCTGCAGCGCGACGATTTCTGGTGGATGGGATTCTCGGGCAGGAAGGTGAACAATTGGAACCCTTGGATTTTATCCAATTGCCTGTCTGCGTTCATCCTGCTCGAGGAGGATGAGGCGGATCGCAGTCGTGCGGTAGCCAAGACGGCGAAAAGTCTCGATTTTTTCATGGACGTGTATCATCCGGACGGCTGCTGCGACGAAGGCCCCGGTTATTGGGGCCGAGCGGGCGCCTCACTCTTCGATTGTCTGGAGCTGCTTTATTTGGCGTCGGACGGCAAGCTCAGCTTTTTCGAAGAACCGCTCGTTCAGCAGATCGGCAAATATATTTATCGGGCGCATATTGACGGCAATTATTATGTGAATTTTGCTGATGGCAACGCCAGATTGAAAATTTCGGCGGATGTCGTATATCGGTACGGAAGGCGGATCGGCGACAGCAGAATGTCCGCATTAGGGGTATGTGCCTTTCAAATGAACGGGATTACGCGCGAATCGTTCGCGTCGCCCTTCCGGATACTGGGCGAGCTGTTCGACGCCGAAACGCTGCTTGAAACGACTGCCGCCGCACCGTACGAGAGGGACGTTTGGATGGCGGACACGCAGGTGTTCGCGGCCAGAGAGCATGCGGGAAGCCCATCCGGCCTATACGTCGCGGCAAAAGGCGGACACAACAACGAGAGCCATAATCATAACGATATCGGTCATTATATCGTCTACTACAACGGCCATCCGTTTCTGATCGATGCGGGAGTGGAGAACTATACGAGCAAAACGTTCAGCCCCAGACGATACGAAATCTGGACGATGCAGTCCGATTACCATAGCGTTCCTACCGTGAACGGGGTGCAGCAGATGGCGGGGGCGTCATTTCGGGCGACGGAGGCATCGTACGAAGCAAATGACGATATGGCTGCCGTGACGATGAATATAGCCCCGGCTTATCCGGCAGAAGCCGGCATTGTCTCATGGAGGCGCACGATCAGCTTGCAGCGCGGAAGTCACGAGAACGCAGCGGTGGAAGTGAACGACACGTTCCGGTTGTCGGCCGCCACGTCTAATCTTGTACTGAACTGCCTAACGCTGCAGGAGCCGATTGTGCGGCAAGGAGGGCGTATCGAGCTTATTAATAAAATCGGTGAGACACTGCGCCTTCAATACGACAGTAACCGGCTGACGGCTGAGGTGGAGCACGTACATGTCACGGACTCCCAATTGTTGTCGGTGTGGGGAGATTCGGTATATAGATTAAAGCTGAAGGCGCGCGAACCGGCAGCGGAAGGAACTTTTCGGCTACGGTTTGCGGCGGTAGCGGGCAGCGAGATTAAGGATTCAAAATAGACATGAATCTAGACAGTCTGGAGGCCGTAAGTAGCGGTTCCGGACTGTCTTTTTGAAGTAGTTCGAATTCGGTACAAATCAAATGTTGAATTGTGACATTATAAATTTCTTCTGCTTCATTGCTTCGTCATCCTCTTCATATCGCTCTGGTATACACATTGTATAAGAGCGCCACTTCCGCATATAGTTACTCGCTGTCATCCGTTTTGTCATCCGGGCCCGGAGTCGCAGAATCAGGCTGTGCGTGACAAAAACAATGACAGCCCGTAACTATCGGCTTTCCCCTCTCCCGGCTACAATGAAAATGTCAAATGGAGATGAGCAAACGAACGCTGAGCCTGGAGAGAGAGAGGATGTATCGTTTATGAATACCAGCTTTGATGTAATTGTCGTTGGGGCGAGAGTAGCAGGCGCTTCGCTGGCCTATGAATTGGCGAAGGCCGGATGGAAGGTGCTGCTGCTGGATAAAGCCCAGTTTCCGAGCGACACGTTGTCCACGCATAATTTTCTTAGCAATTCATTGGTCATGCTGCGGGAGATGGGAGTGCTGGACCGCCTCTTGGAGACGAACACGCCGCTTTACAGCCGTGCCGTTATCCAATTCGACGATACGGTGATCGACGGCCGGTTTCCGGAAGTCGACGGGGAAAGGCAAGGCCTGTGCATACGCCGTAAGCATCTCGATATCCTTCTGCAGCAGCATGCTTTGGCACAAAACGGCGTGACGCTGATCGACGGGTTCCGCGTCACCGACGTCATCCGGGAAGGGGAAACGGTAACGGGGGTAAAGGGGGTGTACCGCAGCGGCGAAACGGCGAGCTTCCAAGCCAGGCTGGTGGTCGGTGCGGACGGCCGCTTGTCTGCGCTGCGCGGCCTTGTAAACAGTCCATGTCTCCATTCCGTACCGACGGATTTCGCTTCTTATGTCGGTTATTATGAAGGTTATCGGCAGGACGGCGATATCCATGTGGAATTGTACAAAATCGGAGATAAGATGGGGATTGTGTTCCCGACGAGCGACGACCGGTATGTCGTAGGCATCATGTTTCCCTTGAACGACGCGTACTGGATGGACCGATTTCAAAGTTCGCCGGATACCGCCATGCTGGAAATTGCGGAAAGCGGATTTGCCGGTTCGCCTCTCCCCGGGCGCTTGAGAAAGGCACAGCAATCCGAGAAGATCAAAGGGCTGCACGGTTACAACAATGACTGGTTCCAGGGGATGGGCAAGGGGTGGGCGCTTGTAGGCGATGCTTTATCCTTCAAGGACCCGGTCGTCGGTCAAGGGATGCCGGACGCGCTTTACGGCGCACGCACTCTGACCGGCATTTTGAGCCGGTACCGCGATTGGGACGACAACTGGGAAAGGATGGCCGCGGACTATCAGCAGCAGATGGAGCATACGATGATGGCGCGCTTTCAAATGGCTTGTCAATTTACTAAAAACGTTCCGTTTACACAGGAGCAGCACATGGTCAACCGGCTGATCGCCGCAAGCCCCGAGGCGACCCGCGCGTTTTTGGGCGTGTATAACCGTGCCGTGGAGCCGCAGGAGCTCGAATCGATCCTGATGGGGATGCTTTCCGGACAATAAGGAGAGCGAACCGTGCGTGGCTGCGCACGGAGACGACTTACAACGACATCGCAAGCTGGAAGTAACCCCCGCGTAATCCGCGATCGGGTTTAGCTTCTGGCTTGCTTCTTTCCCCTATACGATTCAGCCGGTGTCTGCTACACTTTTTACCAATAGGGTAAGGATGCGTCGAACAAAGGAAGGGTAGAAGGTGAATACGGCATGATATCGATCCTTATAGCGGATGACCAGCGGCTGCTGCGGGAAGGACTGCAGACGATTCTTCAGGCGGAGGACGGGCTGAATATCGCAGGCCTGTGCGAAAATGGGCTGGAAGCTGTGCGAATGGCAAAGGAATGCCGGCCGGATGTAGTATTGATGGATATCAAGATGCCGCTGATGGACGGCATTGAGGCGATGAAGCAGATCAAACGCGAGCTGCCGGACACGATCGTGCTTATGTTAACTACCTTTGCGGAGGACCGGTTTATTGTCGACGCGATGGCGGGCGGAGCGGATGGCTTTCTGCTGAAAGACATGCCCTCCAGAATTATCGTGCAAACGATTCATGAAGCGATAAACGGGAACGTCATCCTGCCCGCCCAAGTGGCGTCGAGGCTGGCCGCCAAGCTGTCGGTATTGTCGGAAGAACGGGCGGACACGCTGGACGAGGCCAAGATCAAGGAGCGCGGATATGCGTTCACGGAGCGCGAGCGGAGAATTATCGTTCTGATGATTGAGGGATATACGAATCGCCAAATTTCCTCCATGTTGTTTATGAGCGAAGGAACCGTGCGGAATTACGTCAGCGTCATCTACAATAAACTCGGGACAAGCGACCGGCAGAACGCGATTTCGATTCTGAAAGGTTTGCTGATAGAATGATCAGAGAGCGCATTTCCCTTCTCCTGTGGTGTCTCGTCTGCCTGATCGTCTTCTGCACCTTCTTGCCCGCAGTGATGCTGGAGCGGAACAGCCGGGTCGGCGAACATCGCGAGCCTTATGCCGCGCTTGTCGGGCAGTGGGAAATCGGCTTTGGTCCGGAACGTCCGGAGGACACTGTCTGGAAGCCCTTTAACGCCGATACGAGGCTTCTGTTGAAGGGGTACAAAGGAACGGTATGGCTGCAGCGCACCTTGCCCGAGCTGAACTGGCGGAATCCGTATTTATTTTTAGCCCGTTTTACCCATTTTGAGGTTATGCTGAATCAGGATTCGATCTACCGGTTTCATAAGGACAACGCGAGCGACCATATCAACGGCACGAAATTGATACATCCGGTCCAGATCAATCCGCAGGACGCAGGAAAACAGCTGCTGATCCGGACGGAGTGGGAAGGCGACGCCTTGTTCGGCAACGATTGGGTATTGGCCGGCGAACCGGATCAAATATTGTATGCGCTGATCCGTTCGGAGCTGACCTTTGTGATATACGGCACTTTAAGCGTGGCTGCGGGGTTTGTCGGGCTGGCCATGTTTATTCGGCGCAAGGTGACGTTGTACGGATGGTTTGCACTGTTCAATCTCTCCATGGGGTTATCGTTTCTGTTCTCTTGCCGGCTGATGCAATGGTTTATCGACATGGAGCATGGGTACTACTGGAATGAGCTGTTAACCCCGCTGGCGATCTGGGGCTGTATCGGGTTTTATACCAGCGCGCTTAATGCCGGCCGCCGGCCGCTGATCCTGATCGTGCATGCGATGATGGGGGTGTACGGGCTGGCGTCTGTAGCTGCTGCGATTACGCTGCCGCGGCTGTATATGGAGTACCGGATCTATGGCAACGCGACTGCAGCGGTGGCCGGCTTTATTATCGTTGCGTATGCGCTTACGCACTACAAATTATGGGCGCCGCAAGCGGCGACCGGCGACCGTGCAGCCGTCGGACGTCAGGAGCAGCTATGGCTAATGCGGGGAAACTCCACCTTTACACTATGTGCGACCAGCAGTCTGGTCCTGTATACGATGCCCGGGCTGTTAACCGAATGGCTGAGTTCGCAAACGTATTGGTACAGGATCAGTGAAGGTTTGCTGCCCAATGCTTTGTTTTTATTTATCATTTGCATGTCCATGGTTATCGTCAGCAGGGTGCGCCGGGTTCATCAGGAGGCGGAGCGCAGCGCCGCGGAACTGCTCGTGAAAAACAAGGAGCTGGAGCAGTTTCACCGCAATCTGGAGCAACTGGTCCATACGCGTACAGGCGAGCTGGAGCAGGCCAACCGCAACCTGGCGCTCACGCTTCGCGAGAAAGCCGAAACGCTCGCCGAAAAATCCGTCTTGGAAGAGCGGAATCGGATCGCTTACGAGATGCATGACGTGGTGGGACATACGCTCACGGCGGCGATCGTGCAGATCGAAGCGACGAAAACGCTGGCTGAGCGGAATGGCGGACTTCCCATGGAAAAGATGGATTTGTTAAGTGAGCTTGTCCGCAAAGGGCTGAATGATATTCGCCAGGCGGTCCGAATCATGAAAGCGGATGACGACCATCCGCCGATGTCACTGGAGTCGTCTCTGCGGGAGCTGATCCAATATACCGAGGATACGATGGACATTCAGATTGAGACGGACATCTCGCTTCCCCCCGCTCCGGCTCTCGGCGCATTGACGGAACGAGTGCTGTATCATGCGCTTCAGGAGGGATTGACCAACGGCATTCGCCATGGCAAATGCGCTTGTGTCCGCTTTTCGATTCGAACAGCGGCGGATACGCTGCATTTTCAGCTTATTAGCGACGGGGAGCCGTTCGGGTCCGCCGTTCCCGGGTTCGGGTTATCGGCCATGATGGAACGGGTGGAATTGCTCGGAGGGGAAGTTTATATCCGTTCATCCGCCGATGCGGATGGAACCCCGATGGGATGCGAGCTGTCCATCCGCTTGCCGCTGCATTGACCCGTCGTGGAGGGGCTTGCCGCCGGATCATTCGACGGGCTTAGTTCATCATGCACATGCTGCTGCCTGGGGAGCCGCTATTCAACAGCCGCAGCATATGCGATAATCGCGGGGGATAGGAGCGATTAGCACCCGTTATTTGGTACGTTCAGCCGAGCCGGTTCGGGCTTTCCAGAGCTCAAGCCGGCTTTTTTTTGCGTTTTCGGAGCCGCTCCCTTTACGCAAGACGTATCCTCCTAACGGTTCCGGACGACGCTTTCAGCTTCCGCTTCTTTTCGCTCTTTGCGCAGCTGGGAGGGCGGATAGCCGGTTATTTTCCGGAATACGCGATTGAAGTACGTCGGATCGCAGAAACCCAAGTAATTCGATATTTCGTGGATCGTCATATCCGATTGGAGCAGCATGTCCCGTGCGACGGAAACCCGCAGCTGGTGAATGTAGCCAAGCGGCGTCTGGTTAAACACTTCCTTGAAGATGCGGATCACGTAGTTGGGCGACAGCTGGACAAGCTCGCACAGCTGTTCGAGCCGGATTTCTTCTTTGAAGTGCTGCTGGATATGTTTTTCGATTTGGCGGGCAAGTTTTAATTTGGAAGATGCGATGTTTTTTCGGTCCAATTCCTGGAGCATAGAGCCGAATATTTCCGAGATGAGCCCGTGGCAGACGAATTCATGATAGGCGCTTTTGTCTATCCACGCCTGATGCAGAGCATGGAACCGCTGGCGAAAATATTCGGCCCGGTTTGTTTTGTAGATGACGTACCCTTTCTCGGAACCGTGAGGGGCCGATAGCTGCCTGGAAGCCTCGTCAAGCTGGAAATGAGCTACATATTTCTGATGCGGAGGGAAGGGGCCGTTAGTGCCGGACCGATAGGGCCCCGGGCGAACGAACAGGATGTCCCCCTTGGTAAGCTCGGTGTGGAAGTCGTCCAGTTCAAACTGAAACGTTCCCTGCACGACAAAAATGATCACATGCCGCATCGACTTGATTCTGGATCTTCGCCAGTTCGGGATATGGTCATCGAATATTACATTTTCCAGTCGAAGCATGAGCATGTCCTCCCGGTCGGCCGATTGAAAATCTTCCTGCTATAAATGAGCTTACAGGCGCAGTCAGTAAAAAGCAATCGGTTTTACCTATTTTTAATAGTGATATCGTTAAGTTATTGACATATTTTTAATGGAGTTTCGAATGGAAATCTCTACAATGGAAAGAAAGCCGGGATGGTGGGATACGTTGTCTTACCGCATATATTCCAATTCATCGGCTCACTTATTAGAGGGGGGACGCTTTTCAGAGGGGATCGGGGTTATTCATAAGAGGAAAAAGTATTTACAAATTGTTAAGTTATTTCCTTGCGGTTTTATACCATTGGAGGGCATGCAGTGTTCAATTATGAAACTCCTGTGTACTATTCGGCGAATCTGATCGGCAATCATGCGGGCGGAGCCTGGCCAGAGGGCAAAAGGCTGCCTCGCGGCTGGAGCGGTGTCAAGCTCGGCGCCGGATCCGAGCTTTATCTGGAATGGAAGAAGCAGGGGCCGATCATCAATCCGCTTTTCCCGGGCGAGGGCCGGCTGCGGATTACGGCTGCGCTGGATTACCGGTCGGCGTGCAAGGTAGACGTCCTGCTCGGAGAGTCGGGCGAGAAGCTCGGCAGTCTCGATATTCGATATGCGTACACGTTCCAGCCGTTCGAGCTTATCCTGGACGGGGAGCGGACGGCGGAGGCATTTCGGGAAGGCGTCGTTCTGAGAATGGAAGGCGATGGCCAGCCTTTATGGATATTCGATGAGCTGCAGGGCGATAACACGCGCCGGTTATTTGTCCCCCATCTGCTCGTTGGGGGCGGGAAGCGGCGGACCGGGGCATTTGTGAACAGCTTCGCCTCGTTGTCCTCCTTGCAGCCTTTCGGCTGGCTGGAAGGCTGCGTGCTGGACGGACTATATGCGCTGCGTCCGTCTGTCGGAGCGGAACGGATCGATCCGGCTATCGGGATGCATCTTCGGCAATATGTAAGCGAGGACGGAAGTCTCCGGTATGAAGACTTGCACGGTCAGGCGGCGGACGACAAACTGACCACGATCGAGGCGACTTTGCCGCTTGCGGTTATCGCCAAGCTTCACCCCGATCACCCGCTGATTTCGCGGACCCTCTCGTTCTGGGAAGCCCGGCTTCAGGTTGGAGGCGGTGCGATTGTCGACGGAGATACGATTACGGCGGAAGGCGTGTATACGGTCGCATACCCGATGGCCGTAGTTGCGGCGAAGCTGGAGCGTGCGGCTTTGGCGGAACGGGCGATCGGCGAGGTGATGATACGCCGCGACGCGCTGGCCCGGGGCACTCATCTATTTCTGAGGTACAATCGGAAGACGGGCGCTTACGTGTTCCGCAACTGGTCGCGGGCGTATGCCTGGTATATGCTCGGCATGACGCGAACGTGGCACGAGTTGAAATCTTCCGCTTTCGGCCAGCTGCCTGCCCTGAACGAACTGGAGCGGGAGATTCGCAGGATTGCGGATGTCGCCCTGCAATGGGTGCAGCTGGAAGGCGTTTGGACTTCGTTTCTCGACGATCCGGATACCGGCATCGAAACGTCGGGCTCGGCCGGGATTGCCGCCGCACTTGCGCTCGGTGCGAGGGAAGGACTGCTGGAACAGCGGCATTACGAAGCGGCGGAGAAAGCGCTCGCAGAGATCCAGTCGTACCTGACGCCGGACGGCATTTTATCGGGCGTTACCCAGCATAATGCGGGCGGGATCGAGCTGCAAACTTGCGGATACCGAGTCTTGTCGCAGATGGGGATGGGGCTGTTGGCACAGCTGTATGCGTCTTTAGATGTAAGGAAGCCCGAATAAAAGTTAAGGGGTAAGTCGGAATCCGCCAAACGTGTGTTTAAGCAGGAAAGCGCTTCACTTTAGCTTTGCCATTATCGTAACGGAGGGATCGTCTTGAGGAAATATCGGGCAGGTATAAGTATGGTATGTGCAGCGATGCTCGCCATAGGGGCTGTAGGCTGCAGCGGCGGCGGGGACAGCCGGGAGGGCGAGCGGGGCGGCTCGGAGACGGCCGGGAAACAGTCGGAGGCGAAGCCGCCGGAGCCGATCGAAATCGTTTTGTATGGCGGGCAATCGAACTGGACTCCAGAGATGTTCGACGCTCTCTACGGGAACGCGATCAAGAAGAAATTCCCGCATATTACGCCCAAGCTGATCCCGAACAGCAGCGTGCCGCTCGACCAGCTGATCACGGCCGGAACGCCGTTCGACCTGATGCTCGTCACGCCGTCCGGCACGCGCCGGATGGTGTTGGATTACAACCTGGAGACCGACTTGACAGAGATGATCCAGGCGAGCAAATTCGATTTGAACCGGTTCGACAAGACGATTATCGATACGCAGCGCGATATCGCCAAGGGAGGTTTGTACGGACTGCCGGCCTTCACCCAGTTCCAGGTGCTGTTCTACAATCGGACGCTTTTCGATAAATTCGGCGTCGCTTATCCGAAAGCGGGCATGACTTACGATGAACTGTACGATACGGCGGTAAAACTGAGCCGGCTCGAAGGCGGCATCAAATATTACGGGCTCGGCACCAATATATTGTGGCAGTATCGTACGAGTCAGCTTCCTGTAGAGCTTGTCAATCCGAAGACGAACAAATCCGTTTTCGACGACAAAGTGAAGACGATCTTTGACAACTGGGTACGATTCTTCACCGTACCGGGATTCGAAGCGACGGACAGGATGGCGAAAGGTTCGGATCTGGAAAATATGTTTTTCAAGGATCAGACGCTGGCGATGTATCCCCACTATACGAATGTCGCCCGGCGGCTGCCCGACACGGAAGTTCTGAACTGGGACGTCGCTCCGATGCCTTCTTATAAAGAAGCGCCGGGCATAGCATCTTCGGTCGATCCGTACTATCTGTACGTCATGTCCACGAGTAAACATAAACAGGCCGCCTTTGAAGTCGCTGCGTACCTTACCTCGCAGGAGGTTCAGATCGAGCTGGCGAAGGAAGGGTTTACGCCGGCAATCAATACGCCGGAAGTTCAAGCGGCGTTCGGGCAAAACAATAAAAACTACAAAGGGAAAAATATTGCCGCTTTCTTCCCCGATAAGTTTGCGGCGGCACCTCCCTTCTCGCCGTACTACGCGATCGCCGATACGAGCATCCAAGCCGTATTTGCCGAAGTGGTTACGGGCAAAAAGGATGTCAACACGGCTTTGCGTGAGGCCGAGGCGACATCGAACAAGCGCATCGAGGAGCAGATCGCCACTACCGGGACGAAGTGACCGGCAAGGAGCGGCACACAACGCTAACTTTCCGAATGGCGAAGAGGCGATGCAGGCGAACTATTCGTCTTCCAGGTTTCAGTATCGAGAAATGGCTTGTACGAAAAGCGGCGATTATCGAACGGCCACGCAAGTTGCACCAATGCAGGGAGAGTCAGTCGTAAAGTCAGGTCCTATCATTTCGGGTAACAGATGGGGTAAATAGGAGTGGAGAAAGGGCCGGAGATCCGATGAGCGATTTCCGGCTCTTTGGCGTTCGGACACAAACGAGCGTGAACTTACGCGTTTAATTAATTTATTATACGATCAGTAAAATTAGCTATTTACTGATACTTACACGTTTAATATAATGAACATATAACGGATTAGGAGTGAAGAGACAGAGATGGTTACGATCAAGGATATAGCAAAAGCGGCTGGCGTTTCCCATGTAACCGTTTCCAACGCACTGAATAACGGAAAGGGGGTAAGTGAAAAGACCAAACAAAAGATTCTCGCGATTGCCGCCCAAATGAATTACAAGCCCAACCTTGCCGCCAAACGACTTGTCGATCGAAAGACGCGCCACGTCGGTCTGATTTGGCCGTCCATCAAAGGACAGTTTTTTTATCACCTCAGCATGGAGCTTCATGCGGAAGGGCTTAAGCGCGATTTCAATGTGATCATCTCGATGAACGAGCCTGCAGCGGCCTTAAGCGTGTTTAATCAGGTTTTCGCGGATAACGTTATATTTTGGTGCCATTCCACTTGGGAACCAACCAGCGAATTTTTGACAGAAAAGGAGGCTTTCCAAGGCAAACTGCTGCTGATCGGTGGCAAAAAAATGGACGGCGCTCTGACGATCTCGATCAACCGGAGAAAGGGCATCTATGAGGCGGTCAGCTTCCTTGCCGGGCAAGGCCATACACGCATCGCTTACGCGGGCGGATATAACGATAAGCTGGAAGGCTTTATGCAGGCCGGCGACGAGCGCGGGCTCGACTTTCGCCGCGAGTATCTCGTGCACCCGAACGACGAACATTTTGAAGCCAAAATGAGAAGCATGCTTGAACATGAACAAAAGCCTACCGCACTCGTAGCCGATTCACACGCGGTGTATCTAAAGGTGGATCACGTTCTGCGAAAAAACGGGGTGCGCGTTCCCGACGATTTATCGATCATCGTGTACGACGATATCCCCGAGCTGGAAGCGCTTCCTGTCCCGATGACGACCGTCGGACCTTCGGCAAGCGAGATTGCCGCCAAAGCGTTCGATATGCTGACCGGGATCGTGAAGCCTGCCGACGAATCCGATTCGTTTGACCTGATGATAGAGACGGTTCTGACCGTGCGTCAATCGGTAAAGCCGGCGGCGCCTTGACTCGTAACACGGAATTGTTGCCTGTGTTATGGAGCAGGAGCACTTCCCGGACGATTACACAGAAGGAGCGATTCGAATGTCCGAACAAAAGATGAGCCGCAGATCGATTCTGACGGCGCTTGGTGTCACAGGCGCAGCGCTTGCGACGGGGCAATTTATCCAAGTCACCTCCGCTCAGCAAGGAACGGTTACGGGACATATATACGGAGGCGGGCCGGGAGGTTTGCCCGACATGTTGAAGAAGCGGGTGCTGGCACTGGACAGCATAGCCGACTTGAACGGGTATGAAGGCGAGTATGCGGGTCGGCAGGTGCATCTGATCGGCTATATGCCGGGCACGGATACGGGCGGCGGCATCTATTACTGGGACGCTGATTGTCCGAAATCCGCTCATAACGGAGGGACGATTATCAGTCCTACCGTGCCATTCGATATGAACAATCTGGCCGGATTTTTGCAGCGTGCCGGCGAAACCGACCCTTCCGGCCTCGGATGCTGGATGGCGATCGGCCTGCTGGTTGATGTCAATACGGTTTCTGCTCTGGTTGCGGGAGGGCGAAGAGAAACGTTTCACTTTGAAGGAGAAACGTCGATATCATCTGAAATTTTCGCCAAGTCGTCGCTCTACGCCTGGAATGCGGAGATTGTGCAGACGGCTGTCGACCATTCGATCGTTTATTTTACCGGCGTACCGGGACCGAGCTACAAGGATATCGTCGGCTTCAGGCTCGCTCAGCCGGATTCGAGCAGTCCCGGGGGAGGGACGGCCAATAATCACGCTTCGATCAAGTTCGGCGGCGGGGAATTCAACAGGGTGATGCTTAATAAGGTGGATACGGCTGCACTCGGGATCTCTTTCGGTTACGGAAGCATTCATCTGCCGCGCCGTCGCCACGAGTACGGAGTCGCTGCCTTCAACAGCTTCCGTAATATCGAGAAGATGGCGATCGAGAATATCGGGGCGTCGTACTCGATGATCGTCGGCAATGGAGTTGACGGAATTCGCGGCAACAGCCACGGGATTCGTCTGAGCGGATACGGCAAGCCGACGGACGCTGCCGATGCCGAATGCGAAGGCGTTGTCGGGGCTGCCAACGTCATCCGGGGCATGCAAACCGGCGTTTCGATGCAAAATACGGCCAAAGGATTTAATCTGTCGGCCTTGTATATGGAAAATGTCGGGTATGCGGTACATGCGATCAAGGGCACGTCACAGGCGAACAATCCGACGCTCGGCCGCCTCGATTTCTCGTCCAAAAACGTAGGCCGGGGCATCTGGTCGCAGGGAGCAAGCTATACAACTTACGACTTCACGATAAACGGCACCTCCGAGGGGGCAGGAGTCGAAGAACTGACGGAATCGTCCGCCGAAGGTCACAACGTGTACCGCGGAGTGATGAGAAGAACGGCGGGCACCGGAGCGATGATCCGGTACAGCTATCAAGTAATCGATTTACTGATCGACAGCCCGGCACAGAGCGGCTGCGTTCTCTCGGGCGGCTTTTGCCGGGGCAGCGTCACGGTTACCGGAGCGGGGAGCAACGGAGTCGCCGTGTACGGGTCGAACAACAAGCTGGAAGTCGTTGCCGCCAACTGCGCCGGCTACGAGCTGCTGATCGCCGGAAACCGCAACGTCATGGACGTTAACATCGACGGTGACATACTCCTCACAGGGAGCGACAACCAGCTTCGCGGCTTCGTAAGCGGTACGATCACGGTTCAAGGTCAAGGCAACGATATTACCGGCGTACAAGGTTATACGGCGAGAGGCAGGTATGCCGGTACGACGAATGCTGCCGGAGAAGTAGCCATCCCGCTCGGACTGAGATCCTACTCCAAAGGCTTTAGCGTAACGGCGACGGTGGAGGATGCTGCTGAAAACGTATCGTGCCGGCTTTTCTCGCTGGATTCTTCCGGCGTGGCGACATTCGCTGTGTTTGCTAATAACGTACCTGTTACGTCCAGCAGTGTCGTTATTCATTGGCAGGCGCAGGCGCTCTAATCGGGAGGCGGGAAGACGGATAAAAAGAAAGCTTCGCTGTTCACAGTTGCAGATGAGTGGTAATCGATATCTGTTAAGCGGATTGCTATAAGTAAATACCGTTGGAATGGAAGTGAAGAGCGGTATATAGTACAATGGCAGTAAAACGGCTGTCCAAAGGAGTACCTATGTGCCGAAATATAAAAACGTTGCATAATTTCGATCCTCCTGCGACCGACGAGGAGATCCAAGCGGCCGCGCTGCAATTCGTCCGAAAGCTGTCCGGATTCAATACGCCGTCCAAGGCGAATCAGGCGGCGTTTGAAGAAGCGATCCAAGAGGTAACGGAAACAGCCCGCAAGCTGCTCGGATCGCTGGTAACGAATGCGGAGCCCCGCAACCGCGAGATCGAGATCGAACGCGCCCGGGCCCGAAACGCAAAGCGGTTCGGCACCGCCGACGAGTAGAGGAATATATAGCGTTTTTGAAAGAAAAGCCCTTGCCGGGCTTTTTTCAATAGAACGGAACCCTTAAGTTCTTCACCGTGCTAAAGCGACCAGGGGGTTCTTCCCTTGACAAGTCAGCAGGTGTCGGAAGTATCGCAAGTCGCTTATCGTGGCCGTTCGACTTTGGGCTTGCTTAAAGTATTACGACGGAACCTGGATGAAGGCTAGCCCTAATAAACGCAACTTATTGTTGTTTTTCGGCGTTATATAATGTAGAAGGCGGCATAATAAAGGAAAGCGGGAAAGGGGGGAAGGCAGATTGGCAAAATGGGGTTCGTTTGTGCTGGAAATGATTCGGCTCGTCATTTTGCTTGTATTGAGCCTGCTAGTGCTTGGCGGGGTCGAACGAGCCGTATACGAAGCCGTATTCGGTTCCCCGGTCTACCATTGGACGATGACGGCTGGCAATCTGCTTTTGTTCCTGGTATTGTACCGGAACTACTTTCAGTTCAAGGGCTGGTTCAAATCGGAGAACAACAAAAAATTGAACAAAGCTACGACACGAGGCTTGGTTACGGTCTCCGCCGTACTGCTGCTGCTGCCGATCTGGCTTTAAACATTGGATAACCAGACATTAGCGCTATCCGGGCACCCCATCGAATCATCATTAGTATGAAGCGATAGGGTGTTTTTGTCGTTTCGGGAAAAAGCTGCATGCTGCATCCGGTAGAACCCAAAAAGCTTTGGAATGAATCACTGTTCCCTCCGATCACATAAGATATACCAAGGATCGAATGAGGAACGCCGGGCAGCGGCAGACTTAAGTCCGATTCGCTCCCGTTAATCGAACGTGCGGTTGAACTTCATCAGCAACTGGCCGAACATCAGCTGATCTTCGGCGGACCAGCTTTTCAGCAGCTCGGCTACGCGCTCTTGCCTGGCCTGTTTGTTTTCGGTCAATGCCGCCGCACCTTGCTCTGTAATATGCAACGAATAGGAACGCCCGTCGACGGGATCGGGAATCCGGTACACGTAACTTTTCTGTTCCAGCGCCGCCGTCTGACGGCTTACGGTTGAGACATCCAGATGAAATTCATCTGCTAGCGTTTTGACGCTGGCGGAGCCGTGCGAAGAGATTTGGTGCAGCAGCAAATAGGCGGAGCGATCCAGGCTCCCGATTTTTTTATAGGTGGTGAACGAAGAAATCCGGCGTATTAAGATCGACAATTCCACCTCGATGATCTCCAATGCTTGATCGTTCAACTTCTCTTCCAAGAAAAAACGCCTCCTTACATGAATCCGGTAACGCTAGTCCCATCATACCATAGGAACAAGCAGGGTGTGATTGACAACTTGACAAGTGGTTGTATAATACAATTATATAGATAGTTTCATTATACAACTTGTTTGCATGAGAAGGAATCGTGAAGCGGGGGGACGCGAATGCAAGCGAGAGATATTATGATCAGCCCGGTGTACAAAGTGAAGGAATACGACACGGTCCGTGCGGTCATCGAGAAATTTATCGATCACCGGATCAGCGGACTGCCCGTTATCAACGACCGGAATGAAATTAAGGGTTACGTAAGCGACGGTGATATTATGCGTTATATCGGTAAACACGACGATATGATTATTAGCAGTCTGACGTTTACGGCCGTCGTCAAGGGAGACGAGGAGGCGTACGACGAGCGGGTGCGCAAACTGATGAAGGTAAACGTGATGGAGATCGCCAAGAAAAAACCGGTGACTGTTCCTTGGGACGAGGAAGTCGAAAATATAGCGGCTATACTTGGCCGGAAACAAATCAAGAAAGTACCCGTCGAACGGAATGGAGTGCTTGTCGGCATTATCAGCCGCGGCGATATTATCCGCCACTCCTTTAAGTGACCGCTTCGGCCAAACGAATTGGAGGAATGGCTGAAAGAGTTTTTCCTTGTCTGGAAGGCGTTGTTCGCCATAAACAATTTGTGCAGACGATTTCGAAATGGACAAGAAATCAAGTCCATACCGGGCCAGCGATAAGACTTTGTCAGCAGCGATCGTGGAACTAGACGGGAAAGCCGTGAATTAGCGGCTTTTTATTTTTTGCCAAAACGGTTATGGTGGTCCGTCAATCTTGGGGGCATAAGTAACAATCATTTGAATCAGAGCGACCCATCAGGGTCTATTTTTGTAAAAATGCTGCAAATAAAAAGTTAACAAACAGGGTTGCCAATGTGATTAAAGAATACGTATAATGTACTTGAGTCATATGGATTAATCCTGAATATTTAGGAAGAAAGGAAATCGTATTCGTATTTAGTAATCGATTTCTAAAGAATCGGGTTTCGGGTTCCAGATGCGGAGGTGATCACGGACGTTCAAAACGTTGCGCACGGAACGTGCCGCGCAAACGGCAAAACTTTGTTCAAGCTAGGGTAAGCTTATTCAGCAGGAGAGGACAGGATGAAACAAAACCGATATTCGGTAAGCAGGGAGGATATGTGAAATGAGAACGATGAAAAAACGCATCGGGTTATCCGCGCTACTGCTGGCTGCAATCGGCGCAACATGTATTTGGCCGGATTCTAATGAAACCGCTTACGCGAGCGGTCCGATACCGGCTTTTCCTGGAGCCGAAGGCTTCGGCATGTACGCGACCGGGGGACGCGGGGGAGACGTGTACGAGGTGACGAACTTGAATGACAGCGGTCCCGGCTCGTTCCGCGACGCAGTCAGTCAGGGCAACCGCACGATTGTGTTCCGCGTAGGCGGCACGATCGAGCTGAACTCGCCGCTTATTATTACTAGCTCCAATTTGACGATTGCCGGCCAGACTGCACCCGGAGACGGGATTGCCGTGATCGGCCGCCCTGTGCAGCTGTCCAATACCGACAACGTCATTATGCGACATATGCGCTTCAGACTCGGCGACCGGAACAATTTGGAAGCGGATACGTTTTACATGGGCAACAGCACGAACATTATTATCGATCATTGCTCGTTTTTGTGGGGGGTGGATGAAGTCTTTTCCGCCTATCCGAATGAAAGCGTTACCGTGCAATGGTCGGTCATCGGAGAAGCGCTGAATACGTCGGTTCATTCCAAGGGCAGCCACGGCTTTGGCGGCATATGGGGCAGCGGGACAAGCTATCATCATAATCTGATTATGCACAACAGCGACCGCAATCCGCGGTTTATGACGTACATGGAGCCTCCATACCCGAATGACCGTCTGATCGACCTGCGCAACAACGTTATTTACGATTGGGGATCAGTTACGAGCCATAGCGGGCAGGGCCTTGATTTTAATATGGTGAACAATTACTACAAGTGGGGCCCGTCAACCCAGACGGCGCGTAAAAATATGATTTTTACCGGAGGAGAAAATTCGACCGCCCATATTAGCGGCAATTACATGGACGGTTCTGCAGCCGTAACGGCGGACAACATGCAGGGCGTGATCAATCCCGGCGCGACCGTAACGTTTTCGCCCGCCGAGGTGCCGCGTTCTTCGGCGTACCCGACGACCTCGGTCACAACGCATACCGCTGAGCAGGCTTATGAACTTGTGCTGGCCGATGCCGGCGCAACCTTACCGAAGCGGGATTCCGCAGAAGCTCGCGTGATGGCCCAAGTCAAAGAGCGCACGGGCCGGATTATCGATTCTCAGCACGAAGTCGGCGGCTATGCGGCGATGCAGGGCGGGACGGCTCCGCTGGACAGCGATCACGACGGCATGCCAGACGCGTGGGAATTGCTGCATGGTCTGGACCCAAATCATCCGTCCGACCGAAACGGCGATATGAATAACGACGGGTATACGAATTTGGAGCAGTATTTGAACGGCATCATGGGCAATGGCTCGAACAACCCGCAGGTGAGCATCGTAAGCCCGGGTCTCGATTCGTTTCATACGGCCGGCGGCAGCATGACGATTCAAGCGTCGGCCAGCGACAGCGACGGCACGATTGCAAAGGTGCAGTTTTTTGCTGATGATGTGCTGCTGGGCGAGGCGCTCAGCGCGCCGTACTCGTACACGTGGAGCTCGCTTCCGGAAGGGACCTACAGCATCACGGCCAGAGCGATCGACGACAGCGGGACGTCGACGAGCACGCCGGCGCGACCGGTCTACATTCATAATACCGGATCGATTTCGCCGTGGAGCTCGGCGGACATCGGTACGCCCGATCTGGCTGGACACGCGGATTTGACAAACGGCGAATATACGGTTAAAAGCGGAGGAGCGATCCGCGGCACCGCCGACGCGTTTCACTATATGTACCGGCCGCTTTCCGGCAACGGGGAAGTTATCGTTCGCGTGGACGAGATTACCCGCACGAACCAGCAAGCCAAAGCCGGCATTATGCTGCGGCAAACATTAGCCTCCGATTCGCGCATGGTCATGCTCGCGCTTGATCTGAACGCGCAAAAGTTCGATCCCGCCCTGCTGAGACGCGGCGGCACAGGTAACACGATTCAGACAACAACGTATGAGGCGGGCGTACCGCTCTCCCACTGGCTTAAGCTGCTTCGTTACGGCGAACGGGTCATTGTTTCACATTCACAGGACGGCTTGTACTGGACGAAACTGGGTGAAACGACGTTCCCGAGCGGAGCCGCCTATATCGGTCTTGCAGCCGATCCGGGCCAAGAACCGACTTTGCGACTACGGTACAATACATCGCGCTTTTCCCATGTAGTCTTCAACGAAATCCCGCCGCTGCCGGAAGCGCCGCACGGGCTGACAGCGTCTCGCTCAGCAAGCGATGTACGGCTGGGCTGGGAGCCTGTGAGCGGGGCGGACTCGTATACTGTCAAACGCAGCTTGACCAGCGGCGGACCCTACCGTACTGTCGGTTCTTCGGTTTACGGTCATTTTGTGGACAACAGTATGGAGGCAGGAACGAACTATTTTTATGTTGTGCATGCAGTGAATACGCACGGTGAAAGCTTCGACTATTCCGAGGAAGCAAGCGGAGCACTGCTCGGGACGAATCCGCTCACTGCGCTGACAGCGGAAGACTTCGAGACCGCAACCCTCGGCTCGCGCGTGCCGCCGCGTATTGTAGCTACTCCTGGCAATGAAACGAATTATGCGATCGTATCGGCTGTGCCGCCGGGCTCGACTGGCAATGGGTCGTCGCTTGCCGTGGAGCTGTCCGATTCCTCCACGGCTCAGACAGTGGCCAGTGTGGCGATTCCGCCGCAGTCCGGTCTATTTGCAGCCGAAGCGGACTTCATGCTGCCGCAGAGTGTCACGCCGATCCGGGCCTTCAAGGTGATGAACGGCAATCGCGCCCATATAGAGATTCTGGTATATAACGGCGTCGGCTGCCCGACTGTACCATGCTTCTCGTATCGTTCCGCGGCTGGCTATACTGCGCTGCCTGCGAACAACAGCTTCTCACCGAATACGTGGTACAACATTCGAGCAGAAGTAGACGTCCCGAATGAAACCGCGTCCATATCCATCAACGGTCAACTGGCGGGAACGATTCCGTTCTTTTACGGCTCGGGCTGGACCGTTCCGGCTTCCATGAACGCAATCGGCACGCAAACGGCTTCGACCGCGCAGACCAGTGTATTTTGGGACAACATGCGGATAGGCGTCTATGGTTTGCCCGCAGCCGCTGCGCTGACCGGCAGCGGCGATCATGGAGCGGCGGAGCTGAGCTGGACGGCAGTCGACGGAGCGGAGTCTTATCATGTGTACCGGATGGATACGGGACTGAACCGCTATGTGCGCATTGCCGCAGGGGTTACGCAAACGACGTTCACGGACGAGGATGTATCCGGGGGGGCTGCGTACGTATATGTCGTCGCCGCCGTACGGGCTCTGACCGGGGAAGGGGAATATTCGGCTCCGGTGGAAGTTACGGTTGCAGGGGCGACCGTACAGTCGGTCACGTCGATGTTAACCGGCTACCGCACGTCAGGAGTAATGGACGAAGCGTTGTACCGCCAGCTGGATAACAGCTTACGGCAGGCGGAACACCATCATGGAATAGGAAACAGCAAGCAAGCCGCTCATTTTATAAAAAAAATGATGGAAGACCTGGACCGGTTTCGCCAGACCGGCGCCTCGGCAGAAGCTGCATCCGAGTTGATGGCTGCGATCGTAGACATTCAGCGTCAATGGTACTAGACGGGGAAAGCCGCGTGAAATCGCGGCTTTTCTCTTTGCGCCCACAATCGGCCGCGTCTATGCCGAACGTGCAGAACCCTGGAATGGAAAGTCGTATTATTAATAGAGGATCATAACAACGGAATAGGGGTGGATTCGAATAAATATTAGTCGATTGAATCACCTGGCGTTAACTGTCACTAATATAGGAAAAAAATGTGTTTTTTATTCCCGCATTTTAGGAATGAAGGTTATTCCTTTTGGAGAAGGGAGAAAAGCGTTACATTTAGGACAGCAGAGGATCAACCTACACGAGGTGGGCAAAGAATTTGAGCCGAAGGCAAAATCGCCTATGTCCGGTACCGCTGACTTATGTTTTATAACAGAGTTCCTATGGTGATGTAATTCGTCATTTGGCCGATTGCAAAGTAGCTATTGAAAAAGGACCTGTAGGAAGAACGGGAGCATTAGTACCGATAACATCCGTATATATTAGAGATCCGGATGGAAATATGGTATAAAATTCCAATCATATCTCAACGAATGAGCAGCCGTAGTTCAACTCTAACTGAAGTGAAGGAAGTGCGTATCGTCGGTGGCGACGGCTCCCCGGTTCACGCCGTTGCGGTGCTGATCACAGGTGAAACATGAATTTTTTTTTGGCTATATACATACATTCAGTATGTATGTTAAAATGAATGCATCCGAACAATCCAAGGAGGAACATCGTATGCATGCATCAAGCTTTTATCCGGTTCTTATGACGACTCGGATCGCGGAGAGCGCGATCTTTTACACCCGGTATTTCGGGTTCGAGATTGTATTTGAAGCGGATTGGTATGTGAGCTTGAAATTAACGCGCGGCACCGTGCCGTTCGAATTGGCTTTGCTGGACCCGACTCATCCGACGGTTCCCGCGGCATATCGGAAGCCGGTGCAGGGGATGATTCTCAATTTCGAGGTTGACGATGTCGATGAGCAGTATGAGCGGCTGATCCGCAAGGAAAAGCTTCCGCTGCAGCTCGATATCCGCGACGAGGAGTTCGGACAGCGCCACTTTATAACAAGCGATCCGAGCGGCGTGCTGATTGATGTGATCAAGATCATTCCGCCCACGGAGGCGCACAGCGGCCAATATGCAGAGAAAATATGGTCGGGTGATCCGGAGAGCGGCGGAAGCGCATGAGCGGTACGCAGCCATTGAAGTTGTACTTCGGAGCCGAACTGGCGGAGCGTTTATCGGATTTGATTAAGCCTCATTATGCGGAATTTCCGGTCCGTTCGTTCGTGGATTCTGTAGCCGGCTTAGTCGGTCCGCTTGAGCTGAAAGGGAGAGTTGCGGTCATTGCCGACGGCTTGAAGCAGGCATTGCCCGATGATTACACGGAGAGTATCGGAATATTGATGCACATCCTGGGTCCGGAAAACGAGACGGACGAGGGGATGTTTACGAACGGGTATTTCCTGATGCCGGTCGCTTATTTTGTAGAAAAGTACGGGTTGGACCACTTTCAGCTCTCGATGCGGGCGCTCTGCGAAATTACGAAGCGGCATACGGCGGAGTATGCCATACGGCCCTATCTGGATGTATACTTGGAGGAGAGTATCGGGCAACTTGGCAGTTGGTCGCAGGATGCGAACTTTCACGTCCGCCGTCTGGTCAGCGAAGGAACCCGGCCGCGGCTTCCTTGGGCGAAGCGGATCGGCGCGCTGCGGAGAGATCCGGCCTGTAATCTGGCGCTCCTGGAGCCGCTGCTTCACGATCCGGCGCCTTATGTCCGCAAGTCGGTCGCCAACCACCTAAACGATCTGACGAAAGATTATAAGGAAGTTGTGCTGGACTGGCTGCGGGAGCATCAAGCTTTTGGCGGGGACTCCTACAGATGGGTGGTCCGCCACTCGCTGAGATCGCTTGTGAAATCCGAAGACCGGGACGCGCTGCTGCTGTTGAACGAACTGTAAACTACAGCGGAACAGGAGCAGGAGGAAGGATGAGAAGAAGCAAGGAAGATACGAATGAAACGATACGTATACTAATAGAGACGGGTGGACAAGTATTCACGAGGAAAGGATACGCGGATGCGGCGCTGGAAGATATCGCAAGCGAAGCGCAGCTGACGCGCGGGGCTCTGTACCACCATTTCGGCAACAAAAAGGGAATGTTCCACGCCGTACTGGAGTCCGTGCAGATGCGTATCGCGGAACGAATCTTGACCGAATCCGCTCAGAGCGACGATTTGTGGGATCAACTGCTGCTGGGATGCCGGGCATTCGTCACGGCCGCCGTTGAGCCTCAGCACAAGCGGATTCTGCTCATAGACGGCCCTGCTGTATTCGGCTGGGAGGTGTGGCGCACGATGGATTCGCAAAATTCGGTGAGGCTGCTGCACGAACAGCTCCAACTGCTGGAGCAGGAGCATATCCTTCAGCCGGTATCTATAGATGCGCTCACTCCCGTCATTTCGGGAGCGCTGAATGAAGCCGCGCTCTGGATCGCTCAGCAGCCCGACGAGAAGCAGGCGTTAGCCGACTCCATGACGGCCGTATCGCTTATGCTGAACGGATTCAAACGATAACGTTTCATATGCCAATCGGATCGCCTTAGGCGGTCTTTTTTCTTTACATACGAACATACGTTTGATATGATGAATGGGTAATTATGGAACTCGGTCAGCTGAATATATATCCAAGTCATAATTTGACGCTCCTCTATTACGTATCAATTGGAGGCGAAGGAGAGAACGATGGAACGTTCGCGCGAATTAGTGAATGAACTGCTGGAACGAGCATGTGTGGTCGGCCAGGCGGACGACGGGCTGCGCATTTTTTGCAAAAGCGACGGTGGCTATGCGGTAACGCCGGAGAAGTACAAAGTACCTGTTGTAGTCGATGCCATGGTCAAAACGGACAGCACAAACATCCGGCTGCGCTTCCGGGAAGGCGCGGTTATTCTGAATTGGGAGAACAACAAAGACGAGCTCCGCTGGCATGACCCGATCAGCGGTAAGGAAGTCGGGGTCCGCGGCAAGGGCCGGGTGCCGGAAAACGAATGGATTCGGATCGTATGGAGGATCGACGAGTCCAGCGCGTCGCTGATTGTTGACGGAGAAGAACGGTGCCGGTTTGAAGGGGATTACCGCGACGCGGCCGGGCAGATTGGGATCGGTTCCGAAGATCCGGACGGGATCATCACTCATGTTAGCTGGAGAACGCCGGACGAAGTGAGTGGCTGCAGTCACGCTTACCCGGAAGATCGCGAGTTTTTGATCGATTATATGACGTCGAAGCGGCAGACGGAACGGTAAGCCGGATCTGCACGCGAGGAGCTGTTGCCAGCTCCCCGTATGCATTAGCTATATCGGCTGCGCCATCTGAGGGATATTGTCGGGGGCGGCTGTTTCTTCGCCTTTCCACAGAAGCTGCATCTCGGCGCAGGTTTGGAGCAGTTCGGCAAGCGTTCCTTCCGCCTCGATCCGGCCGTCCTTCATCACGATTATCCGGTCGGCCTGGATTAAGGCCGATCTGCGATGGGAGACGGCGATGCATGTAACGTCGCGCTCTGCGAATAATCGTTCCCACAGCTGCTTCTCGGTGTGCACGTCGAGGGCGCTGGACAGGTCGTCGAAGAGGAATAAGTCCGCTTCGGTCAGCATCATCCGCGCGGTAGCCGACCGCTGAATCTGGCCTCCGGACAGCATCACGCCGCGCGGGCCGACATACGTCTCGAGACCGAGCTGGAGGTCTTCGACGTCTTTGTCCATTACGGCTAACCGAATCGCCCGATCCAGAGAACCGGAGGACGGTTCGCGCCCCAGGACGATATTGTCCCGAAGCGTATCGCTGAACAGCCGCGGCACTTGAGGCGTGTAGGCGGTTCTGGGCGGGATGAGGAAGTTTGCCGGTTCATCCAGCTCGCGACCGTTCCAGCGGATGGTCCCTTCCGAACCCGGCAGCAGCCCGAGCAGCGTCCGGAGAAGAGTTGATTTGCCGGAGCCGATTCTGCCGGTTATTACGACGAATTGCCCGCGCTTAACCTGCAAGTTCACATCGGTGATACCATGAACCGAGTTCGGATACGTATAGGAAAGTCCAGTTACTTCCAGTTCGACGAACCGATCGTCCCGCTGGTCGGCGGTAACGGGCAGTTCGGGCGGGGAAGCGTACATATGCAGCTCGCTGTACTCGGCAACGCGTTCCTCTTCGCCGGGACGGAACAACTCGCGCATCCGGTCCAGCGACACCCTCAGTCGCTTATGCTGAAACACCATATATCCGAATAGCGAGATGCTGGAAGCGAACATGGTCAGGTACGAAGTAAACAGGGCGAAGTCACCGACCGTAAACCGGCCCGCCTGCATCTGGGCGGCGCACATCAGCAAGATGATGCCGGTACTAACCGTCAGCACGTGCTGATTCAGCGAACGCATCCACTGTTTGAACAAATTGTCTTTGAGCGCAGTATGCCGGCGCGCCTCGTTCAGCACCGAAAAGCGGTTCAGCACATGCTCCTCCGCCTGACCGAGCTTGATCGCTTGTACGGCGCCGAACGTCTCGGCGATAAATCCGGTTAAGCGTCCGGACGCTTCGCGGCTCAGCCGGCTGTATGTTCTCGCACGGTTGCCCGACAAGTTGTTAATGAGGGAAACGACGACAAGCGGCAGGATCGCGACTACGGTAATTTGCCAGTTGATCCTGGCCATGATGAGGATTGCAACGACGGCGAACGAAAGACGTCCCCAGAAGTCTACCCACGATTCGACATACTCGACCGCTTCGTTGACGTCCTCCCGGAAGCGGGTCATCGCTTCTCCGGGTGAAGCGGGAAGATTACGTCCCGGCCAGCGCATAATACCGGCGAGCATATTCGTACGAAGAAGCGCTTGAACATGATAGAAGTACGTGACCCATTTATAAAAGGCGATAAAAAATACGCCAACTCTCGTAAAACGGACGAGGGCTACGACGATTAACGGGACGGCCAGCCAGACGTAGCCTTGCGAGGGAGCCGCCACCCGGTCGAAAAACCACTGCATGCCAAGTCCGACGAGCAGCGGCATGGAGTGGAACATTCCCCATAACAGTCCGTTGATTACAAACAAGGACAGCCGAAAACGAAGCAGCCGCCCCAGAAACCGGCTTACAGTCATGCCAACTCCTCCTGTCGATCGTCTCGAAGCAGTTCCGCGTAGCGGGACTTCGGATCTTGCGCAAGCGTCTGCCGGGAACCGAATTCCAGAATTCGCCCGCCGCCGAGCACCATAATTTTGTCTGTTGCTTCCAGCGTCGATAACCGGTGTGCGATCACGATTCCGGTACATTGCTCCATCAGCTTGTCGACTGCGGTTTGCAGCGCCGCTTCGGTTGCCGTATCAAGTCTGGATGACGGCTCATCCAGAATAACCAGACTCGGCTTCGTCAGAAATACACGGGTAAGCGCGAACAGCTGCGCTTCTCCGGCCGACAGGGAAGCGCCTCCCGCCTTCAAATGGGTATCCAACCCTTGCGGCAGACTGTCGATCCAGGGGCGCAGACCCAGCCTGCCGGTCGTATCCCATATTTCTTCGTCCGACATCCGGCTGTTGAACAAAGTCAGGTTATCCCGCAACGTCCCGTCGAACAGCTGTACGTCCTGCGTAACCATGCCGACGCGTCTATACAGAGCTTCCAGCCGCAGCGTCCGGATATCGACTCCGCCGATGCGAATGACGCCGCTGTCGAGGTTGTACAGGCGAAGCAGCAGTCGGCTGATGCTCGTTTTGCCGCTGCCGGTGCGCCCGATCAGGCCGAGACGTTCGCCCGGCTCCAGCCGGAAGCTGATGTCCCGCAGAACCGGATTCTCTTGGTTGTAGCTGAAGTTCACCTGAGAGAATTCCACGGCGAGAGGGCCTTCGGGTAGTGAATCCTCCGTTCCGCTGCGGATTTCGCTTTCCAGCGAGAGGATCTCGCGGGAACGGCGCATGCCGGATTTCGCTTTTTGAAACTCCTGCATCTGGTTGCCGAGCTGCTCGATCGGATCGTTTAACATTTGCGTATATTGAAAAATCAGGAACAGAGCGCCGAGTGTCACTTGTCCTGTGATATACAGATGCACGCCCATCAGCAGCACGGCAGTGACGGCGACCGCAAACAGCGATACCGTTACGTTCCAGGGAACGACGCGTAGCATCCAGGCTTTGCGTCCCCGCACGAACACGTTGCGCATGGCGAGATGAAACCGTCTCATCACGTACGGGACGCTGCCGCTCGTCTGCACATCCTCGATGCCGGCAATCCGCTCCTCGATAAAGCCGAATAACACTGCGCTCGCTTCGCGCTCCGCCTGGGACGATTTGACGCCCAGATCGCGAATGACGAACATCGCGCCGACGGATACGCACGTGAATATCGTCATCACGATGGCGATCGGCCAATTGAAGACGAACATATAGCCTAAGATCCCGGCGAGCAGAATAAAGCTGCCGACGATCTGGACGACGAACATCGCGAAGAAATTCGACATTCCTGATACGTCGCCGTCGATGCGCTCGATCATTTCTCCAGGCGTCTTCACGTTGTGAAACCGCATGTCGAGACGCAGGCAATGCTTCAGCAGATCGGCCCGAAGCCGGTTGGTCGCCCTCCAGGCCACATCGTTGCCCAGGTAGCTTAACAACACCGTTAGAAGCTGGCTGCAAACCGCCAAGACAAGAAAAATTCCGGCGAGCGACAGTAAGCTGTCCAAGGGGCCTTGGCTGGATGCGGTGTCAATAAATCGCTGGATAATCTGAGGATTGAGGAGCTGCACCCCCGTAGACGTCAACAGCAGAAGCAGCAGGACGAGCATTCGTCCTTTAACGGGCAGCAGATATCGGAACAGCCAGGTGATCGAACTTGGTTTATTTTGCGGCATGCCGCACCTCCATATTGCTTTCGAAAACGATTTTTGTCATGACTGCCCCTGGACATGCCAACGAAAAAACTCCAAGCGAAGCGCTCCCGGAGTCAAGGGGACGACGAGACAATGTATTCCCATCATACAAGAATTTGCAATAAAAGGAAGGTAGAGAATCGGTATAACCGTTGTTGGTGCGGCGGGAAGCGGAAACATTCCTTATTGCGGAGGAATCGGATAACCGGCGAGAAATAAGTATATATCGATATGGATGATCGAAAGGGGCTAATGTTAGGGTGATGTTAAGGTGATCCAAGCGTTCTTGTTTGATACATAGTTTTCGCAAACTCGTGACTTCAGTCATGAGTTAGAAAACATCGGATAGGGCGTGGCTTATGCCACGTTAACTATCCGATACATGTTTAGGTGACTATTACAACAATCCCTTTAATGTCAAGGTTTCTAAGGTGAACAACGCTGACATAGGTTATCCTGTAATCAGAGGTGATTATGTGTCAGAAATAAAGCGTGGTCGTGGTTACGTCTATGCCATTCAGTACCCATCGTATGGTGCGTAAAGTACCGACACAAGATACTTGTGGAAGAAATCGCCGTAAGACTAAAAGAAATTCTTGTTCAGATTGCGTCCGATAACAACTTCACTATATCTGAAATTGAAAGCGACTCCGATCACATTCATCTCTTAGTGGAATGTACACCACAGCATTCAATACCTGGTATGATTAATGCGTTAAAAGGTGTTTCCGCGAGACTTTTGTTTAAAGAGTTTCCTGAGTTAAAAAAGAGATTGTGGGGAGGGAATTTTTGGAATCCTTCTTATTTTGTTGCAACAGCCAGTGAACATACAAAAGAGCAGATAAGAACGTATATCCAAAATCAGAAAGTGAAGTGAAAAGCAATGGTAGTGAATAAAGCTTATAAATTCCGAATTTATCCCACGCCAGAACAAGCGACACTCATTAACAAGACGATCGGATGCGCTCGATTTGTGTATAATCGTTTTCTAGCCCTATGGAGTGACACCTATAAAGAGACAGGAAAAGGCTTATCTTATGGAGCATGTTCTGCTGAACTCACAAAACTAAAACAAGAAATAGACTGGTTGAAAGAACCGGACAAATTTTCTTTACAAAATGCACTGAGGAATTTGAGTGACGCATACAATCGCTTTTTCAAAAAACAAAACGATGCGCCAAAGTTTAAGAGTAAAAAGAATCCTGTACAGTCTTATCAAACAAACTACACGAATGGAAATATTGAAATTGTAGACAATCAGATCAAGTTGCCTAAACTTGGACTTGTGAAATTGGCTAAAAGCCGTGAAGTTGAAGGGAGAATCCTGAACGCTACGATTACACGCAAGCCAAGCGGGAAATACTTTGTATCCGTGCTTGCAGAAGCGAGCATCGATGAGCTGCCCAAAACAGGCAAAGAAGTTGGCATCGATGTTGGCTTGAAAGATTTTGCAATTCTATCCAATGGCGTAGTAGTTGGCAACCCTAAGTTCTTTCGCAGATTGGAAGAAAAACTGGCAAGAGCACAGCGTAAACTTACACGCATGATGAAAGGCAGCAGCAACTGGAACAAGCAGCGCATCAAAGTAGCGCGTATTCACGAGAAAATCATGAATGCTCGTACGGACTACTTGCATCAGATTTCAACGCATATTGTCAAAAACCACGACATCATTGCCATTGAAGATTTACAGGTAGCCAATATGGTCAAGAATCGTAAGTTAGCCAAGGCCATTAGCGAGGTTTCCTGGTCGATGTTTCGCTCCATGCTAGAGTACAAAGCGAAGTGGTATGGCCGCATCGTAGTGGCTGTAGGCTCAACATTCGCATCTTCGCAATTATGCTCCTGCTGTAGCTATAAGCACAAAGATGTAAAAGATTTGAAGTTGCGTGAATGGGATTGCCCGGAATGTGGAGCGCATCACGACCGAGACTTTAACGCAAGCCTGAATATTCTTGCCGAAGGCAAAAGACTTCTTGCTGTGTAATCCTTACACGAACTGTCGGAACGACAGGGTTAGCTTGGTGAACTTCTCTTCGTTAGAAGGGACTACCCAAGAATCTCGTGACTTTAGTCATGAGAGGTTCAAATGGACGGAGTAATCATCGACTCTCATTCCGTCGCCTACGAGCTGCTGAGTGAAGCTGCCCGAACCTACGATTGCAGCATAACGGCTGACGAGATCAAGTCATGGGGGAGTTTAAGCTCCCGGCAATTTTGGTCCATTGTGAAGGAACGCTACAACTTGCCGCATGACCTTTCTACCTTGATCGGCAGCTATAATCAAGACCGCGAGATCGAGCTGTACGCTTCTATGCAGCCAGTCCCCGGGGTGCTGCCGTTTTTGTTGGAGTGCAAGGAGTATGGAATGAAGACGGCGCTCGCCACAAGCGCATCGAGAAAAAGAATGAACGCCGTCCTGGATTTGTTCGGGCTGCGCGACTTATTCGATGTTACGGTATGCGATGAAGAGGTGGCTGCCTCCAAACCGGATCCGCAGATTTTTTTGCTGGCTAGCGATAAGCTTCAGATTAATCCCCGTGAATGTATCGTAATCGAAGATTCCCGGAACGGGTGTTGGCGGCTAAGCAAGCCGGTATGAAATGTCTCGGTTTTAAAGGACTGAGCCATGTCGATGAAGATCTGACAGGAGCCGATCTGCAATTCCACCAGTTTCAGGAGCTTTCGGTTGAGGGGCTGGTTCGCCGCTTTTCGCTCGATTTCGTACCGCTTGATCGGGAAGGGCTCGCCCTGCTGGAAGCGTGGTTTCAGGACCAGGAGGTGCGAAACTGGCTTGGCGGTATACTGCCTTTAGACCGTTGGTATCGCTTCGTTCAGCAAAGCTCCGGTTATTACGCGTGGAACGTATACGAAAACGGGAATGCGATCGGCCACATTCACCTAGAGACGTACGCGGACCGTACCGCTTCGGTCGGGCTGATGGTTCATCCTGCAATGCGATTCCGGGGCTACGGAGCCCGTTTGCTGCAGTATTTGCTTGTTCGGCCTGAGCTTATGGGGATCGAAACCGTCAAGGCGTATGTAGAAACGGAAAACCGGGCCAGTCTACGTTGCTTTCAAAAAGCCGGGTTTACCGAAGAAGGGTTGGACCCGGACGGCTTGGTTGTATTCACTTGTCCGTTATCGGCTGGAAGCTGATTGGCGGAATTGCTAGTGGAGAATTCATTCGATAGAATAAGAGAAATGGTTGAAGATGGCTAATCGAGGTTGGCTCCGAGCACTCGATGGATCGTATGGAAGGAAGGCTGCCAAGGTGACGGAATTACACACGATTGCTGAACCCGATGTTTTGAAAAAACGGCTGATGGCTTTGGCCGCGCTGGATCTGATCCTTTGCCCGGAGGAATGGCTGCGGTATCACAGTTTTATAGTGGAGTGGGCACCTCAAGTTTCGCTTGCGAAGATCGATAACGGGGCAGGCGACCACCTGTTTGTTTTGTTCGCTTCGGAAGGGGTTATTATGAAAGGGTTCGATCACGAGTCGGCCTTAAGCCCGCACGCTGGAGACGAATACGAGGTATGGACCGGTATTTATGACGAAACGCCGGAAGCGCTTCTGGCTTGGCTGGACGATGAGGCGCTGGAGAAAGACGAGGTCACCTTCTGCCTATGGCGGGAAGCCGGAGATTCCGTTTGGCGGAAAGGCAATGTTGATATCCCCGACGGGGAGGAGGATGGTTCCGGCTTTCTGCTCGGCACGATCTTTGAAACGCCGGAGGATTATGCCGACTGGGCGGAGGGTTACTTCGAGATGACAGTGCCGCTTGAAACGGTGCAGCAGATCTACGCCGGCGCTCCGATTACGGCCGACATGATTCGATCTTTGAACGCGGAGTGGGATGTGGCGGAAGCTTTGCGAGAGTTGGAGGAGCTGTTTATGGGTATATAACCTATCGGAATAGAGGGACGAGCGTGAGCCTTTATGTGAAGGAAGCAGGCGATTCCAACAAGCCGCTGCTTGTCTTTCTGCACGGAGGAGGAGTAAGCGGCTGGATGTGGGACAAGCAGGTCCGCTATTTCAAGGACCGTTATTCCATCTTAGTCCCAGATCTGCCGGGTCATGGCAACAGCGCCGACGTGCGCTTCATTTCGATTCGCGATACTGCTGAGGAGATCATGAAGCTGATTAAAGAAAGACAAAACGGGCGGGACGTGACGATCGTCGGATTTTCGCTGGGTCACTTGAGTTTTCAGCAGTCAGTCGAGCAGGGTGGGACCGGACTTTTTACGAATAAATCCGGCTAGCCAAGGAAATACAAGTAAAGCTGCTTTATGTCCATACTTTACCGAATAGCTGATAAGTACAAGGATCATGTTTTTATGTTTAACTCTGTGGTTGAGTATTAGGAATACAAAATTCATTATAAGAGGAGACCAACAAGATGACGATACCAGGCAATAAGTTTATTCCGTTTTTCACGTTTGACGGACGAGCCGAGGAAGCGATGAATCTGTATACCTCGTTATTCGAGCATTCGCAAATTATGAATATAACCCGATACGGGGCTGAAGGTCCTGGGAAGGAAGGCAGTGTTATGCATGGCACCTTCCTGTTGAACGGTCAAACGTTCATGTGCATCGACAGTCCTGTCAAGCACGAGTGGACCTTCTCGCCGGGGATCTCCATCTATGTGAATTGCGAATCGGAAGCGGAAATAAGCCGTGCCTTCGAAACGTTATCGCAAGGCGGCGTAGTGTTAATGCCGCTTCAGGCGTATCCGTTCGCCAAACAGTTCGGCTGGGTCGCAGATCCTTTCGGAGTTTCGTGGCAATTAAGCTTGCAGTAAGGGAACCGCGGTGATCCGGAAGGGGAAACAGCTGAATGCTGCGGCAATCGGCTGGAGCGAAGGTATCCGTTCCCTCCAATGCACTAATGTCTGGGATTGCACATCAACGACCGTCCGCTCTTTTACGGACGGTTTTTCTATTGATACGAAAGGAAGAGACCGGAGTGGATAGGTTCATGGTATAATATTCGGTAACTTACGACAGACACCAGGCACCAGACACAGAGGACAGAGGACAGACGGCGGGCAGGAGGAGCAGATGAAGGAGCGCGAACAACGTACTCAGGTGGACATCGACAGAGAGGAGACCGGCAAGGAGGAAGAACCGGTATGGGAAGAGCCGGACTTTTTCGACACGGATGAGGATGAAGCGGATGAAGCCGAAGAGCGGGCATACTTCGAACGCAAAGCGAGAGCGAGACAGCGCCTGAAAAAATGGATCGCGGTCACAGCTATCGCCGCTATGCTCGGCAATGTTGTCGCCTTCTGGCCGATGCTTTACAATATGCAGGCGATTCAGTTTCTGGCGATTTCGAGAAAACTGTCGCAGGACGATTCGATCGCCCGGTACAAGCAATCCGTGGTCGTCGTCGGCACGGAAGATGGAAAAGGCACCGGATTTGTCATATCGCCGGACGGATATATTGTCACGAACCATCATGTGATCGACGGAAACCAGAAAGCGTTTGTACGTTTTTCGGAAGGGGCGAGCCATGAAGCGGAAGTTGTGATCAGCGAAGAGACTCTCGACCTGGCTGTGCTTAAGATCGTAACGCCCGAGTCCGAACTTCCGGCGCTTCCTCTCGAGCGAGAGTCTCAGTGGCGGCCCGGCAATCCTGTGTATGTGATCGGCAATCCGCTATTTTTCAACCATATCGCAAACCAGGGAACGATCGTTGGCGAGATCCCGGTGCAGGGTCTGGATGTGAAGGCGATGGCTCTCCGTGCTCCGATCTACAAAGGCAATAGCGGCAGTCCGGTCATCAACGAAAACGGCGAAGTGATCGGAGTCGTATTTGCAACTACACAAGTTGAACTTGGCGGAGAGAAGGAGAAGATGGGGCTGGCCGTCCCGATTCGCCATCTGATTCCGCTGCTGGAGAAACAGTCAGGCGGTCAATGACGGACGAGGAGACGGCAACGGGATTATGGCTGATGAGGAGAAAAGAGCCGCCGGATACTCCCTTTTCGCCTGGCCCAGCCAGCCGTTCATTTCGAGACATGAGACAACTGAGGGGGTCATCCGCAGCGCTCTCCCACCATGACCGTATACGCTGGATCGGGCCTTGTCACCGTTCTCTCAGCAAATCGGTGTGCATATGCAATAGGATGAATTCTAGAAATGGGCTCCTAAAATTACCGGGAGCTCTTCCTTTTTTGCTGAATTTGGGTTAAACTTTTGCGGTCAAGCCTCATAAGCGCTGATAGTATCCAACTTGAGGGGAGCAGATAGTGCGTGAGTAATAGAGCGGTTTTTTTGGGATCGGATGACAACGGGAAACGAACGCAAGTATATGACAGCGGTTTCTACGAACAAATGGACGGGATTCTCGAATTTATGGCGGAGCCTGTGAACCACAAAAACATCGAGTCTTTCGAGTCCGAGCTTCGGGACGTGGAGATCGCTTTCTCGACATGGGGGGTTCCGCGTTTTACTGAGGAGGAAATCAAGCGGTACTTGCCGAAATTGCGGGTATTGTTTTATGGGGCGGGGTCGGTGCAAACGTTCGCTCGTCCTTTTATGGCTTGCGGGGTAACCGTCGTCAGCGCATGGGCGGCGAATGCGGTTCCTGTCGCGGAGTACACAGCGGCTCAAATCGTATTGGCGAATAAAGGATTTTTCCGGTCGGCCGCGATGTGCAAATCCGATCACTTGGAGTCGAGAATGCTGGCGGACCAGTATCCGGGCAACTACGGCGCGAAAGTCGGCATACTCGGCGCAGGCATGATCGGCAGCATGGTCATCGAGAGATTGCAAGCGTACCGCATCTCGGTCGAAGTCTTCGATCCTTATTTGTCGGAGGAACGCGCAGCCAAGCTGGGAGTCGTCAAGTCGGAGCTGGTCGATCTGTTTGCGAACTGTCATACGATCTCGAACCATTTGGCAAACTTGCCTGCGACGGTCGGGATTTTGAATAAGGAGCATTTCGATCGGATGATGCCTTATGCGACGTTTATCAATACCGGCCGGGGCGCCCAGGTCGTAGAGCCGGACTTAATCCGGGCCCTGCGGGAGGTGCCTACTCGGACGGCGCTGCTGGACGTCACATACCCGGAGCCGGTACGAAGGGACAGCGAGCTGCTGCAGCTCGACAACGTTATTCTGACTCCCCATATCGCAGGAAGCATGAGCCGTGAGGTTGCGCGTATGGGGTTGTATATGGCGGACGAATGCAAGCGGTATTTGAACGGCGAGGCTCTGAAATTCAACGTGACGTATGACATGCTGGAAACGATGGCTTAATGGAACTTGTCCGTCATATGTGGAGAAAAAGTGTGTCCGTGCTTGTCGGCTCACCTTTTTCTCTTTTTTTTGAGGAGGATAAGGGTGGTTTATGAGGCTGTCGATTCATTGTGGACAACCAAGTGGAAAGGGAAAAGATTACCTTCTGGCGAGTTTTGTCTGGAATCCCCTACCTTACAATCCTTATACAATCAAGGGATTCCGGACAACCTGTCTGAGCAGAAGAAGGTAACTTTTCACTTGGAACGGTCTGCTAACACTTCTACACAATGAATCGACAGGCTCCCCAGAGACTCCAATTGGTGAAGTCACAAAAGTCCTTTTGCGATTTTTTTTGCCCCGCTCAGAACCGATGCTGCTCGGGAAGAAGGACCTCAACTTCCACGTTACAGTGGGAATGGAGGTCCTTTTGTCTAATAATCGGCTCTACTGTCCTACGACACTTTGGAGACAGCCTCTTCCTTATGTCACAGGCGTGGGACGCAGGATTACCGGCTTCCGGCGGTCTGTAGAGACAACCCCGGCCGGACTTTGTCGCCGATGCGCCACTGGATGCCGATCATAACCAGGATGACTGCCAGCATCATCAGGAAAGCGGGGAGAAAGCTGTTGTATGCATCGTGCAGCAGGCCGATGGCAAAAGGCCCGGCCGCGCCGATGACGTAACCGCCGCATTGCGACATCGCCGACCAACTGCCGGCTTCTTCAGCCGAATCGGTCTCGACGATCGGCAGCATCAGAGCGAGCGGGAACAAGCCGCCTGCACCGAGACCCAGACATACGACCGCAACCGACAGCGGGAGTCCGGATAACAGCAGAAGAATGCCGATCAGTTCGCATGTACTGCACAGGATAAGAAACAGCCGGCGTTTGCCGTAACGGGCGACCAGCGAGGGCACGATCACCGATACCGGAATTTGGATAAGCGTAAATACGGTCAGTAGCAGCGCGGCGTTTGTTTTGCTGTAGCCGAGACTTTGGGCGATCGGCGAAATCCATGCGGTTAACGAATAAAACATGCTGGCCATCAGCCCGAAGAAAAATGTGAGCATCCAGGCCCGCTTGCTGCGTATGGGAAGGCGGGAGCGGGACGCCGGCAGTCCGTTTTCGTTACGCTTCCGGATGAGCCCCGCCCAGATCAGCAAGGCGAGCACGCCCAAGACGGCCCAGCACGCCAGGGTCAGCGGCAGATTGTTCCCGGTCCGGGCGTATACCGGAATCGACAGGCCGGAAGCCATAGCGGCGCCCACCGTCATCGAGGCGGAATACACGCTGACGATTCCCGGATGGTTCGGGAAATACTTTTTGATAAAACCGGAGAGCAGCGGTCCGGCCAAACTGATACCGATTCCAGCGACGACCGCGGTCAGGATCAGGAGCGTTTCCGAACCGATAAGTCCGCGTAACGCGGTGGCTGCCGTAACCAATGTGAGAGCAAGAAAAATCGTGCGTTCGAGACCGATCCGATCCCGAATCGGGGTCGCAACGACCGCGAATACCCCCATGCACAATACGGGAAGCGTAGTCAGCAAACTGGCTGCCACTCCGCTCATTCCCGTGTTGGCCTGGATCGTCTGCAGCAAGGGAGCCACCGATGTAATTACGGGGCGTAAATTCAAAGCCGCCAAAAAAATAGCGGCCAGCAAATAAAAGGTTCTCATGGGCACTCCATCCTTTATATTTCGCGGTTAAGTAGTAACTACGAGTATAGAGAAGGAATGAAAATTGATCAATACTATCGTTTCTATTATAATCATAGAAAAATACTATTGATGGAGCGAGGATATGGATACCCGGCAAATTCAATATTTTTTAGCCGTTTGCGATCATCTTCATTTTACTAAAGCGGCAAACGAGCTCGGGATCAGCCAGCCAACTCTAAGTCAACAAATCCGCGTGCTGGAAGACGAGCTCGGTATGCCGCTGTTTGACCGGATCGGCAAAAAAATCGTGCTGACCGAAGCCGGCAAGCTGCTGCTTGTATATGGGGAGAAAATGCTACAAGCCGAACACGATGCCAAACAATCGATTCAGGAATTGTTGCGGGGGCGGAGGCGGGACGATTCGGCTCGGTGTTCTTCCTTCCGATCTGGACTTCCTGCTCGTGCCTCTGTTTATTCATTTTCATCAGCACTTCCCGTCCACGCAGCTTCAGGCGATCTCCACGCTGCGGATTCAGGAGGAAGTGTTGGACAATACCGTGGATCTCGGAATCGGCGTGAGGAATACTCCGGACAACCGGTTAACTCAAATTGCGCTTCGCTCCGAGCCCTACGAACTGGTGGTTAACCGCTCCCATCCGCTGGCGGGACGGAAGGAAGTGAAGCTGCGCGAAGTGGAGCCACTGCCGCTGGTGATGTATCCGAGAGGGTTCCTGGGGCGCGAGCTGGTAGAGAAGGCGTGCAGGGAGGAAGGATTTCACATCTCGACCGTCATGGAGACGACGACGGCTTCTTCGCTGCTGCAGCTCGTCAAAGCCAATATCGGCGCGACGATTCAACCACAAAGTCTGCTGAAACGGGGGCCGGAGCAATACGAACTGCTGGCGATTCCGATCACCGACCGTCCGCCTGTCCGTCACCTGGAGCTGGTCCATCGTTCGGACCGGTTTATCAGCGCTGCCCAGAAGCAGCTAACCGGGTGGCTGATTGAATTTTTTGAGCGCTAAGATCGCATGTAGGCGAAAGCTAAACACCAGATTCCAGCAGACCCCGGTCCGTGTCCAGGACGCCGGGGCTTTTTTGGGCCTGTCCGAAGCGTTAACCAAATAGGCATTCGCACATATGATGTGGGGGAAATGGCAATTCGGGGAGGACATGTGAGATGGCTGACGTATTTGTGGCTCGTTCGCTGGATGAAGTGCGATTTTGGTCGCGGATTATGAAGGAGCATTCTTTGTTTCTGAAGTTGGGGTTCCGGTGCGACGACACTCAACTGATCCAGGAAGCCAACCAGTTCTACGCAATATTCGAGTCGATCGAGAACCGGGCAAACAGCTATACGGCCGGGACCGATCCGCAGACGATCCGTACATTCAATGAGGATACTTATGTCGCCGTATCCCACATATGGGCATTCAAAAGAAAAGTGCTCGGATTAATCCTGACATGCCAACTGCCGGGGGCGAACAATTTCCCGCTGCTGGTCGATCATGTGAGCAGGGAAGCCAACTATTTCAGAAACCGGCTGGCCGAGCTGAACACCGGTAGACTGGAACCGCTGCCTGATGCGATTATCGATGAAAATGTGTTCTTTCTGCGAATTATGGCCGATCATGCCAAATTTATCAGCCATCTGCTCGATCCTTCCGAGCGGAAGCTGGTGCAGCAGGCGAACGAATTCAGCCACGATTTTGACCAACTGCTGTTCCAGGCCAAAGATTTGGAATCGATGAGGCCCCAGTCGCAGACCGCACCGCTGCTCGATCAGTTTCTCGATCAAAACCGGGTCTCGGTCAAGTCACTGCGCGATTTCAAGAAGACGGCGCGCGAATTAATCGAAGCATGCCGGATCAAAAGCATCATTCATCCGCTGCTTGCGGATCACGTGTTCCGCGAAGCCGAGCGTTTTCTGTTTCTGATCGATATGTTCGAAAACAGTTTGACGGGAAAGCCGGTTCCTGCCGCACATGAACTGATCATGGATTGACGGCTGCATGAGCCGGAGTGTATAACCTGGAAATCGTCCTCTGAAGGGGCACAGGAGCTAGAGCGGTATACCCTTCACAGGACGATTTTTGCGGTTAACGGTAGCAAGCCGGCCGCTTCACGCCTGATCGAACCAGCACACTTTGTTGGGGCCGGTCAGCGGGAGCGGTTCCCGGTTGAGCCGGAGCTCGACGAGCGTTGTCGTAAACGGGTAAAAAAATTTAACTTCCGTATCGCCGAGCAGGGGCGACAAATCCAAAGCCGCATGCCACGTGCCGTCCGCGTCGTATGGCTGCTGTCCGCCATTTGTATCGCCGGAGATGCCGTGATACGTAACGAACGAAGAGCCGGAAGAGGCGATCACGCGCAGAATCAGGCTTTGGAGGGAGCCGGGCTTCAGCTCTTCCAGATTGACATGAAAATTCCGCAGGCTCGTGTCGCCGCTGTACGCGTGCACGTCTACATCAAAGTATTGGAGCTCTTCCGGCCCGCCGTGATGCCGCCGACCTTCAAGCTGTACATAATAGTCCGGTACCGGTTCGCCCCGTTCGTCGATGACCCGGATCACAAACTGCTGCCAAGGGGTCAACCGGGCCATCGTGTCCCGGGTTAGGGCGTTGACGCGCCGATGCCAGTCTGCGAGTTCCTGGCCGCTCTCCACCCCGAGCGCGTCGTATACGATCGCTGCCAGTTCGTCGGATGGCTCGCGGAGAATCGTGCCGTGATTCGCCCCCTCGACCGGAATAAACGGAATGTCGACATTGCTCCAATTCGAGACAGAGATCCGCTCTTGCTTCTCTTTGTGCTTGGCCAGATCGAGGACGATTTTCCGGGAGTTCAGCGCGCAGCCTGCCCATCGTACGGTCCCGTCCGTCCCGGCGTCGCTGATCAGCTTCTTGAGGCCGCCATATCCCAACGTACCGCAAAATGTAAATACATACGGGGTATCGCCGTTCGGGCCGTAGCAAGGCGTAAGACCGAGCAGATCGTTCTCCGCCAATTCCCAGGTGAACTTGCTCCCGAGCTCCAGCCCGTCCAAAACCCGGTCTCCGGCTTCCAGGAAGTCAGGGCCGAATTCTTTTCGGCCTTTGAATATACCGCCAAGCCAGCTTCGGCCTTTGTGAGCGAGCGGGGAGCCGAAACTGGCCGGCGCAAGCCCGATTAGGTGCTTCAAGCGGCTCCGTCTCGAGGCGTACATCGACAACCAGGAGCGCACGACGAGCATCCCGGTCGAATGGACGATCGCATCGAACTCATCATCTCCTCCCAGGCCGATCCGTTCGCGGAGCGCACGGTCGAAACCTTCGGCGATATCCGCGATCGACACCTCGTTGGTTAACGTTTCATACGAACAGACGTGAAGGGTGCGGGGATCGTAGCCAAGCTCGCACAGCTTGCCGACCCAGGTTTGAAACGACTTTCCTTTGTCGGAATAGCCGTGGATCAAGATGACGGGGCGTCTAGCCATAACACTCCTCCTAAAAAGTAACTGCGCCGGCAGGCGAAGAGGCGAAAAGACGAAGAGACGGAAGCGGCAAACGGACAAGTCTGCACGAAGGATAGGCTGTTTTGCCGCTAAGCTATATATAGGGCGATTCGTTCCGATTCAGAAGCAAATTGTTGCGGCAGGCGCCCGGTCGGATGCGACTAAGTTGGAAGTAATTATTTTGGGAGCAGGCAGGTAATGGCTCCCTGTACAGCGAAGGTTATGTGGTCATGCAGTGAAGCCATGGATATTTCGTAGGTATAAGGGGAGAAGAGGAGTATGAGATACCGGACGATTCCGCGTACCGACATCCACGCGTCGTCAATCTGTCTCGGAACGGCGTCGATCGGCAGTACGCTGAATGAAGCGGATTCCTTCAAGATGCTGGATACGTTCGTCGATTTGGGCGGCAATTTCCTGGACACGTCGCTGAATTATGCGGATTGGCAATGTGAGATCAAGAGCGTCAGCGAGAAAACAATCGGCAAGTGGATGAAGCTGAGACAAAACCGGAACCGGATCGTGGTCGGAACGAAGGGCGGCTGTCCGAAGCCGGCGGAGGGACGGTTTTTCCGGTTGTCGCGCGAGGAACTGGAGCACGACCTGCAGAAAAGTCTGAGCAATCTGCAAGTAAGCACGATCGATCTGTATTGGCTGCACCGGGACGATCCGTCGAGAGCGGTTTCGGAGATGATCGATTTTCTGCACGAGCAGGTGATCGCCGGCAAGATCCGCAGCTTCGGCTGCTCCAACTGGTCGGTGAAGCGTATAGAGGAAGCGAGAGCGTATTCGGAAGCCGCGGGGAAGTACGGATTTTGCGCCAATCAGATGATGTGGAGTCTGGCCGAGCCAAATCCGGATGGAATATCGGATAAGACGCTGGCGGTTATGGATCAGGCAACGAAGAAGTATCACGAGACATACGATTTGGCGGCGGTGCCGTTTTCGTCTCAGGCCGGAGGCTTTTTCGGCCGCGCGCTCAGCCGCTCAGAGCTGGAGAAAGCCAAGCCTTCGCTCGGCAAATATTTCAACGACGTCAACTTCGGACGTCTGGAGCGCGTACGCGAAATTGCCGGAGAGATCGGGGCGGCTCCCTCGGCGGTAGCGCTTGCCGTATTATTTGCGCAGCCGTACGCGGTCTACCCGATCATCGGCTCACGAACGACGGAGCAGTTGGCGGACAGCTGCGCCGCCGGACAGCTTCGGCTGGAGGAGAGAACCGCGAGATACATCGAGACAGGAGAATAACGCAAGATGCCGCATCGTTTTCGTGACCCGACCGGCGAACATCGAGGCGGGTTTTTGGTCTCAACGATCGAGAGGGAGGCGGAGAAAAAGGCCGGCCAAGGAGGAGACGAATCATCGTGTTACCGGATCTCGCGGCATTTCGGGAATACCGTTATATCGAAAAGCGGTCTTAACTTGGGCGGCACGGGTTGGCCGGGCAGGAGCGACCCTTACTTGTTAATCTCAACTGGCGCAGCGCATAAAGGCAGGTGAACGGCAATGGCTCTGAAGGCGTGGAAGTTGGCCCCGGGCAGCTTGAAAGTGATGTACATCAGTTCGTTTTTTATGAATTTGGGGTTTTACGCGCTGATTCCGTATTTAACGCTGCATCTTACCGGCGACTTCTTCTGGACTCTGGCACTCACCGGCGTCTTGCTCGGTGTCCGGCAAATCTCTCAGCAGGGGCTGACGTTTATCGGCGGTCTCGTAGCGGACAGGTTCGGCTGTAAGGAAACGTTAGTATTTGGCGTCGGAGTGCGTGCCGCCGGTTTTATGTCGTTTGCTTTTTGCAGCGAAGTTTGGCATTTTTTCGCCGCAGCGATCGTCTCCGGGCTGGGCGGAGCTTTGTTCGAGCCGTCCTACCAGGCCGCCTTCGCGCGGTTGACGCCGGAAGAACACCGCAAGACCCTTTTTTCTTTCAAGAACATCGTATCCAACCTGGGCATGGTATCGTCCACGATCGTAGGAAGCGTGCTGAGCTCGATCGATTTCTTTTATTTGTCTGTCGCGTCCGGCAGCATCTACGTGTTGATCGGCGGACTAATCGCGTGGCGCTTGCCGCGGCTCGAAGTCGATTTTGCCCGCAACAGTGTGTTTAAGGATATCCAACTGATTTTAAAAGACGGGCCGTTCGTCGCTTATACGTTCATTCTGATCGGTTATTACTATCTGTTTATGCAATTGTTCCTGACGCTACCTCAGTTGGCCGAAGCGGTTGTCGGCGACAAAAGCGGGGTAGCCTACGTATACGGCGCGATCTCGCTCTCTGTCATCCTGTTCCAACTGCCGATTACCGCGAAGCTGCAAAACGTTCAAAACCGGTTTTGGCTGATCGGCCTGGGTACGCTTGTGATGGGAGTCGGACTGTTCTCGTTTCTGTTTGCCTTCAACCTGATTGCGCTGTTGGCGGGATCGGTCGTTTTTGCTTTCGGAACGATGATTGCCGGCCCTCTGCTGATGGACGTCGTGCCGATGTTCGCGCCTCCCCGGCAGCTCGCCTCGTATTACGGATTCAACGGGTACTCGTTAGCCGTAGGAGGCGCGCTGAGTACGATCGCCGGCGGCTGGCTGTACGATCTGGGTGTTGCGAAAGGTTGGCCGGGCTTGCCGTGGCTCATATGTCTGGGTGTTGCACTGGCGGCCGCCCTTGGCCTGTTCTTGCTGAAAGACAGCCGGAACCGGTTCCAGACGAAGCCGCAATCCTAATTAGGAATAAAACGCATGGCCGGGAAGCGGAACTGTCCCAGGCGATGCGTTTTTTTTGGTGAGCCGACGATTTGTTAGGGCAGTTATGGCAAAGATGAACCCTATTCGTTCATATACCTGGCGGCCCTGCCAATTTCATCCGGTTGCGGTGCTCCCGGGGCGACAAGCCTTTGAACTGTTTGAACTGCTTGTTAAAGTAGCTTAACGAATGAAAGCCGCATTCAAAGGCGATGTCCGTAACCGACTTGTCGGAGTAATCGAGCAAATAAACGGCGGACTGCAGCCGAAGCCGGCTTATGAACTCATTCGGGGAGAGACTCGTCATCTCTTTGAATTTGGTATAAAACATCGTCTTGCGCATCTGAGCCATAGCAGCCAACCGATCGATCGCGATGTCCTCGCTGAAATGGGACAGCACATACTCGATGACCCGCAGCACGCCTTCATCGGTTGAACGATCGATATGCGCATCGCGATCCAGCTCGAGGTAGTACCGGTACAGATGCACCACAATATCGATAAAAGCTTGAAATTGTTTGGCTTGCCAGCCGGGGAGCCGGTTCTCTTCCTCCAGCACGGCTTGCCTTGCGGCGTCGTGAATCGCGATGGCATAAGGCGAATGCGCCGGAATGAGCGGCGAGAACCGGCTGGCCGCCGTGTAGAAAGGCCGGATCAGCTTGCCGCCCTCGGGAATGGAACGAACGATCGACGGGGAGAACAGCAGCATAATCCAGTGAACCGGTTTCTCCGTATCCTGCACGAGGTTGTAATGAGGCTCGAAAGGCCGGAAGACGAAGACGTCTCCGGGCTTCCCGTGATAATCGCGGCCGATCAGCCGGTATTTGGCGTCGTTCTCCAGCAGGATGCTGACCTCCAGCGCATCGTGGACATGCATATCGTGCTCGGATAACCGGCCGATCTTCCGAACGAAGTTCAGCTCCCTATCCAGTCTTACATCTTCGTAGAACATAACGACCCCGCCTATTTCGCTTGATTTCCCTATCGTATCCCGGAACGCAGTTTTCGTAAAGAAGCACATCGGACGAGAACGGCCCGGGTTGAACAAAAATACAACTTTTTGCGCCGTTTCGAGCAGTTTTTGCGGCCGCATTCCTGTACATTTAGTACAAATCCAGCTGAGGAGGCGTACGAATGAGTACAGCAGTTATCTCGAACTTTGTATTGACGGAGCAAATGATAGAGGAGTTTTACCGGGAAGGATTTTTTTACGCGCCGGGATTCATTACGCCCGAAACGGTGGAGAGAATCAACAAAGAAAATGCGGATTTTGCGAACCAATCGGAAAGCGGGAAGTGGAAATCCAACGGATTCATCCATTTCGACAAAAGTGCGGCGCAATTTCCGGAAACGGCCTCATTGCTTGCCTCCAAGGTTCTGATCGAGGTGTACGAGAAAATACTCGGAGACGAAGTTAGATTATGGATGGGCATGTATGCGGTTGTGCCTCCGCACGGAGAGGGACTTGCTTGGCACCAGGACAACATGTACACCCATATATTGGGGCATATGCTGAACGGTTTTATCGCGCTGGATACGATCAGTCAGGAAAATGCGGGATTGTGGCTCGCGCCGCGTTCGCATCGTCTCGGACGCCAGGCGAATCTGAACGAGGACGGAGCGGAGCACCGCCGCGCCGCCGATCCGGAGAACGGGATGCCGTGCAAGCCGATGGCTCCCGGGGACGCCGTCATTTTCCATCGCGAGACGCTGCACCACAGCAAGACGAATCACACGGAAAAGCCGAGAAGAGCTTACGCGTTCCAGGTCGCATCGAAGGCGTGCCGTTATGCAGAGACGGGCAAGCAGCTCACCGATCGGGAACTTCTGTCGGCATTGAAACGGTAAACGGATTACAACCAGTATCAGCCCTCCCCAGGCAGGCGTTCGCTCCTAGCTTGGGTGAGGGTTTTTTCTTTAGGGCGAGGTCCGGGCAGGAGAGTCCTCGGTTCATTCTGGAGGAAACCAATACGATTGCGGGCTGAGGCCTGGATGAATACAATGGAAGTTATACATACAAATCTAGGAGGATTTTGTGAAATAGAAATAATACAATAATGCAGTCGCAAGCTGCTGGAGCGGCTGATGGAAGAACATCCATTTGCCGATTGCTGTAGCTGACCGATCAGCTTGACCATACAGAAAAGGAGGGAATCCGTTGGCGGATTTGACTTTTATCCGATCCGGTGTACACCGTCATCTGGCGGCGGAGATGTTGGAAGCTGTTGTTGCCGATGCGGACGTATCCGGACTGATGGTTTCGGGCTCGGTAGCGAGAGGGGATGCAGCGGAAGGATCGGATCTCGATCTGTACGTGTTATTAAAGAAGGGTGCTCCAGGGATTTTTATACCGGGAATCACTCCGGAATTCTTCTGGAGATCAAGTATGCCGACTTCGATAAGGCGCTGGACAAACTGAACCGCAATAGCATGGAAATGTATAACTACTTGGACGGACATATCTTGTATGATCCGGAAGGGCTGGTGCAGAAGCTGTCCGATATAGCAACCGAAAATTACAACGGTTACCGGAGCCCCCGGAAAGATAAAAAGGAGACGGCTCATTGGCTGTTAAGCGCCAAAACGAAAATGGAAGCGGCCGCCGGAGCGGGGGATTCGCTGAAGGCTTCGTTCGTGGCAAGCACGACTTCTTATAAAATACTCGAAGCGTTTTGGCTCGTCAATCATAAACCGATGCCCCCCTCCGGGGGGGTTCTGGCCTACCTGAAAGACTTGGAGCATGGAGCCGCGCTGCTGGAGGATTGGATGAGCCGGCTATTCCTAGGTTCCGCTGAAGCCAGAGTTCGTGCGGCGCTGGAAATGATCGACTTTGTCCATCCGCTGCTTCAGAACGAGACCAATTAGCAAGGACGGGCGGGTATGGGAAAACAGGCTGCGCGATCGCGGCAGCCTGCTTACGCCAGTACAATAAAGGAGCGGAGCCTGTGACAGGCTCCATGAAATTCAGCATACAACCACGATCCACAAACCTCCGACCATTTGATCGCGCTCGTTCACTTGGGTAATCTCCACAACTTGCAGATCGCCTTTCCGCGCGCCCGGATTCGGCGTGATCGTCACGACCGCCTGACGGACTTCACCGGCTTTCATGCGAATCTTTTTGGCTCCTCCGGTACGGCCCGGAACGATTGGTTTGTCCAAGAGGCCAATCAACGGACGATCGATCCGTTCGATCCCCTCAATCCGCTCGAATCGGTCCAGACGCCCGGAACGGATCGTAAGGTCCATCCGAATCGCATCCGACCGGTCGCGGACCGGCAGCTCCTCCCCGAGATCAAGGCGGACCGCCCGGAGCGGTTTGTCGGAAAACTGGGCAAATCCGCAGCCAACGGATTGTCTCAGCATATGCAGCTGTCTGTCGTCAGCGGGCCGGATTTGCGCGGCTTTAACTTGAAAGGCGGCTGCATCCGGAGCAGGGTTCACCAGCGCGAAGGAGAACGAAAACGGCTTCATGTCATGAGCCGCCGAATCGACGACGCTAATGTTTTTTTGGGCGACATGACGGTCGCCCGGTACGTCGAAAATCGCTGCGTTCGCGAAGCGGTCCGGTGGAATCGTTAGACTGACCCGGGCGAGCAGGCAGCGGTGGCCGCTATCAGCGGGTGCCGGACTCCAAGGGAAGCTAATGGCTGCTTGACTGTACCCGCTCACCGTTAAATAGCCGGAGCCGATCGGCGTTGCCGTAGCCGGGGTAAAAGCGGTCGACGGGTCCGCGACGAAAGCTTCGACGTAAGCGTCCACCGCATCGATGCCGCCGCCGTTCGTAACCACGACTTTCATCTGATTCATCTTGCCCGCGACGGCTTCGCTTCCTTCGGTCCCGTCCGGCTTCACGATGGTGATGTCCGGACTGACCCAGAACGGCAAGCCGGGAGCGAGCGGCTCCGAACCGTCGTCATAGGGGTGGGTACGTATCAATAAATAAGTGATACCGTCAAATCGGCCTTTATCCCGGTCGGGATTGTCATTATGATCTGGAAAACGATCGTTTGGCATAGACGGATGAACCTCCATTTTCGCCCAGAGGCGGGATCTGTTCATGTTCTGCTTTCGTAAACAAGCGGCGCGGACCGCACGAATGATTTAGGGACGAAGATACGGGGTTTCGACCGGGTTGGACGTTTCGAGATCATTTTTGGCTACCCACGTTTTCCAGCCGTACCCCCGGTCGCCGTCCAGGTTGTAATCCGGCAGCTTCTCCATCCGTTCGCCGATCAGCCGGGCGCAGAAATCGATGGCGCTGCCGAACTGTGCCGTATCCCACGTCAGCGAATCGACGTGGTGGGTAAACTGCATCCCTTCTCCGTACGGACCGTCACATTCATGGAGATGCTCCGCCAGCGGCTGGAACGGCCAGCTGCCGCTGATGAAAGCGTCGGGATACTGTCCATGGAACGGCTTCGGCGCAGGTTCGGCGTGTTCGCGTTCCCGGGCGGTAGTCGGGTAGATCAGATGATGCTCGGTCGTTCCGAACATCCCGTGACTTTCCTGCTTGCGCGGGTATTGGTAAAAGTTCGCATAAGCGCCGCCGGTCGTATGGGCGTAAGCTGTGTTGAGCAGCGCTTTGCCCCAGGGCATCTTGTCCAGATCACGCGGCTCGGGGAACAGGTAACCGCCCAGCACGAGACTGAACCGGACGTTGTCGTAGATTTCCCAGATTCCTTTCTGGATCTGGTACAGCAGCCACTTGATCAGGCCGGTCGCTTCAAGATAGGGGAGTGTCAAAATATCTTTTGCATGGGTGATTATCCAGTCGATGGTATACTCCACCACATCGGCCAGCCACTTCGCAAAAGCGAAAAGAGCTTCGAGAATCGAGCCGACGCTGAAACCGCCGCCGCTCGGTCCGCTGCTGGGAGGAGACGGGAATCCGCTGGTGTAGTCGTTGATAAGCGCTGCGGTGGCGCTACCCGGAGGAGGGACCGGTACGGGCTTCTTGGCGTCGCCGATCGTTGTCGATCGTTCGTACCATTTCATCCAGAGCCGGTAGGTCGTATCCAGATCGGCGCCGTTCATGGAGATCGGGTGTTCGATATCGGAGTAGGTGACGTCCATCGCCTTGACCAGCAAATTTTGCAGCTTCTCGGGCAGTCCGCCGTCCGGAAATTCGCAGAGCCGGTAGTAGTAGCTTCCGGAGATGGCGTCCGGGATGTAGGTATCTTTAGAGGTGAGTCTTAAGCAGGAGGTAATCGCGCGGCTGTCGGGGTAATGCTTTCTGGCGTAAGCGTCGATCCAGTTTTCTACCAGCTTGTGCCGGTGCCAATGCGTCCGGAACGGACCGCCGACGATCGAATTGACGAAAGGATGTCCGACGACGTCCGTCCCGATGTGGCTTGCATAACCGAGACAATACTTCATCAAATCTTTATCACCTTGGGCGAGGTTCCACATATTCGAGCAAAATTGGCCGGTTCTCCGGTAATGCAGGAAATCGAACCAATACCACTCTTTTTCCGGTGCGCCTTGCTGGATCTTCGGATAAAACGGATAAAACAGATCGACGTGGCTGGTCACAACCTTGCCCGCTGCAGTGAGAAGCGTGTTCGATGCAAGTGCGGCCGTATCCTTAATCTGACTGAACAAGCCTTGAAATAAAGCTTCGTCCAGCGCGGCCGTCGCGTCGTCGATCGCATCTTCGACGGGCTGGATCGTATGTTCGTAGAAGTCGCGCAGAGGTTCCATGGCGTCGTACACGGAAAACATAAAGTTGACAAGATCGTCTAGCGGAGTGTCGTACTCCTTTAAGGAAAAAAATAAAAAATCCGGTCCGATGCTGCCGAAGGCGGCATAAGGACTGCAAGTGTCGCTAAGCAGCTCGGCATAGTCGCGGTTCGTTTTGCGCATAGCCCTGCCCAATCGCTGTTGTACGATCATGTGAACGATGGATCCCGGCATGTAGGCTCATCCTCCTTGTCAGTATGAAAGACGAATGAAAGAAAAGATAACACAGGTGAGACAAGGAAGATGCTACCATAACCTTTGTCCAGTACAAGACCCAAAACGATCAGGAGCTTAAAAATAAGCTTCTCCTCCTAGTAGCTGTACGGCTTGGTAGAAATATGGCGGATTCGCTCGAATGCGGATGTGTTTTTTTATTGTTTGGCGAAGCCGGATTCTGTGTTGAAGAAGTTTAGTATGAATTTGAAAAGGAGTGTTGGATGTAATGACACACGGTCCAGACCGGATTACCGAGATGTTAACAATCGCAGGTCGAGAAGGGCTCCGGTTGAACCCTTCGAATATCGAGCTTAATGAATCGGGGATGGATTTCATCGTCGCCTTCGCAACGGATACGGACGGAACCGATTGGGTGCTCCGCAAGCCCCGGCGGTCCGACGTATGGGAGAGGGCGGAGAACGAGAGAAACGTACTGAATCTGGTTCGGGAGCTGACGATAGAGACTCTTATGCGGTCGTCCGCCACTGTTTTGCTGCGAAAAGTCATCTAATCCGGCGCATTGATGGTAACCGTGTTGCTCCGTATAATTGATAATGCAGACTTGCTGGTCGAGCTGGAGCAAACCGGCCATTGTGTCGGTTTTGCTTCCGACCGTCCTTGCCGGGATATGCTTCCCGTCTTGGATGAACGGTTGAGAAAGCGGCTTCTGATCGGCGCCAACGGGGCGATGACTTACTTCGAGGGCGAGCTTCAAGCCTCGGTTCCGATCCCTGTCGGACTTGCGAAGGAACTGCTGCATATTTTACAAGAGTTCGATGCCGAATATCTTATCGACGACAGATGGAATTACGCCTGCCGCATGGCGGATTCGCATCCGGCATCCGTTCCTTTGCTTTGTAGACCCGGACAAGCTTGCGGCTCGCATCGAATTGGACTAGATCGAATCGTATATGAAAATCGTAGTGCTGCCCGGCTCCGATTTCGGCGAGTTACCCCGGAGATTGGAGCGGATGGACGTAACGATCCACCATCATTCGACAGAAGGAATACTCGATCTGACCTACAAGGGCGTAAACAAAATGTCGGCTCTGGAGCTATCGGGTTATCCCATCGGCCCGTTCGTCTGCTTCGGTAACGACATGAACGATCTGCCACTGTTCGAGAAGGCGCATCATTCGGTGGCGATCGGGGATTACGAGCCTTTGCTGCGAATCGCCAAGGAACGAATTCCGGCAGACCAGCATACGGAACGCAACATCATCTGCAAGCTTCGCGAGTTGGGCGAACGATATGCATGACTTTCGAATCAACCCGGCTGGACTTCAATCTGACTCCTTATGAAAGGGGACAGATTTTTTTGTGCCGAAAGTCGCATTACTGTATTAACGGAGATACGGGAATTTGGGAGTTCTGGATTTTTGCAAACGGGTCTGTCCGGGTTCGCGCGGGGAACGTTTACAAATCTTCCATGTCGTTTTACAATTTTTAACTTGAAAGCGGGAGACGATCATGCTACAAATAAGGAATATAGTGCCAAACGAATTCCAGGGATTAACTGAATTGATTCAAATGTAACAACGAAGCATCCTATATAGTGGAAAAACGACAAAATTCACCATGAGAAACCATAAAAACTTCATCGAAAAATGACGATGAATGGCGTTTTCTGCCATGGGAATGATTAAAAACACTTGAAATAATTATTATATAAGTTATTATAGTACGTAAGACTCAGTATATGGATGTTTCATAACAGAAAAAGGCACACTGTCCGAAAGGACAGGCCGCAAAGCTACAGGGGCTACCCCTTCCCGCATGGAAGGCATGCCAGCCAGTTGCCTGTCACCAACGGCCAATAGAGTCTATGGAGGTGACAATTACTTTGTCGCCTTTTTTGTGTGCGCAGAAAGGGGGAGATGCAATAAACCCGGCATAAGGCTCGACATTTACGGCCATGTTCAACCAAGCTATATACCAACGGAGGGTAGAGTATATGACGAACGGTTTTCGAAAAAAAATAGCCATTATTACGCTTATATTCACATTATGTTTCAGCAGCATCGCTGCGGCGGCGCAATCGACAGGCCGACCGACGACGATGGGGACGAACGGCATGGTCACCACCCAGCATTATCTGGCTTCCGCAGCGGCGCTCAAAGTGCTCCAGGACGGCGGTAATGCGGTTGATGCGGCGATTGCGGCGGCAGCTGTATTGTCGGTCGTGTATCCGCACTACGTCAGCATCGGCGGAGATGCGTTCTGGATGGTTTACAACGCGGAAACCAAAGAGCTGAAAGCATTAAACGCGAGCGGCCGCTCCGGGGAAAATGTCACGATCGATTTCTACAAAAACCTCGGCTACAGCCAAATCCCAAGCCGCGGCTACTTGTCGGCCAACACCGTGCCCGGAGCCGTATCGGGCTGGGAAGAAGCCTACAATTACGCCAAAACATCGATGAAAAACAGTTTACCGTGGCATAAACTGCTGGAGCCGGCCATCCAGTACGCCGGCAAAGGCTTTCCGGTTACTCCGAACCAGGAGCTCTGGACGATTATCGATACCGATACGACTCAGCCGGAGATCAAAAATCTGCAGCGGTTCGAGACGTTCCGCAACACCTTTTTGAAGCCGAACGGCGACGTGTACAAAGCCGGAGATTTGTTCGTTCAGAAAGATTTGGCCCATACGCTTGAGCTGATTGCCAAAAAAGGAGCCGACGGGTTCTATAAAGGCGAAGTGGCCGAGAAAATTGTCGCGGACATTCAGAAGCACGGCGGCGTGATGACGAAAAAAGATTATGCCGACCACAAAGCAAACTGGGTAGACCCGATCTCGGCGAACTACCGCGGCTATACGGCTTACAATTTCCCGCCGAACACGCAGGGCATGGCATCCTTGTCGATCCTGAACATTTTGAACAACTTTGATCTGAAAAACGACGTGGAGGAAGGCAGCGCCGACTACTATCACTTGATCGTCGAAGCGACGAAGCACGCTTTTGCCGATCGGGACAAATGGTTGACGGACCCGGAATTCGCCGATATACCGGTGGATGAGATTTTGTCGAAAGAGCGCGGAATCGAGCTTGCTTCCCGGATCGACATGACGCAAGTATCGAATAACTTGAAGCCGCTCGATCCGAAGGGCGATACGGTCTGGCTGGGGATCGTGGACAAGGACGGAAACGCCGTATCGATGATTCAGAGCCACTACTTTGACTACGGCTCGGGCGTCGTCGCCGACGGTACGGGCGTATTGCTGCAAAACCGCGGCAGCTTCTTCTCCCTGGACCCGGATCATATCAACCGTCTGGAGCCGAACAAGCGGACGTTCCATACGCTTAACCCGGCGATGCTGTTCAAGCACGGCAAGCCTTATCTGGTGTACGGCACGCAAGGTGGAGAGGGACAGCCGCAAACGCAAACCTCGCTCGTAACCCGGATTATCGATTACGGATTTACGGTGCAGCAAGCGATCGAGGCGCCTAGATGGCTGTATGGCCGGACGGTCGGCGCCCAATCGAACGACGTGAAGGTCGAAGGAAGAATTCCGAAAGAAGTGCAAGACGAGCTGATCAAAAGAGGTCATTCGATCGTTGAGCTTGAAGCTTACACAGACATAATGGGACAATCCGGCGCGATTCTGATTCATCCGGATACGAATGTGAAATTTGGCGGAGCAGACCCACGTGGGGAAGGGGCCGCACTCGGTTACTAATTGGTTGCTCCTTATCGCTTAGGTTTCGGCAGACAAGCAGCCGGACCTGAGCATAAGGAGCCTTCTTGTGACTGGACATCGGCTCGATCCCAATTAATCAACTTAGGATAGGGGTTAAATGAAGTGTTATCGAACGAACAACCGGACAACAACCGAAAAGGAATTGTTACGATCGGCAAGCGGATTACCGGCAAGCTTCAAAACAAATTGATCATCTTTTTTCTGTTAGTCGCACTCGTTCCGCTGATCGGCACGGCCATCTTCGTCTACCAAAAGGGATCTTCCGAGCTGATAACCAAACAGCGCGAGAGCTACGAGAAGCTGGTGGACAGCCGGGCGAACGGGATCAATCAATGGCTGGAAGAGCGGATGGGCAATATCAAGCTGCTCGCCACGACTTCGGAAGTGAAATCAACGGACAACGCGGCCAAATCCCGTTTTCTGCAAAGCATTACGAAAAATACGGAGTTTGACGGAAACGGCTTCCTGAATCCGAAAGGCACCGTCGAAGCCGTCGATACGCTGGAGCCGGGAACCGATCTTTCGATGAGACCGTTTTTCCACGCGGGAATGGAAGGGAGGTCGACGTTCTCCGACGTCTTGCTCGCCAAGACGACAGGGAAACGTTCGATCATTGCCGCTACGCCGGTAATCGGGAATAACGGAGAGAAGCTGGGCGTGCTGACGGGCGTTATCAATTTCGGCGATTTTGTTACAGCCTACTTGCAGGATTTGAATCTGGACGGCGGTAAAATATATCCGATCGTAATCGACAACCTGGGAGCGATTCAGGTCCATCCCCAGGAGGACGTAATTAGCCAGCCGTTCGAGGAAGCCAGTCTGCCCGAGAGCCTGAAAGATATTTTCCGAAAGGAGAAAACGTCATCGAACACCTACACCTACCGGGACGGCAGTCAAGAATACCTTGTAGTTGCAGCGCCGATCCCTTCGACCAATTACGGCTTGTACCTTCATGTGCCGGTCAATTCGATTACGGCGGCGGTCAGCTCTATCCAAACGAGTGTAATCGTCATTATTCTGCTGGTCAGTGCGATCGTAATCGGTTTCGCTTATATGATCGCACGCCAGATTACACGGCCGATAAAAGCAGTTGCAGACATTATGACCCGGGTCTCCAACGGGGATTTAAGAGTCGAGCGGCTTACGATCCGTTCCCGTGACGAGGTGGGCCAGCTGGCGTTTTCTCTGAACGGAATGGTGGATCAGCTGAAGCATTTCGTAGCGCAAGTGAACCGGACGGCTACCGAAGTGGCAGCTTCTTCCGAAGAATTGTCTACCAATGCGGAGGAGACGAACAAGGCAACCGAGCAGATCGCAGTCTCCATCCAGGAAGTAGCCGACGGCAACGAGATGCAGGTGCAGAAAGTCGATCAAAGCGTCAAGTCGATCGAAAAAGTGGCGATGGGCGTCCATCAGATCGCCTCCAGTGCGGAAAGCGTGGCCAAGTCTTCGATGAGCGCGTCCGAAGCGGCTGAGGCGGGCAACAAAGCGATTCAATCGGTCATCGTCCAGATGAACTCGATCGAGAAAACCGTCAGCGATATCGAAGTAATCGTCAGACGATTGGGTGACGGTTCGCAAGAGATCGGCGAAATGGTCAAATTTATATCCGATATCGCGGCACAGACGAACTTGCTTGCCTTGAATGCGGCGATTGAGGCTGCCCGGGCCGGAGAACAGGGAAGAGGCTTCGCCGTCGTTGCGGCAGAGGTTCGCAAGCTGGCGGAGCAGTCCGCCCAATCGGCCGGACAGATCGCCCAGATGGTCGCGAACATTCAGAGCGAGACGCTGCAGACGGTACAGTCGATGGAGCAAGGCACGCGGGAAGTGGCGATCGGACTGGAAGTAGTAGGCCAAGCGGGCCGGTCGTTCGAGGAAATTCAGCAGACGGTCGAACAGGTGGCGGGGCAGATTCAGGAAGTCGCTTCCTCGTCGCAGAAAATGCTTGCCGAGACGGAAGAAGTCGTTACTGTCATTAACAACATCTCCGAAATCGCAGCGCAATCCGCAGTCGGAACGACCAGTGTCTCTGCGGCTACGGAAGAGCAGCTGGCGACCATGGAGGAAGTCACTTCCTCGGCGACATCGCTTGCCAGCATGGCGGAAGATTTAAACAGACAGGTCGGCAAGTTTCGGATTTAAATAGAATAGAGGAAGTGACGGTATTCCAGTCCGTCCGCGAACGAATCTGTCCCCGGTTAGCGCTGCGCTGACGGCCGGGGACAGATTTGTTTTCGTATGGCTGGTAGGCAATGGCTCAATAGTAACCTTTGCTTATATGAACGACGAGGGCGATATCGGCGTAGGGATCGTTGATCTTGGCGCAAGGAACCGGCAGAAGGCCGGGGTCCATATTGACCGTAAGGATCCGTTGTCCAGCCCGGCAATACCGGACAAATCGAAAGAAGCTATAGACAGATCCGTCCCTGATGTACTATGATAATGTTACAAACGAACATTAATATGTTTGTATTAAACATAATGGAGTTGGGGATATGAGCAGCTTAGCCAGATTGAACCGGATGTTCAGCAGCCAAGGGAAATGTTTCGACGTAGCGATCGATCACGGCTTTTTTAACGAGTTTACTTTTTTATCCGGGATTGAGAATATGAAGCAGGCGATCGAAACGATAGTCACGGCGGCTCCCGATTGTGTACAATTAAGTGCGGGGCAAGCAAGACTTCTGCAGGAGATTCCGGGCAAGCACAAACCTGGACTCGTGCTCCGAACGGATGCGGCCAACATATACGGCAGCGTGCTTCCGCGATTTCTGTTCAGCGAGCTGATGGACCGGGCCGTCGAGCATGCGGTCCGTCTGGACGCGGTAGCGGTGTGCGTGAATTTGCTGCTGCTGCCGGGACAGCCGGAGTTGCATCACCAATGCGTCCGCAACGTAGCCCAGTTGAAGACGGAATGCGAGAAGTACGGCATGCCGCTTATGGTGGAGCCTCTGGTCATGCTGCCTAACGAAGCGAAGGGCGGTTACATGGTGGACGGCGATATTCAAAAAATCATGCCGCTCGTTCGCCAAGGCGTAGAGCTTGGAGCTGACGTAATCAAAGCGGATCCATGCGACGATGTGACGGAATATCATCGGGTCATCGAAGTGGCGTCGGGCATACCGGTACTCGTTCGCGGCGGCGGCCGGGCGAGCGACGAGGAGATCGTGGGCCGGACGGTCGAGCTGATGAACCAGGGCGCCTCCGGCATCGTATACGGGCGCAATGTCATTCAGCACCCGAATCCGGCCGGAATGACATCGGCTCTGATGGCAATCGTCCATAAAGGAGCTTCTGCGGAGCAAGCTCTGGCTATACTGCAAGGCGAATCCAAAGCTTAGTCCAGACTTGCCATCCTGCTCCTCGAGAGGAGATTTATGAGCAGATGATCAAACAAAGCGAACTGCAAATCGCCCGGCAGCGTACGGCGGAACTGTTCCGGCATGCCGGAATCGTCCTGTCGGAGGAAGAGAAGGAGCGAATCGAAATCGCCGAATTCGGCTTGGGCCAGCTGGAGCGGCAAGGGTTGGAGCTGGTCACCTACGTCAACACCGGCAGGTACTGCGCCAAGGAGCTCGTCCTGTTCCCCGGGCAAACGTGTCCCGAGCACAAGCACCCGCCGATTGGCGACGATCCCGGCAAAATGGAGACGTTCCGCTGCAGGTACGGCAGCGTATTCCTGTACGTCGAAGGGGAGCCGACTCCGGATATTCGTGCGCTCGTACCCGAAGGCAGCGAGAACTACTACACGGTATTTCACGAAATCGTCCTGCTGCCGGGCGAGCAGTACACGATTCCTCCGAATACGCTGCACTGGTTCCAAGGGGGAGACGAAGGCGCTGTCGTGTCGGAGTTTTCCAGTACGAGCCGGGACGAATTCGATGTATTCACAGATCCTCACATCAAGCGGATGCCCGAAATCGAGGAGGACTAGATGGTGAGGCTTTACAACCGGGATTGGACGCGACGGGAAATCGAAGAAAGGGTCGGCCGCATCGATCAGATCGGCGGCATTCAGCGGGTCCGGGGAGCGGAAGGAGTAGAGGATGGCGTCGAGCTGGTCCGGATCAGGACAGGAGCGGGTTTATCCTTTGACGTGATCCCTTCCCGCGGGCTGGACATCGGCATGAGCGAATATGGCGGCGTACCGATCGGCTGGCTCGCGCCGGGAGGCGTAGCCCATCCCGCCTATTATGACGCTCAAGGCGAGGAGTGGCTGCGTACGGCGGCAGGCGGTCTGCTGATGACATGCGGACTGATGAACGTAGGCAACCCGTCCGTGGACGGGGGACTCTCTTACGGCCTGCACGGCCGGGTTCACCATCTCCCGGCACGCCATGTCGGCGTAGAAGGTAGCTGGGCCGGCGACGAATACGAGATGACCGTCAAAGGCACGGTTGACGAAACGTCGATATTCGGCGATCATCTGAGACTGACGCGGGAAATTCGCAGCAGACTCGGAGAAAACGTCATCCGTATTCGCGACAAAGTGGAGAATGTCGGGTTTACCCGGGCTGCCCATATGCTGCTGTACCATTTTAATTTCGGCTTTCCGCTTATGGACGAGCATACGAGGATCGATTTCCCGGAGGCGGCGTTGTCTCCGCGCGAAGCGGACATGCAGGTGGACGGATACGACCGCTGGCAGTCCCCGGAAAAAGGGTATGACGAGCGGGTATACTACCACCGTAATATACGTTCCGCAGATCGGGCGAGTGTGCGAATCCGCAACGACCGGTTCCCGGCTTCCTCGGGGGCGGCGCTGCCGATCTCTGTAGAGCTTTCCTGGGATGCGGCCAATCTTCCGAATCTGATTCAATGGAAAATGCCGGGTCAAGGCACGCATGTGCTAGGCCTGGAGCCTGCCAACTGCGTCGTGGAAGGACGCGCCGCCGAACGGGAGAGAGGGACGCTCGTATTCCTCGAGCCCGGCGAAAGCAGGCAGTATGAACTGGAACTTCAGGTGAACCCGGGCGTTACCGCACCTTGATCTATAACCGGGTACAGACAAGAGGAGCTTGCTGCGGCAGGCTCCTCTGTTTTCTTTGCGCTCATGAGCGGACAAAAATCGGCCGAGGACGTGAGCAAGCTGATTCAAAACCGGGTGACCACCTATCTCAATGAGTGAAGCGATTTCCATAGAGAGCCGTTACGTGCAACTATGATTCGGGGAAGGTGAGGTTTTTCGTGAATGTGACGACTAGCGGAACGTATACGAATCATCGGGCGAATGAGGAGTTGTTCAATCAGCTGTTCAGGACATATTACAAGCAAACCTATTACTCCGCCTATGGGATGTTGAGAGATCGCGGCTTGGCTCAGGACGTCGTTCAAGAAACTCTTGCTTCGGGCGGGGTTGGGGAGCGAATACGAAAAAGCCGAAAATAGAAGGCGCGAAAGAGGCTGTCGATTCATTGTGAACAACCAAGTGGAAAGGGAAAAGATTACCTTTTGGCGAGTTTTGTCTGGAATCCCCTACCTTACAATCCTTATTCAATCAAGGGATTCCGGACAACCTGTTTGAGCAGAAGAAGGTAACTTTTCACTTGGAACGGACTGATAACACTTCTACACATTGAATCGACGGCCTCGCAAAAGACTTCTATCTGGTATCCAGCCCGAACGTTGCCGTCTCTATGAATATACTGGTAAGATGTGTATAACGGTTTGTTCAACGTTTCGGTACGTCCCCTATGAAGGAGCGTGATTGAAATTTTTATTCGCCCCCACTCCGAGGAAAAGCACGACATCTCGGCATGGTTCCGGTCCTACTCCGAACCGCTGCACGGCGATCCTTATCCGTTCTACAACTATTTGCTGGAAAGAGAACCGATCTATTACATAAGTGATCGAAACCAATGGGTGACTTCCCGCTATGAGGACGTCAATCGGATCTTGAAAGATCCTGCATTCGTACGCGAACACCGGAATGCCGCACCGCCGTCTCCGCCGTCGCAGGAGCATCCGAAACAGGAAGCGCCACCCGCGCCGTCCGTCTGGAAGCCGGTGAACGATCTGCTGGGCAATTGGATGCTGTTCCGCGATGCGCCGAACCACACGAGGTTAAGAGGGCAGGTCAGCCACGCCTTTACGCCGCGTACGATGGAACGGCTCAAGCCGAAAATACAGGCGGTCGCGAATCATCTGGCCAAGCAGCTGACGGAGGAAACGAAGCCGGATTTGATCGCGTCCTACGCATTTCCGCTGCCGGTTATCGTGATCGCGGAGATGCTTGGAGTGCCGCCGGAAGACCGCGAGTTATTTAAAGGATGGTCGCACACATTCGCCAGAATTCTCGAAGGCGGCGACAGACCGCCGGAATTTGCCCAGCAAGCGGCTCAGGCGGCTGTCGAGATCACCGACTACTTTCGTCTTCTGATTGCGGAGCACAGGAAGTCGCCGCGCGAAGATATGATCAGCGATCTGCTTGCCGCGCAAGGACAAGGGGGCACCCTAACCGAGCAGGAGCTGATTGCGACCTGCGTGCTGCTGCTGGTAGCCGGTCATGAGACAACCGTGAACCTGATCGGCAACGCGGTTTTTACGCTGTTGAGTTTTCCCGAGCAGCTCACCCGGCTGATCGCGAAGCCGGAACTGATCCGCCCGGCCGTCGACGAAGTGCTGCGGTTCGAAGGGCCTGTGCAGATGACAGGACGTCTTGCGTCCGCCGATTACGTGATCGGCGGTCAGACGATCAAGCGGGGGCAGTATGTCACCGTCATGCTGGGGGCGGCAAATCGCGACCCTTCGCAGTTCGAACAGGCGAACCGGTTCGATATCGGGCGTACGCCGAACCGTCATCTCGCATTTGCCTCGGGTCCCCATTTCTGTCTCGGTGCTCCGCTTGCCCGCATGGAGGGTGAGATCGCGCTCGGCAAGTTGGTGGAACAGTTCCCCGGCATGCGCCTTGCAGACGCCAAGCCGGATTGGCGGCCGAATATGTTGTTTCGGGGCTTGAACACGATGCGCGTGGAGTTGTAGTGGAGCGAAGCTTGACTTGCATTCGTCATCGGCTGCGTGATTATTAATCCGGACCGTTTGACACTGATCTTATGGCATATGAGACACGGGGCTATGGGCTGTCCCAAAGGCGTTCGCATCATATTGGGAACATACATCCCAAGATCCATACGAAAGGACCCCAAATTCCACGGTAAAGTGGAGGCTGAGGTCCTTTTTCACAAGAAAAATCGGGTTTAATGGGGCTCGAAAATCGCAAATTGACTCTTGGGACACCCGCTTTCTGATATTCAACTGAATTTGACTCCGAATGGATATGATTATGCGTATAAATTTTGACGTAAAAAAGCGAAATAGGCGATTATATATGAAAAATCGTATAGGATGTACCGAGTTGGATTATTATCGAAAATGATATACGAAAAATGATATACACGAATTCGAGGAAGCAAACAATAACCGGAGGAGGTTAGCTTCCAGCAGTAAAACGGCCTTCCTGCAGGCCAAAACGGCTAACGGGAAGGCTGTTATTCAATCCAATCGCTGCTATCTCTTACTAGTTAAGACCCAAGCTCAATCCGCTCCAGCTCCAGTTCATATCCGTCGGGAGCGGTTATCGACAGATCCAGTCCGGGCGGCGTCTCGACGCGGAGGCGAAGCTTCCGGTTCGCCCGGTCCGCGTGCCAGGTTATATCGATTCGCCCGAGTCCGGGGAGGGGAACCGTGCCTGTGGCCCAAGTGAGGTCCGCTATGTTCGGTTCGACCGCAATCTGCGTCCAGCCCGGATTCAGGCCGCGCACGCCGAGGATATACGCCCCCAGGAAGTAGCCGGGACCGGCCGACCAGGCGTGGCAATGGCTGCGCGTGAGCTCGTTCGGATGGTTGCGACGCTCCAGCGGCCTCGGATACATTTCCCAGCACGTCGTCGCGTCGTGTTCGATCATATGCCCGTACTGCGTCCGGATGTCGTCCAGCATGATGTCGATCCGTCCCAGCTTGGCCAGCGCCTCGTGATAGAAAAACGACATGAACGGACTGCCGATCTGGACGAATTCAACCGGGGGCTCGGCGACGTAGTTCTCCAGTATGCGCTGACGTTCTCCTTCCGCGATATCGCACAAATACCCAACCACCTGTGTCTGCATGCTGAACACTTTGGATATTCGGCCGTCGCTGTGAATGCAGTCCACAAAAGCATTTCGTTCTTCCGACCACAGGTGGGCATTGATCGCCGTCTTCAAGGCGTCGGCGCGGGCGAGCAGCCGTGCAGCTCCAGCCGGGTCGGTATCTGCCGCGATCCGGGCGGCGGAACGGAGCGCCTTGACGAAAAATAGGTTCTGGTGCGTAACGACGCCGTCTCTCGGCTGATCGATCGGGGCCCAGTCCAGCAAGTTCCATGCCTTCATATATAACAAGCCGCGGTCGTCCAGCTTCTCCGCGAAATGATCGAGCGTACTGCGGACTTGCGGCCAGATTTGCTCGGCAAAGCTGCGGTCTCCGCTGAATTCGTACAGTTCGAGGCAGGCGATCGCCCAGAAAAAGGTCCAGTTCGGAATAACGCTGTTCCAGCCGCTCGGCACCTGGTCCGCGTACAATGGCGTCTGGAACTGTGAGCCGGGAACGAGCCGCAAACAACGCTTGACGATGGCGTCGTTGCCGAATACGTAATAATTGACGAGCGCTTCGTTGCGGGCATCGCCTACCCAGAACGCCTGTTCGTACGCCGGACAATCGACGAACGTATCCTCCATGCACACCCGGGTCGTATGCTTGCTAATCTCCCAGATGTCGTTAAGCAGCGCATCGGAGCTGCGGAACCGCCCGATCTCGGCGACTGCAAAATTGCTTTGCAGCATCGAGATCCGGTGGAATTGAACCGGCGCTGCGGCGTTTCTCACGACGACCATCAAGTAGCGGAAGCCGCGACGGACGAGGGACGAGTACGATTGACGGCCTTCCCGGCAGACGTATCGCATCGTGTTGTCCAACTCGAATGTGTCCTGTCTCCAGCCGTCCTGGATAAACTCCAGTCCGTAGAAGTCCAGAATCGTGCCGGCGGAGGCTTCCGCTTCGAACTCGATATAACCGGTATATTCCTTGCCGAAATCGATGATCATCTCCGTGTCCTCGCCGGGATATACAGGCACGACGGCCGCCGACCGGTTCGCGATGACGGCCTGATGAAGCGAATACGGGACCGGAAGCCGGACGGATTGCGTCGTCCAGATGCATCGGCTGAACACGTCGTCCTTGCTGACATAACGATTGTCCACCGGACGCAGCCATTCGGGGAACTCGTGTAAACCTGCTGCCGAGCTAATAGCTCGGGCCCGGTCATAATCCGGATGCGATTCATTCAACGGTCGTGCCGGCTGGTGGTCGATGATTTCGATATGATCGAACGGCCCCAGCGTTGCAAACGAAGAACGGCTGTCTGCATTCGTACCGGCTGCGGCAAGAGGGGAGACGACTTCGAACGGCTCTTCGCAATCGATCCCGAAGTGGAAGCTGTGTCCATGAATCGTACCTTTTAAGGCAAGCATCAGGAAATTATCGCCTTGCTGCAGCTCTACATCGAGAAAACGTCTCGGCTTTTCTCCATAATAAGCCGTATCCGGGTACCAGGTCCCGTTGATGCTGCACGACCCGGGCAGCCGTCCGCTGTCGACGATGCCGATCGTCGCGCGAACGGCTTTGTCCGTTCGGATGACCGTAGCGAGGAAACCGTACAGCCGGACATTGTTGGCATGATGTTCGCTAGACGGAACGAAATGATTCCGCAGGTCCAGCACGACTCCCCACGATCTCGGCTTTACCCGGCTCAAGTTCTCGACCCGTACCGGGTAGACGGGTTCCTCGGTCAGATGCGGAATATCCCGCTCGACCAGCTGCGTCCACGGCTCCATGCCGACAGGGCCGATGACGGAGACGTTCTCCCAGCCTGAATCGTCGAACCCGGCATCGCTCCAGCTGGCGTCACAGCCTGCGGCATCGTACACTTCGGTGAATGGAAGCTGGCACGAAATACGCGGTGAACGCGAATCGTAACCGGCATGGAGAGAGGTTGTCCAGCTGGCGTCCGTGGCCGCCAGGACCGTACGCTCGCCCTCGCCGGAAAGCTCCACCTGGGCCAGCAACCCGCCCCGTCCGCGCACATATTGAAATGTCGGGACCCCGTAGTGCGTCACCAGCACTGCTACCGTATTGTCTGTTCCCGGACGAAGCAGATGTCCGATCTCGTACTCGTCATAGGCGAGCTCGAACGGCCACGACCGGACAGGACCGCGTCCCGCCGCGGTGCCGTTCACATACAGGACGTAACGGGAATCCGCCGTAATCTTTAATTGTACCGGACGTCCCGCATCCGCTGACGGTAAAGTAAACTGCTTGCGAAAGCAGCGCCATTCATTCCGCGGGCTTGTATCTCCGCCGGACCATATCCATTTGGCTTTCCAATCTGCGTTTGGCTTCATATCTCGGGTAAACCTCCTGGTTTGCGAATCTGTTTTTGTATAGTATAATTCAGGAACAACCAGAGGTGGGGTGGCAATTAGGACATATTATGGGGTTGAAACGGACACGAGGGGAATCGGGCCGATGAGCGTAAAACGGATTGTACAAACGATACCGCTAAGTTTATACATAACGGAGGAGACGCCGATTCACGTTAACCGGGTATCCGAGTCGTTCGAGCTGGCTGAGCATAATCACGAATTTCTGGAAATCAATTATGTCAGCGAGGGGAGCGGTTTTCATCGGATCGAAGGATTGTCGCTGCCGGTTGCACGGGGGGACGTTTTTTTTCTCCCGCTCGGGGTGTCCCACGTCTTCCGTCCCGCGCACGCGCAGCCGAAGCGCAAACATTTGATCGTGTACAATATTTTGTTCAGCACCGCGTTTTCCCGCAAGCTGGAGCCATTTTTTGCGGAAGACGCAGCTGTGCTCCGCTTCCTCACTTCGCCTTATCCGGAGCAGATGTGGCTTCATGCCCAGGATTCGGACGGCACCTTCCAGTCGATCGTTCATACGCTGTTCGAGGAGTTCGTAAGAAAACGCCCCGATCATCTGCAAGTGATGCGTTCGGAGATGATCCGGCTGCTCCTTCATCTGCGCCGCTCCCAGCTGAGAACGGCGATAGCAGGGGAACCGGCTCCGCTCGATGATCCGCTGGAGCATGTGCTCGACCGGATCAGGGAAAAGGCGGCGGAGCCTCCTACGATTCAGGAGCTTGCTGCCGAGTCGGGACTGAGCGAGAGGCAATTCCGCCGAAGATTCGAAGCGCGCACCGGGATGAATTATACCGAGTACATACAGAAGCTGCGGATGGAGCTGATCTGCAAGCTGCTGGCTTCGACCAGCGATACGATTGCGTCGATCGCCTGGAAGGCCGGGTACCGGGACATTAAATTTTTCAACCGGTTATTCAAAAAGCTGGTTGGAGCAACCCCTAGCGAATACCGCAAAATGAAGGCGCAGCGGTAGCGACAAGGAACGGATCAATCCGGTTCCTCCGGCAGAGGACTATGCCTGGTCAAACATCATACAGCCGCCGCCTTCCGATTGGAGGGCGGTTTTTTCTACGATGAATCCGAGAAGCGAAATCAAAATTTTTATTAAAATTGGAACAATTCCCCGGTTTCCATTGTCCAATAAGTAGAGGGCGGGGTGAAGGGTCGTTGGAGGAGCAGGATTATTGGAAGCATATGGCGTCACTGAACAAGGAGACGTTCCGCGAATTGATGCTCACATACGGGCAGGACGTCTGGAATTACGCTTATTTGATGACGAAGCGCGCGGATCTCGCAGACGATATCTCGCAGGATGTATTTCTCAAAGTGTATCAGAATATCGGTTCGTTTCGGGGGGAATCGTCATTTCGGACGTGGCTGATCTCGATTACGAGAAATATAGCGATCAACTACAGGCGGTCGGCCTTCGTGCGGAAAGTAACGCTTGTGGATTGGATTGTCCGCAAAGAAACCCATTCGTCAGCAGAAGACGAAGCGATGGAGATTTGCCTGGCCGAGGATATATGGCAGATCGTGCTGAAGCTGCCGGTGAAATATAGAGAGGTGCTTCTTCTCGATGCGAGGTACGATCTCACGATAAAAGAAATCGCGGATGTGCTCGGGATATCGCAGGGTACCGTGAAGTCCCGGTTGTCCCGGGCGCGCAGCAAAGTAACGAGAATCTGGAAGGAGGGGGCGGCTTATGAACGAGCCTAAGCCGGAGTGGTACGAACAGATGCGAAACGATCCGTTCGATCGGAGGACATTCACGCTGCAGAACATCAACCGGATCGAAAAGATGGCCGCGGATGGCCGCGCCGGCTCGAAACGGAACGGACGCCCAAAGCCTGTGCTGTGGCTGGCTGCCGGTGTCGTGATCGTACTGCTGCTCCTAATTCCGGATATGCGGGCGACGGATGGACTCAAGCCGTGGAGCGGGGAGGCCGGGACAGAAACGAATCCGCCTGCGGAGCGGGAACGGTATAGGCTGAAAGGGGACGTCGAGGTCACGCAATATCCCGGAGCATATGAGCACGGCGCACCGGTGTTCGTTGCGGATGCGGATCTCTCTTACGAAGTGACTGAGATTCGCGACAACTTCGCCAAGATTGCTTCCGGGGGGGCGAGCGGGTGGATTCCGGAATGGTACTTGAACCGGGAACCGGAAACCGGCGCGCTGCTGAACGTTAAGCCTTACGAGATGCTGGTGCAGAATCCGGTGGTGTTCCGGTTATATCCCGATGAAGCGAAACCTTCGGGCTTCGAGCTGCCGGCCGGCAAGGTTGTGCAGGTTGCAAGGGAGTACCGGGACTGGGCCAATATCAGGCTGTTTACGTACGATACCCCGTATACCGGTGAAAAATGGGTGCCGAAGAGCGCTCTTGCGGTATTCGATCCCGCTTTCGCGCGGGAAGGAACGCTGCGCGAAGGAGCCGGCGTCTATACAGAGAAAGGAGGAGCCAAGGAGCGTCCGCCGGGGCCGATCTGGATCGATCGCGAAGCCGGCAACCGCTACGTGATTATCGCTCCGGGCGGGTACACGGGGTATATCGAGAAAGCGGATTTTGTTCCGAATCCGTTTCGTGACACGGGAAGCGAAGGGAGAGCGGAGTCCGGTTATACAGAGGAGGAGGAAACGGCTCTCAAGGAAGATCTTTCGCACCGGGCGGTTGGAACCCATACGGAGGGGCGAATCGTCGTAAAACCGTCGGGTCAGGCGAAAGTAGCCGCTCTTGGCGCCCCCAGCTGCTACGGACAAGAAACCGATCTGAATTGGAGAGGTGCTTATGAAGCGGTTTGGGAACCCAAATCGGGGGGAGCCGCGAGTCCGATTTTTTCGTTTCCGGCTGAGTTCGAAATCATCCAGAAAAACGATTCCCCGGTACAGATGAAGTCGTTCGCCTTAAGCGGCACGGATCTGTTCGCTTACGTTCCCCGGTATACGGACTGTCACGCCCTTGAGACCTACTTGTTCGGAGTAAGCGACGGCAAAGCGTTCCCGGTTCGCTTCGAGATGGACAAGGAGCGCAGTTGGACGAATATCGGACAGCTGCCGAACCGGCAGTTCCAGGTAACAAGCGGAGAGATGATCGTGACCGGCGGATATGGGGCGGGTCAAGACTTTATCGATGTGTATCATTTCCGCTACGATTCCAAAAAGAAAGCGATGGTGCTGCAGCGGACGGAACAATTGAAGCCGAATGAAATAAACGAATAGGTTTGTCGAATCAGACTACTGCCGGTCTAAGAGCTGGCAGTTTTTTTGTGTAAATTTGCCGAAAAACCACAAAAAATGATGATACGCAGCACGATTTGATGGTATGGTATAAATAGGAAATAATTATTTGCGGAACACGGAGGTTTTTATGAGATTTGGAATGCCGACACTCGTCGAACATGCGTCCATCGAAGACAATGTGCAGCTGTGCCGCAGACTCGGTCTGCACTTCGTCGAACTGAACATGAATCTTCCGATCTGCCTGCCGGAAATCTTGTCCCCCTCGGCTATTCGATCCTATACCGAACGATACGGAGTCCGCTTCTCGGTCCATCTCCCGGAAGAGCTCGATGTAACTTCGTACCACCCCTCCATCCGATCAGGGCATCTGGAGAGGTGCGAGCAGACGATGGAGTGGGCGAACCGGTCGGGCATCCGCACGCTCACGATGCATTTGAACAACGGGATCTATTTTACTTTGCCGAACTCCAAAGTTTGGATTAACGAGCAGTATGAGGAGACGTATCTGGAGCTGCTGCTCAAATCGTATGCAGAGCTGTACCGGCTGGCCAAAAGTTACGGGGTCGACTTATGTATTGAGAATACGGGCAATTTCCAGCTGCCGTTCGTAGGGAGGGCGCTCGAATTGTTAAGCGCTTCGCCGAACTTCCGTCTGACCTGGGATGTGGGACATGACGCCAAAGCCGGTTTCGCGGAAAAAGAAGTGTTCGACCGCTACAGGAGCCGGGTCCGGCACATGCATCTGCACGATTATAACGGCAAATCGGACCACCAGCCCTTATACAAGGGAGTCGTGCCGCTTGGAGATCGGCTGAGCCTGGCCCGGGAGCACGATTGGACGATCGTCATCGAAGTGAAGACAGCTGACTCGTTGACCGAATCGGTGGAGGCGCTTCGCCACCGAGGCTTTATGGATTTCTAGCCGCTGGTTCGGGAAGCGATGCCGACCGAGCCCGCTTGTTTCCGGATGGATCAGGAGCGAATGTAAGAAGCCGTTCATCCAGGTCATAATCGGCAAATACCGAATGTAAATATCGGAAAACGTCTATGCGAATCGTTCATATACAAGTGCGGCTCCATCGATTAAAGTATGGATCGGAAGGGCACTTATGCGGGGCGGGAAGGATCTGTACGGATGCTTTCCGTCTTTAGCCGATAGTGGACATGCGAGTATAGCCGAACACGGGTGACGGGAGGAATAATCAATGCGTGCAGGGAGTAATGAAGGCGACACAAAGAATCTATTGAAACCGTTTACAGAAGCGGAAATTAAGCAGGAAGGCTGGGAAGGCAAACCGGTGAGCCGCCGCAAGCTGCTCGCAGCTATGGGAGCAGCCGGGGCGGCGCTCACCGCGATGGGCGTTCTGGCCGGTCAATCGGGTGCGGCCGCGAACCGTGCAGGACCGGGCGTACACGGATCGGTGTATGGCGGAGACCCCGAATTTCCGCTATTGGCAGACTGTGTCCGCGGCGTCCGGATCGAAGAGCTGAGAACCGAAACGGCTCCGGTGGAGGGCCGCGTGTATTTCGTAACCGATCCGGGCCAGGAAGGACCGTTCCTGTACGATCCCGCCGACAACTCGGCTGCGGATAATACGGGGACCGTGATTGTATCGGCTATGGGAGCCCGCTTCAAAAGGCGGTACGACGGGAACATCCATGTCAAATGGTTCGGGGCCAAAGGGAATGGCGCCGCGGACGATACGTCCGCAATCCGTGCTGCACTGGCGGCGGCAAGAGGAAAGACGATGTATTTCCCTCCCGGCGTGTTCCGCCTGACGGATACGATTACGATTCCCCGCAATACGTTCGTTCGCGGATCGGGCAGCTCGTCCTGGTTTACGTTCGGACAGCGGCGCAATGTGCTGCCGGACAGCGTGCTCGATATGGAGAACGGCACCGTTCTGGCTTTTTTCGGCAACGGTTCGCAAGCGTTTTCAAGTAATCGCGCCGACTTCCAGAACTTTACGTGCGCGGTCCGGTTCGAGAGCGATGCGGACGGCACGCAGCTGTCCGATCTGAAAATATTGTCCCATTTCCGCATCCGGGACGACCTGGGCGGCATCACTACGCAGCTGACGGACGAGCATGCGATGTACGACGTAGGCTTGTGGATCGATAATGCCGAGCATGTCAAGCTGAACCGGGTATCGGTGGTCGGGTACTGGCAAAAGGCCGGATTGTTTCTGGACGCTTCGGGCCGGCTCGCTGCGACGGGCGAATACGGCTCAATCGAATATGCGACGATCAAGGATTGCCTGTTCCAAGGCAAGATCGGGATGGCGGTGCTCGGAGGAGACGAGGGGAATCCGCCCGACGAGACGGGGTATACGCCTCCGGCCGGCGATGCCTTGACGGAGGGGCAGTTCGGTCTGTCTCATTTATTCGTCTCCGACTGTTTCTTCTCTGGTACGGACCACCATTCCAACGGCTTCGCCTCAGGCTGGCAAAGCCGGATCGAACCGGACAGCACGCCGATCAAAATCGACGGCTTCATCGGCAGCGGATCGCCTTACCGGATCAACAATCCGCGCTTCGTCAACTGCTCGATTCAGACGCGGGAGAGCGCCTCGATCGTTCTGGATCGCGTCATCCGGCCCACCTTCGTGAACTGCCGGGCGGAGAGCGGACCGATCCGCGCCTCGAAGCATACGATCCAGCCCCGGCTGATCGCCTGCGAATTTCCTTATAACCGGACCAACCCGATTTATCAGGAGATCGAGTTTTGCCAGGGCGCGCATATTGAACCTCCGTTCCGGAGACTGGGACACGTTCTCCTTATGCCATACGAATTCCAGATCGAGCTGCGCAACAACGGCGGCGTGATCGAGCACCGGGTGACGAAGCCAAATGCTATCCAGGCGACGGCCAAATCAAAGGCCGCCGAAGCTTTGTTCCGTTACGCCATAGCCGAAGCGGGTTGGAACTACATGCAGTGGACGCCGACTCCCGTTCCCGGGTCTACCGACGATTTTGCGAAGGGTATTTATTTGGGAGAGAAGTCTTTTACGGCCAAATACAACTTGTACACGAGCGTAATTATCGACAATGCGGCCGATTATCAGGAGGTTGAAGTTACGGTTGCCGATTCAAGAGCGGCCGATGCGAATTTATGGGCGAGAGCGGGCACTTTCTCCGCGCAGGCGGTTCCGTACCGGATGAGCAGCTATTCGACCGCGTTGAAGATCGAGCTGCGCAGCGGCACAGGCCCGGCGGCGAATCTGACCGCCAACCTGCCGAACGAAACGAACGGCCCGGCCAGTCTCGTCCTGCGGGTGAGAGGGAAATTTTATGAGCAGACGTACGGAATGGCTTGAACGGAGCTAAGTCACCGGGCACGCTTATGGTGCCGGTTCTCAGCGTACGGAGGGCGGCAGGTTGTTTGGGATATTGCTTAGGAATAGGAAAAGCCGGCCAGGGGGCCGGCTTTTGCGTTATAAGCGAGAAGCATGGCCGGGACATTAGTCCCGGATCTCGACGATCAGCTCGATCTCGACGGGGGTATGGAACGGCAGATCGCTTGTGCCGATGGCGGAGCGTGCATGGCGGCCGTTTTCTCCGAATACTTCCACCAGCAAGTCCGATGCGCCGTTCATGACATACGGCTGGTCGCCGAAGCCGGGGGCGCTGTTGACGAAGCCGAGCATTTTGACGACTTTGACGACGCGGTCCAGATCGCCGAGATACCCTTGGAGCACGGCCAGACAGTTGACGATCACTTGCCGGGCGCATTCCTGGCCCTGCTCGATCGTCAGATCGCTGCCGACTTTGCCTTCATAGATCAGCACGCCGTTAGCATCGCGCGCATCTTGACCGGACAAGTAAAGCAGATTGCCGGTCCGGTTCGCCGGAATATACGTAAACCGCGGCTGGGGCGGGGGTGGGAGCACGATGCCGAGCTGCTCTAGTCGTTGTTCGATGATTGCCATAGTGAGATAACCTCCAGGATGTGTGTTATAGTTTCCGGTAAAAGCTTAATGATGGTGGCAGCATGTGGCGGCACGAATCAGTACGCCTTCACGCGAAGAAGTATGGTTGTAGCCGCTTAAGGTTGCCCGGCCGCCGACCCAAACGTCGGAGATGCCCTCCGGATATTGACGGGGTTCTTCGAACGTCGCGGTATCCCGGATCGTCTCCGGGTCGAATACGACCAGATCGGCGATATAGCCGGGAACGATCAATCCGCGCTTGCCGAGCTTGAACCGCTGCACCGGGAACGAAGTCAGCTTGCGCACCGCCTGCTCGAGGGACAGGACACGCTTTTCCCGTACATATTTGGCAAACACGCGGGGGAACGTGCCGTACAGGCGCGGATGCGGCTTGCCCGTCTCGCAGGTAAGGCTGTCGGAAGCGATCAGCGCTTTCTCGTAACCGATCACTTGAGTAACGTCGTCCTCGGACATATGGAAGTAAACGATCGAGATGCGGCCGTCTTCCTCCAAAAGCAGATCCATCATGCAGTCGGCCGGATGCTGGCTGCGCCGTTCGGCAATCTCCGCAACCGATAAACCCTCCAGATGACGGTTCGCCTCGGTGTGCATGGCGGAGATGATCACGCTCTGCCAGCCGGTCGAGCAGACGAGGTTGTCCCAATCCGTTTGCTCCTGACCGAGCTCGTCCTTGATCCGCTTGCGCAGCGCCGGGTCGCGGAACGCTTCCAGTGTACCTTCGATGCCGCGTTCGAGCACCCACGGCGGCAGCACCGTCGTCAGCGTCGTGGAGCCGGCATTGTACGGATATACGTCGCAGGTGACGTCCATGCCGCGGGCCCGCGCGTCCTCGATCAGCTCGACCGCTTCCAGCACTTTGCCCCAGTTCGCCTTGCCGGCCGCCTTCAGATGGCTGATATGAAGCGGGACCCCGGCCCGTTCGGCGATCCAGATCACTTCCTTCACCGACTTGATCAGATTGTTTCCTTCGCCGCGGATATGGGTGGCGAGCAATCCATCGTGCTTCGGCAGGACGGAGCATAACTCGGCGAGTTCTTCGCGCGTCGTATAGCTGCCCGGCGCATACAGCAAGCCGATCGACAAGCCGATCGCGCCCGCCCGCATGCCTTCGTCCAAGATTTGCTTCATCTGCTCCAGCTCGTCGCGGGATGCCGGCCGGTTGTCGAAGCCCATAACCGAGATGCGCAGCGAGCCGTGAGCGACATAAGTGGCCAGATGCTCGGAAGGGCGGCTGGCCGCCAAGTGGTCCATATATTGCCCCACGGTTTCCCACGGCCATTCCCAATCGGTTTTGCCGAGCACGGGCTGCACATAACTTTTCAGCATTTCCGCCCGGTGCTTCACATAAGGAGCGGGGGCGAGACCGCAGTTGCCGACGACCTCGGTCGTGACGCCCTGGCGAAGCTTGATTTCACTTTGCGGATAATCGAAAATCATCAGATCGGAGTGGCAGTGTCCGTCGATAAATCCGGGCGCGATTACGCGTCCGTGCGCCTCTACCGTGCGGGCGGCCTCCTGATCGAGCTTGCCGACGGCTGCGATGATGCCGTCCTTGATGCCTACATCCCCGGTAAACCACGGGTTTCCCGTGCCGTCGACGATCCGGCCGTTGCGAATGATATAATCCAGCATTAGCTGCCCCTCCCACATGCGGTGACGATACCAAGCCGAGCGATTACGCTTCTTCGGGCGGTTCGTCCGCGTTTTTGCCTTCCTCCATATAGCTGTACAGGGTGTATTTGGAGATGTTCAAATACCCGCACACTTTCTCGCCGCCTTTTTTGATCAGAAAAGCGCCTTTGCGGTCGAGCAGCGATATCATTTTCACTTTGTCTTCCTTCGTCATTAAAGCGACCGGCTTGCCGACATGGTCCTGCGCCTCCTGAATAAGCGCCTCAAGCAGATCGCCGACATTGGTGACGAACGACTCCTTCACGTCGGGCTGAAGATTGGTCATCGTCATCGAGTGGAGCATCTTCTCAGCCATCATCAGAGACGTAATGTCAAAATTGATGCATAACGAACCGATGATTTTGCCTTCGTCGTTTTTCATATAGATCGACGTCGAGCGAAGAATGCGGCCGTCCTTCGTCTGGGTCACGTAGTTGAACTTATTTCCGTTCACCTGATTGCCGCGCAGCAGCTCAAGGCCCAGATTCGTGCCCGGATCGCCGACCTTGCGTCCGGTAATGTGCCCGTTCTCAATCGCGATGATCGTGCTGTCGTAAGATCGGGTCAGATCGTGGAGCACAACCTCGCACGAATCACCGAATTGGGCCGCGATGCCTTTGAGCAGGTCGGTCAAAAAAGCGAGCTCGTGCCGTACCGTTTCCATTCGCCTCAGGACCTCCATCTCTGCGGAAAACCGCCGCAGCCGGTTTGTACTAATTTTACGATGCTTGCGGGAAAATGGTATCATACCGCCCAGAAGAAAATCAAACAAAAAGTTTGTTAGCATCAAAAAAAGTATGATATAGTAGCAGCGAGGAGGGTCGAAAATGAAACGTTGGCTGGCCAATTCCCTGCAGCGCAAGTTGTCGCTGCTGCTGCTGATCGCCGTCGTGCTGCCGCTTATCGCCACAGGCGTCGTTTCTTACCGGATCGCGTCGTCGCTGACGGAGGAGAAGGAGAAGCAGTCGGGCATGAACATGCTGCGCCAGATGGGTGACCGGCTTGACTTTATGGTTCGCGATGTGGAGAGCATGTCCGTATTTATCATCGGCGAGAAAGACATTCAGCAATATTTGGACAACGAACGCGCCGATATTACTCTGTTTGCGAATAACATCGGATTTTTGACCAATCTCGTATTTTCCAAACCTTATATATCCAATGTAACGATAACGCCGACCAGCGACTTCCCGGTACTTTCCAATACGACGATCGTTCACTCGGGACTGACAAAGCAGCTTGAGGAGAGACAGGAACTGATGGCGGGCAGGACGAAAGGATGGACCTCGCTGTATGAAAATCAAACTTCGGCCGACGGTCTGAAACGGGTCGTCTCGCTGGTCCGCCCGATCCGCAGCCTAAGCAAATTCCAGATGCTCGGCGTCTTGTCGATCAGCCTGGACGAAGCGGAGATGCGCAAAATCATTAAGGGCTCCGGCTGGGAGAAAACCGGCTTCGTGATGATCGTCGACGAGAACGATCGGATATTGTCCGGCGATTCGGCCGATTGGCTGAACCGCTCCTTGTATGAACGGCTGCCTCATGCGGGGCCGCTTATCGGCGATGAAGGCGTTTTCACTTATACGGCCGAAAACAAGCAGGAAAATACGGTGTTGTATCACAAGCTGACGCAGCCGGACTGGAAGCTGGTCGGGGTCATTCCTACCGGCGTGTATACGTCGCAGAACCGGTTCGTGCTCACGGTGACGGCAGTGGCGATCGGAATCGCGCTGCTGTTGTCGATTGCTCTCGTGCTCTGGTTTATCCGCTGGGTGACGAGACCGCTGGCCGGGCTTGCCGTCAAGATGAAGGACATCAATCCGGACGAGCCGCTTCCGGCGTTCGAGGTTAAAAGCTCCGATGAGGTCGGTCTCCTGCTCCACAGCTACAACAAGCTGGGCGACCGGATCGAGCGGTTGAAGGATCAGGTGCAGCAAAACGAAGCAAAAAAGAAGGAAGCGGACATTCTGGCGCTACAGGCGCAGATCAACCCGCATTTCTTGTACAATACGCTGTCTTCGATCCATTGGATGGCGCTGATGAACAAAGATCAGCGGATCGCCGGCATGGTCGGCGCCCTCAGCGACTTTTTGCGCTTCAGTCTGAACAAGGGCGAAGAGTTTTGCAGCGTACAGCAGGAGGCTTCTCATGCGCAAAATTACGTAACGATCATGTCCATCCGGTTTCAGGACAAATTCGATACCGAGTTTTATATCGACCCCGACCTGAACGGCAAGCCGATGCTGAAGCTGCTCCTGCAGCCGCTGATCGAGAATTGCATCATGCACGGGCTTCAGAAGAAGAAAGAAAAAGGACATCTGTACGTATACGGCGAGCGGCACGGGGACACGATGACCTTTGTCGTCGAAGATACCGGAGTCGGCATCGGTGAGGAGAAGCTGCGGGAAGTGCGACGCAATCTGAACGCCGCTTCCGGCACGAGCAGTCTGGAGCCCGGGAGGTCCGGGTTCGGTCTGCGCAATGTGCACCAGCGGCTGCAGCTTCATTACGGAGCCGACACCGGGCTGACGATCGAGAGCGAGAGCGGCATAGGCACCCGTTTCTCGTTTGCGATCCCTATTCGGGAGGAACTTATATGAGAATATTGATCGTCGACGATGAAGTGATTATCCGCACCGGGTTGTGCACGGTTATCGATTGGAAAGAGCTGGGTCTTACGCTGCTCGAGCCGGCGGAATCGGCCGAGGAAGCGCTGGAGCGGATTCCGCAAGAGAAGCCGCATATCGTGCTGACCGATATCCGGATGCCGGGGATGGACGGGATCGCGCTGGCGCAAGAGATCAAGAAGCTGCTGCCGGATACGGAAATCGTCATTTTGACCGGATACGACGATTTTGCCTATGCGCAGCAGGCGCTCCGCCAAGGGGTCGCCGATTATTTGCTGAAGACAAGCGGCCCGGAGGAGATCATCAAAGCGGCGTTAAAAGCCCGGCAAACGATTATGGACAAATGGGAGCTGTTGCGCAACGAGCAGGCGCGAACCGCCGCGTTCCGGTACCAGCTGCTGGAGCGGGTGTTCGAGGGCAGGACGGGAAACGATACCGATCCGGCTCAAGTGCTGAACTGGCTTGGCGAGCGGAGCAAGATAGATTTGCCGGCGGACGGAACGTGCCTGATGAGAGTGATTCTGGTCCAGGCAACGGGCTGGGGCGAAGGCCATCTCGCCGATCTGCTGAATGGGGCGGCGGATAACATGCTCAGCGAACTGCTGCCGTCCCTATCGCTCGTGAAAGGAGAACGGATCACGCTCGTCATGCGGGTGGATTCCGCGAATGAGGGAACCGGCGAACTGGAGCGGGCGGTCCGGAGAGTCGGGCAAACGCTGAAGTGTACGGTTTTCGCCGCCGCGGGATGTATCGTCGCACGTCCTCAGGAGCTGCACCGTTCGTTCCGGGAAGCCGAGATCATCTATTCGTACCGGCTGCTGCTTGGCGAGTCGGGCGTTTATGTACTTGGCGACATCGCCTCCCGCAGCGGCGGCAGAACGGTATGCTCGCAGGAAGAGGAGAAGGAGCTCTCCGGTATTCTCGTGAGCAATAATCCCGCCCAGCTGCGCCAATGGGTCAACCGTATCGTGCGCGAACAGATGGATGACGGTACAGTCACGCCGAACTCGCTGCAAGCGTACTTGCAGTCGGTCGTGTTCGCCAGCCACCGCTGGCTGGAGCGGGCGAAGGGAGACGGGCGCGCGTCCGCTCCTCCGGCGACCGCGTATCCGTTCGATACCGATCCGAGGCCGGAGGCGGAGCTGTTCCGCATCCTGTCGTCGCTGATGTCCGCCTTCCACGATACGATCAGCGATTCCCGGTATACGTACATGCAGCGCGCGATCGCGTATATCCGCGATCGTCTCGATCAGCATCTGACGCTGCAGGATGTCGCCCGGTTCGTTCATCTGACGCCGAACCATTTCAGCGAAGTATTCAAGAAGGAGACGGGCCAGAGCTATATCGAGTTCGTCACGCTGGAGCGGATGCGCAAGGCGGCGGACGTGCTGAGCAGTACGCAGATGAAGATCGGCGAAGTGGCCGGCGCCGTCGGCTACGAAGATATTAAATATTTTAGCCAGCAGTTCAAAAAGTATTACGGCAAAACGCCGTCCGAGTTCAGACAGTCGCCGGGAAGCTGAATGCAGCCTTGCCTCTTATCTTGAATCATTCTAGCATAGCATTTGCAAGAAGTACCGGACTTAGGTCCCCGGCAGCAGCCGATTCGACACAAGGGAGAGAGACAATCATGTACAACGAATTGACAACTCCGGCAGTAATCGTAAATTTGGACATTGCGGAGCGCAACATCGGGGGAATGGCTGCCAAGCTGAAGCAGTACGGCATCAGCCATCGCCCTCATATCAAATCGACAAAATCGGTCTATTTCGCCCGCAAGCAGTTGGAGGCCGGGGCGATCGGGATCACGACGGCAAAGCTTTCCGAAGCGGAGACGTTCGCGGAAGCGGGCATCGACAACATCCTGATCGCTTATCCGATCATCGGCGACGACAAGCTGGCCCGGTTCGAGCGGCTTCACAAAAAAGCGGCGGTTATCGCGACGGTAGACAGCGTATACGGCGCGGAAGGCTTGTCCCGTGTAGGCGTCGCGTCCGGGAAACAGGTGGACACGCTGATCGAGATCGACGGGGGGCTGAACCGCGGGGGACGGCAGCCTGGCGAAGATACGGTTGCATTCGCACGCGAGATCTTCTCGCTGCCGGGAATCCGGATTCGCGGCATTATGGGTTACTTCGGCACCATCTACGGAAATACGGATGAAGCTTCGTTCCGTGCCGCCGTACGTCTGGAATCCGATACGATGCGGCAGACGGCACAAGCGCTCGCCGAAGCCGGAATCGCCGTCGATATCGTCAGCACCGGCTCGTCGCCAGCAGCCTTGTTATGCGAGGAGCTGAGCAGCGCCACCGAGGTGAGAGCCGGTAATTATATTTTGTTTGACGTATCCGGTGTCGCCATGGGATTTGCAAGCGAAGAAGATTGTGCGCTGCGGGTCGTCGCAACTGTCGTCAGCACGCCTCTGCCGGGAAGAGCGACGATCGATGCAGGAACCAAGACGCTGACGAGCGACAAGGCGCATCATCGGGAGGGCTTCGGCATCGTAGTCGGCCGGCCGGGTATCCGGATAACCGGGCTGAACGAAGAGCACGGTTTTCTGCAGTTCGATCCGGCGGAAGTGACGTTGTCGGTCGGCGACCGGATCGAGATTATCCCGAATCATTCGTGCGTCATCCCGAATTTATGCGATACGATTGCCGGTGTCCGCCAAGGGCGTGTAGAGCGAAGCATCGCAATCGACGCACGCGGCTGCAATTATTAGTGCGAATTTAAAAAGTCCCCAAAAGTGGACTTTTTGAACAACCTCTATTAAGGGGGATCTTCCCGTGACACTTTATATGGATCTTATCGATGTAGACCGCATAACCGAAGTTTTGTCCGAACTGGTGCGCATTCCAAGCGTGAATCCGGGATTTCCCGGAGGAACCGGAGAAAGGCAGGTCGCCGTTTACGTCCGGCAGTTTTTCGAACGTCTGGCTCTTAGCGTCGATGTGCAGACTGTGGAAGCCGGCAGGGACAATGTGATCGGCACGCTCCTAGGCCGGGGCGATCGTCATTTATTGTGGGAAGCGCATATGGACACGGTTCAGACGTCCGGGATGACGATCGATCCGTTCTCCGCAGACGTACGGGACGGCAAGTTGTTCGGCCGCGGAGCCTGCGATACGAAAGCATCGCTGGCCGCCATGCTCGTAGCACTGGAGACGATGGTACAGCATAAGCTGATTCCGGCCGCCCATGTTCATCTGGCTGCGGTCGTCGACGAGGAAACGACGTATAAAGGCGTATCGGCGCTGGCCGACCGGGTCCGGAGCGGAGAGCTTCGCTATGATGCCGCCATCGTCGGAGAGCCTACCCGGCTGCATCCGATAATTGCGCACAAAGGCGTGCTGCGCTTTCGCGTCGAAGTCATCGGCGTCGCCGCGCACAGTTCGACGCCGGAGCAAGGAGCGAACGCCATCGAGAGCATGGCGGAGGTGATCGCCTGGCTCCGGCAGCACGCACGCGAATCGTTTCCGAACCGGTCCCACGCACTGACCGGGCCTCCGTCGCTATGCATCAGTATGATCGAAGGCGGAGTGGCCCCGAATACGGTTGCGGACCGCTGCACGATCTCGATCGATATTCGTACGGTTCCCGGCCAGGAGTGGGAGGACGTATGGTCGGAGCTGCGCGAGCGTATCCTGCTGCTGCCCATGCCGATCGGCGTGAAGGTCGAGGTGCAACGGCCTTTTTTAACCGACTATGCGATGGAAGTATCGCCGGACCATCCGTTGACGCACACGCTGCTCGCGGCGGCTAATACGTACTCGGCCGGACGCGAGGCGATCGGCGCTCCTTATTGCAGCGACGCCAGCAAGCTGACGCGCGTTTCGGTGCCGGCCATTGTATTCGGGCCCGGCAACATCTCCGAGGCGCATACGGCGGACGAATGGGTGGAGCTCGCCGAAGTCGCGAAGGCCGCCGCCATTTTGATCCACACAGCAATGCACTATGGAGAAGAGGACGAGAACTGATTTTCCTTCAACCCGGATTCGTTATCGCTTGAATATTTCGATGTAATCGTTCGACTTGCCGCCTTATGGCGGTTTTTTTGCGCCTGGGCGGGGGAATTCCGGGAAGAACCGGAATTTGTCTACCTATCGGCTGAAGGTTCTCCCCTACTGGAAACCGCAAGCGCCTTTTATACTTAGGGTATACTTTGAAAAGAAGAGGGGAGCCCAAACATGAAAAAGAAAATTGCGGCAAGTTTAGCATCCGTAATGGCAATAGCGACGATTGCAGCATGCGGCCAGCCTGCAGAAAACGGTGCCTCCGGCGGTGCGAAAACCGATACGCCCGCTGCCGAAAAAGTGAAACTCTCCATCTGGCATAACTTCTCCGGCGACGACCTTCGCGCCAAAGCGGTCCGGGCTCAAATCGACAAGTTTAAAGCGGCTCACCCGGAAGTCGAGCTGGACGCCCAGGCGATCCCGCCGGACGGATACCGTCAGCGGCTCAAGACGGTCGCGGCAGCCGACGAGATGCCGGACGTTTTTTTCGCCCACTCGGGCTCGGGCATTAAGGAATTCCATGACGGCGGGCTGATTCAGCCGATTACGCCGCTGCTTACTAAATACCCGGACTGGAAGAGCAACTTCACGCCGGGTGCGTTCGACCCGCTTTCGTTTAACGATCAAGTGTATGCCGTTCCGATCAATGCGTCCGTCACTTCGTTGTTTTTCTACAACAAATCGTTGTTCGACAAACATGGTGTCACGGTTCCGAAAACTTGGGACGAGCTGCAGACAGCGGTCAAAGCGTTCAAGGAAAAAGGAATGACGCCGATCTCGCTCGGCAACAAAGCCGCTTGGCTCGCCCAATCGAGCATCCTGAGCTCCTTGGCCGACCGCGTGACCGGCAGCGACTGGTTCCTGAAAGCGGCGAAGCAGGAAGGTGCGAAATTCACCGATCCGGAATTCGTACAGGCGCTGACGCTGCTCAAGGGGCTGTCCGATGCGGGCGCCTTCCAGCAAGGCTTCAACAGCCTGGACAACACGCAGATGGAGCAATATTTCATCTCCGGCAAAGCGGCTATGATGATCGACGGCGCATGGGCGCTCACGAACATGGCGGCGACGGGAACGAAGGAACAGCTGGATCAGGTCGAAGTCGCGGTGCTTCCGTCCGTTCCGGGCGGCAAAGGCGACCCGAATACGCTCTCCGGCGGCGCAGGCGGAGGTCTGGCGGTTAACAAAAAGCTGTCGGGCAAAAAGCTGGACGCGGCTCTCGAGCTGATCTATACGGTCAGCGGTCCGGAAGGAATGAAGGCGGTAGCGGAAAGCAATACGATCGTCAATTATAAAGTGGATGTCGATCAGTCGAAGGTCACTTCGCTGTTCTACAAAGCGTACAACTTGTCGAAAACGGTGAAATTCACGCCGGTGTATGACGCCTACTTGAGCTCGCAAGGCGCGGAAGCGATCAACAACGGGCTGCAGGAGCTGCTTATGGGCGGCAAGCCGGAAGAGATCGCGAAGAAGCTGCAGGACGCGCAAGCCCGTTCGTTAGGCAAATAAGCGCGGGATCGGCAGAAGGGGAACCAAACGGTACGGACCGGTCTTTCATACGGGAAGCCCGGTCCGGCTTCCGTTGGAAGACGACGCAACAGCGTACGCAACAAAGCGAAAGGGGAGGTTAGCGATGGCTGCTGCAAGCCGAGTACGGACATTTATTACGTTGGGCCTGCTTCCCGCCTTATCGATTTATTTATTATTTGTTATCGTTCCGATATTCTGGTCGGCCTTTTACGGGTTTTTCGACTGGAAGGGCATTGGTGCGATGAAATATATCGGCTTCGCCAATTATGCCGAGGTCGTGCAGGACCCCATCTTCTGGAGAGCGTTCAAAAATAATCTGATTATCGTAGCGGCGTCGATATTCGGCCAGGTGCCGATCGCGCTCGTGCTTGCGCTTGTGTTGTGGAAAAGCTCTTTCTTTCACCGGTTTATCCGCTCGGCGGTATTTATGCCGATGGTGCTCGCGTCGGTCGTTATCGGGATTATCTGGGGTTACATCTACAATCCGCAAATCGGTATCTTGAACTATATCCTTGAAAATGTCGGCCTAAGCTCCTGGATTCGCGATTGGCTCGGCGACCCGAAGATCAATATGTATTCGGTCAGCGTTCCGATCATCTGGGCGAACATCGGGCCTTATCTCATATTGTTTATCGCTGCGATTCAGAATATTTCTTCGGAGGTCGAGGACGCGGCCAAAATCGACGGAGCCGTCGGTTTCCGCCGTCTGTATCTGATCGTCGTGCCAATGATCTGGAATACGATTAAGGTCGCGATCGTGCTGTGTATCTCCGGAAGCATGAAAGCGTTTGATCTGATTTATGTCATGACGGGCGGGGGACCGGCGCAAGCGACTGAGCTGCTGGCTACTTACATGTACAACAACACGTTTAACATATTCCGCTACGGATACGGCTCATCGGTGTCCACGATGATTATGATCATCAGCATGATTCTGGTTGCGGGCAGCCAGCTTCTCATGAAGCGTAAAGGCAACGACTAAAACCTCACAAAGGAAGGAGACAAGCCGCTATGGAGACAACGGCAAACAAAGCGATCGCCCGCGGCAGCGGTGGGCTTCTGGGAAAGACGGTTCAACGGGGCAAGTCCTGGATCGGCAAGCTGCTGCTGACGATTTATGCGCTGCTGACGCTTTATCCGTTACTATGGCTGTTCATCAGTTCGTTCAAATCGAATCAGGACTTCTACGGCAAGCCGTTCGCCCTGCCTTCGGTATGGCAGTTTGAGAATTTCACCAGGGCGTGGAAAATAGCGGGGATCGGAACGGCGCTTACGAACTCGGTTATCGTCACGTTCACTTCGATGGCGCTTACGCTATTCCTCGGGACACTCGCCGCGTATATACTGTCGAGGCTGCAGTTTAAGCTGAAAGGACCCATCATGGCGCTGTTCGTCCTCGGGATGCTCATTCCGATCCACAGCACGCTCGTGCCGCTCTTCATCATGATGAAGAAAATGATGATCCTCGATACGCATTGGGCGTTAATTCTACCGTATACGGCATTCGAGCTGCCTGTCGCGATTTTTGTCGTCGCCGCTTATTTGACCTCAGTGCCCAAAGAAGTGGAGGAAGCCGCTATGATCGACGGCAACGGATATTGGGGAATCTTCTTCCGCGTCATCTTCCCGCTGTCCGTACCAGCGATGGCGACCGTCGCCATTCTCGCCTTTCTGCGATTCTGGAACGACTTTGCCTTTGCGCTTGTGTTTATTAACAAGCAGGCTCTGAAGACGCTGCCGCTCAGCCTGTCGATTTTCTCCGACGGGTTCGGCACGGACTACAGCTTGACAATGGCCGCGATGACGATCGCCGTCATCCCAACCATTGTCATATATCTGATCTTCCAGGAGCAGATTATGAAAGGGATGGTCGCAGGCGCGGTCAAAGGGTAAAACATGAAAAGCTGCCGGCAACGTGCAAAGTGCCGACAGCTTTTTTAATTGTATCCAGGCGTCAATCGCCGGAGCCGTCCCGAGCCAGCTCCTTGCGGACGATCGGCGCCACCTTGGTTCCGAGCAGCTCGATCGCCCGCAACACTTCACGGTGCGGCATCGTTCCGACATTCACATGAAGGAAAAAGCGGGTCACTCCCAGGTTTTTGCGCAGCAGCACTATTTTCTCCGCCACATATTCCGGATCGCCGACATAGAGTGCCCCTCTGAGGCTGCGCGCTGCATCGTACGAAGCCCGGCTGTACGGCTGCCCCCAGCCACGTTCGCGTCCGATCACGTTCATCTGGGCTTGCGTAGGCGGGAAAAACAGCTCGGCGGCATGATCGGTCGTATCGGCGACGAAGCCGTGAGAGTGGGTGGCGATCGGCAGTTTGTCCGGATCGTGTCCCGCTTTGGCAGCCGCTCTCTTGTATAACTGGACTAGCGGCGCGAAGCTCTCGGGCATTCCCCCGATAATGGCAAAAGCGATCGGCAGTCCGAGCATTCCGGCGCGTATCGCGGATTGCGGAGTTCCGCCGCTGGCGATCCATACAGGAAGCGGGTTTTGAACGGACCGGGGATAAACGCCCAGATTGTCGATAGCCGGCCTGTGGCCGCCGCGCCACGATACCTTCTCCGAAGCCCGAATCGCAAGCAGCAGCTCCAGATTTTCTTCGAACAGTTCGTCATAATCGCTCAGGTCATAGCCGAATAACGGAAAAGATTCGATGAACGAGCCACGTCCCGCCATAATTTCCGCCCGGCCGTTCGAGATGCCGTCCAGCGTAGAGAACGATTGATAAACGCGGACCGGATCGTCCGAGGATAATACCGTGACGGCGCTTGTCAGCCTGATCCGCTTCGTCATCGCAGCGGCCGCGGCCAGTACAACGGCCGGAGAGCTGCCCGCGTAATCGGCCCGATGATGCTCGCCGATCCCGTACACATCCAGCCCGGCCTGATCGGCTGCGACGATTTCCTCCACCGCGTTGCGCAGCCGCTCGGCGTGGCTAATCACGACACCGGTTGACGGGTCGGGAGTCGCCTCCAGAAATGTGCTGATTCCAATTTCCATCCTATTTGCCGATTCGGTCATTTGATTTCTCCTCCTTTGCTTACAGCTTCTACTTTACTAATTTTTATATAGTTTCTCAACTTCGGTAAGTATAATAAGGCAAAAGAATGACGGATTCTCAGTTTTTACCGGATAACCGGCTGGATATCGTCCATAGGAGCGATGCTCCCAAGATCCCGAGCATTCCGCCCGACAGAGGAGCTACGACGAGAATGCCACCTGTATTCGCGCTTTCCGTCAGGAGCAGCTTCAGCGAAACGGTGAGGAGCGCGATCAGTACCGCAACCGACCAGAATAACAGCTTTTGTCGTCCGCTCGTTGCAGGAAGCTTGCCGGTTGAAGGCCGTACTTTGCGTAATAAGCTTACCAGGAGCAGCGCTTGACCGAGCAGCCCGATCAGCGATAAGGAATGTTGAGCGATTTTGTACAGCGGTATTCCGGCGATTGGATGAAGCAAAAACGGGAAACGGCCGACAAAAAAGCCGGATTGGTGCGTAAAGTGATCCACAAACAGGTGCGAATAAAAACCGATCGTAACCGAAATGACGAATATGACCCATTTGACCAGGGAGTTCAAGCTCCACGGACGAAGAAGCTCGTACGCCCGCGAGTCGATCCTATAGAGGGAAGGGAGGTGGCACACGAGCGGCATACGGATGATCCGGTGAAACAGCAGGGCGAACAGCAGGCTTAGCGGCAGCGCTTCCAGCCATAATCCCGCGTGCGTATGGCCGATCCACTGGTGCGGCTCCAGCGCGATGAAATATTCAAAATCCGGCGCCATGCTGCCAAGAACAAGTCCGGTCAAGCTGAAATACGCCGGTTTGATAGAACGTATAGGGATCGCATAGAGGGGATGGGCGAACGTAAACGGCATAGCGCTTATGTACCTCCTTGATCGATATTGCTGCGATGATTGGTTCGGAACTATTATTGTAACAGATCGGCTCGAGTCCGAACCAGAGCGGTATGCCGGGTCAAACACCATCTTGATTTTCCGGACGAACGGGTGTAGGATATGAGAAACTATTAGAGATCGATCGGAGCGGAACCGCGGATACCGCTAGGTGTTCCGTTCTATCGGACAGGAGAGTTCATCGATGAACGCCATTTACAAAGCATTAACGATTGCCGGCTCGGATACTAGCGGCGGAGCCGGTATCCAGGCCGATCTGAAAACGTTCCAGGAGCGCGGCGTCTACGGGATGACCGCCCTGACGACGGTTGTTGCTCAAGATCCTCATAACGGCTGGTTTCATAACGTGTTCCCTTTACCGGTCCATGCGCTTGAGGCGCAGCTCGAAACGGTTATATCCGGAATCGGGGTCGACGCTCTGAAGACCGGTATGCTCGGTTCGATCGAGATTATCGAGCTGGTGGCGCATAAGCTGGAGAAATACGGGATAACGAACGTCGTCGTCGATCCGGTCATGGTATGCAAAGGCGCAGACGAAGCGCTGCATCCGGAGACGAACGACAGCCTTCGCGACGTACTCGTTCCTGCGGCGCTTATCGTGACGCCGAACTTGTTCGAAGCGTCCCAGCTTAGCGGCAATCCGATCCGGACGGTCGACGATATGAAGGAAGCCGCAGCTCGCATTCACGAGCTCGGAGCCCGGTATGTGCTGATCAAGGGCGGCGGTAAGCTCGATCACCCTCGCGCCTTGGACTTGCTCTACGACGGGCAGACATTCGAGACGCTGGAATCGGACAAAATCGGCACCACCTACACGCACGGGGCAGGCTGCACCTATTCGGCCGCGATTGCCGCCGAGCTTGCCAAAGGCAAACCGGTCCGGGAAGCGATCGACACGGCCAAAGCTTTTATTACCGCCGCCATCCGGCATTCGTTCCCGCTTAACTCCTATTTCGGTCCGACCAACCATGCGGCTTACCGGATGTATGAATCCCGATAAGTCGCTTAGCGCGCCCCCTCGTCTTCGCTGTACAAGTGAAGAGGGGGGTTTTTGTGTTTGCTTGTTCATTAAAAGGCGGTAGGTAGAGGCCGAGTAAGGGTGGTTTGTACCCTTTATTTTGACCGAAAACCCGCTTGGGTACGGAATAAGAGCGGTATGAGACTCTTAAAAACCGCGAATCAGCGCAGTCCCGTCAGTTAGCTGAAATAGGGGCTGCAAACCGCTCTTAATCGCTCCTGTCTTGGTAAAAGGCAGAAAATAGAGGCTCCGAAAGACTCGTATTTCAGTATTACTGTATTTCCTGCTTCACAAGATTGCTGTTACACTAGCTGAGCTCGTAAGAGATCACACCAATGAGATATAGTAGGAGGAGCAGCTTCAAGCGAAGAGGGAGCCGCTTTTATACCCTTGTGTACACCGGAGGAACTCTCATGCAGCCGATACAAACCAAGTTTTTCGACTACGGGAAGGAACAGACCGACTACTTAAGTATAGCCGATCCTGTGCTTGGAGCGGCCATATCGCGGATCGGGAAGATAGAGCGCGTAGTGATGCCCGACCCGTTCACCGCGCTCGTATACGCGATCGTCGGACAGCTGATATCGGCCAAAGCCGTACATACGATCTGGGAGAATATGCAGATCAAGCTCGGAGAACTGACGCCGCAACGTCTGGCATCCGTAACAGCGGACGATATTCAGCGCTGCGGTTTAACGATGAAAAAGGCGGTCTGCATCCATCAGATCGCGGAAGCCATCGTTCAAGGAAAGCTCGATTTGAATGAGCTGAACGAGCTTCCGGACGAGGATGTAATACGAAAGTTAATGGCATTAAAAGGTGTGGGCAGATGGACGGCCGAAATGCTGCTCCTCCATGCCTACGAGCGTCCGGATATCGTCAGTTGGGGCGACGTTGCAATACGGCGGGGGATGATGAAGCTGTACGGTCTGGAAGGCTTGACGAAGGATCAGTTCGAGCAATACCGCGCAGGCTATTCGCCTTACGGCTCCGTGGCTTCGATCTACTTATGGGTGATCTCGTTCGAATAAGAGATGGAAAGATTGACCGTATGTCAAACGATATGCTACGTTTATATTTGAAAATGAGAATCATTATCGTCTAATTAATATGCGATCTGTTTTGAAAGGAGGATTCATGTGCATAGGGAAGAAGGGGCGAACAGGGCCGTTGAACCGGCAGTTCCGGCAGACCCGGCTGGTGCGTCTAAGGGGAAAATGGCGGATATCCGGGCCTATATGGAACTCCACTATCACGAACCGGTTACGGTAGCCTCGCTGGCACGAAGGGCCAAGCTGAGTGTCAACTATTTCATCGAACAGTTCAGGAAAACGTACGGCCAGAGCGTGCTTGAGGTGTTGACCGATCTGAGAATCAACCGCGCGAAGCGCTACTTGCTGGAAACCGGGGAGCGCATGAAGGATATCGCCGTCAAGGTCGGGTATAGCGACGAATTTTACTTCAGCCGCAAATTCAAAAAAGAGGTAGGAATGACACCCTCCGAATTCGCCAGAACCGGCAAAAGGCGTATCGCCGCTTATTCCCCGTCCGTTATCGGTCATATGCTTGCGCTGGATCTGTTGCCGGAAGCGGCTCCGCTCGATCCGAAATGGTCGTTTTACTATTACAACGGTTACCGGAACCGGATCAAGTCCCGTCTGAGGCTGACCTTTCCGTATACCCAAGGGACGTTCGAGGAGAACAAGGAGCTGCTGATTCAGCTGCGTCCCGATGCGATTATCGGCACAGAGGGGCTTCACGCTGAGGAGAAGGCCGTTCTGACCGCCATTGCGCCTGCCTGTTTCATTCCCGCTGAAAGTGTCGGCTGGAGGGAGCAGCTTCGCCATACCGCCAAGTTTCTGGACCGTGAAGAAGCGGCGGAGTTATGGATAACCCGCTACGAACATAAAGTAAGATCCGCTCTCGCTCTGATGTCAACGGCGCTGGGTACCGACAGCGTCATCGTGCTGCGTGTGTATGGAAATCAGCTCTATTTATACTGGAATCGCGGAATCGGGGATGTGTTGCATACCGATCTGCAGCTTCGACCATTAGGGGAACCGGAGTCGCGGAAAGGAACTGCGATCACGCCGGGCGAGCTGGCCGAGCTCGACCCCGATCGAATCATGCTCGTCGTCTGCGCCGAGGCGGCCTCCCGGGCTTACTGGCTCTCTTTGCAGCATTCCGCGTTATGGCGAGGGCTTAAGGCGGTGGCCGGCGGTTGTGTATATACGATCCAGTCGGACCCGTGGTTCGAATACTCTCCGGTGTCGATCGTCCGGATGCTGGATGATGCGCTGCTCCTGTTTACGGGGAAATGTCCAAATCCGTACCTTCATAATATCCATGGAGACTCGCATGTTCCTGATTTATAATCCTTCTAGTTGAGAATTATTATCATAGGAGGAACTCAGAACATGCTGCATCACCTGCGTTTGACATGGAGAAAACGGGCGTCCCTGGGACTGGTTTGTGCGCTTGCCGTCAGCTTATTGGTTGCCTGCGGGGGCAGAGAAGGTACGAACGGTGAAGGAAGCTCGGCGCAATCCGGCACGCCTGCAGCAGCTTCGGGCACGAAAAACGCTCCGGATGCCGGAGCCGATAAAGAAACAGCCCGCACAGTCAAGGACGAACTTGGTCATGAAGTGGCGCTGCCCGCTTCGCCGAAGCGGATATTCGCACCTTACCTGGAAGATTCGCTACTCACTTTGGGGATCAAGCCGGTAGCCCAATGGTCGAACGGACAATCGGGTCTCGTCTACTTGCAGGAAGAGCTGAAGGGCGTCCCGATGCTGGATATGTCGGGCGGCTTTCCTTCGCCGGAAGCGCTGCTGTCCCATAATCCGGATCTGATCATCCTGCATACGGCGGCCTATGCGGCCAACGGAGGGTATGAGAAATATTCGAAGATTGCGCCGACTTTTACGTTCAATAATGCATCCGGAGACACCAAGAAATCGCTTGTGGCTCTGGGCGAGCTGCTTGGCAAGACAGCCGAGGCGGAACAGGCGCTGAAGGCGTACGACCAGAAAGTGAAGGAAGCCAAAGAAAAGCTGCCCAAGACGACAGCGGGCCAAAAAATCGGTATCCTGCGCTTCGCTCCCAGAGGGGTTAGCTTGATGGGCGTGGGTCACTTGGCCGGATATGTCGTTCACCAGGATCTGGGGATCGCGACAACGACGCTGCTCGGCAAAGAAAGCAACATCAACGTTTCGATGGAAGTTCTTCCTCAGCTCGATGCCGATTATTTGTTTTTCGTCAACCAATACGGACAAGGAACCGAGCGGATGAAGGAAATGACGGAAAGCCCGTTATGGCAAAGCGTTCCCGCCGTTAAAAAAGATCAGGTGCACGAAGTAAGCGACGAGCATTGGCTGGGCAGCGGACTGATCGCATACGGGAAAATGATCGACGATACGGTTCGGCTGCTCGTGAAATAAGAGGCCGTCCTTACCTCCGCACCATAAAACTATAATCGGGAGTGCTGGTCCTGCCATGACGAATGAAAATCATATGCAAGAGATATCCGCCCGGCGCAGCGGCGTACTGCTGCCGCGAGCCGAGCAATGGACGATGCGTTCCCGCATTCATAACCGCACCTATCGGATCTTTGTCTCCACTCCGGCGGGCACTCCGCCGGAAGCCGGCTATCCGGTCTTGTATCTGCTCGATGCCAACTCCGTATTCCACACCGCTGTCGAATCGATGCGGCTGCAGGGGCGCAGGCCGGATCGCACCGGCGTCGTGCCGGCGGTTATCGTGGGGATCGGCTATGAGTCGGAAGGACCGTTTGACGACAGCCGCTTCTACGATTTCACACCTGCGCCGAACGAGACGACCACGACCCGAAAAGACGGCGCGCCGCTGCCCGAGCAAGGCGGAGCCGAAGCATTCCTGGGCTTTATCGAGGATGAGCTGAAGCCGCTCATCGAGCAGGAGATCCCGATCGACCGCAGCAGGCAAGCGTTGTCCGGCCATTCGCTCGGCGGATTGTTCGTCCTGTATACGATGCTGACGCGGCCGGAAGCGTTCCGGACTTATATCGCCGGCAGTCCGTCGATACATTGGAATCGATCGTTGCTGCTGGAGCAAGAGAAACGGTTTGTATCAGCCTTGCAGCAGCATCCGCGAGAGATCAGCCTATGGTTGTGCTGGGGCGAGCTTGAGCGCCAACATCCGACCGCCAACGCGGTAAGTGCCGGTCAGTTCGCGGAGAGGTTGTCCCTGCTGTCCGGCTGCGGAGTAAAGGTGTCGTTCACGGAATTCGAGAACGAAGGGCACGTATCGGTACTGCCGGCGATGATCAGCCGGGCGCTGCGTTTCGCTTTTCAACCGTAAAAGGCCGCCCCTCCAGTCATCACAAGAGACGGGGGCGGCCTTTTTTTAACTTCTTTTACGATGGGACCAGATCACAACAGGGATCAGCAGCAAGGACAGAAACCCTCCGGCCAGCGAAAGCGTCGCATAACTGGATTGCGCGACCACCATACCGGACAACGCTCCGCCCGAAGCTCCCGCCAAAGCAATCAGCACGTCCACCGAGCCTTGCGTTTTGGCGCGGTTCGACATCGTCGTGGCGTCGACGATCAGCGCTGTGCCGCTGATTAAGCCAAAGTTCCAGCCCAATCCGAGCAGAATTAATGCGATCGTAAGGAGCGGCAACGAATGGGCAGGCACGACAGCCGCCATAACGCCAGCCGCAAGCAGCGTGACTCCGGCCGCGACAGCCATCCAGGTACGGCCGATCTTATCGACGAGATAGCCGGTGAGCAGGGACGGCAGATACATGGCGGCAACATGGAAGCCGATCACAAGTCCGAATTGTCTCAAGCCGTGTCCGTGGTGACCCATATGCACGGGCGTCATCGTCATAATGGCGACCATTACGATTTGGGTGAACACCATGATCGAAGCTCCGGCTACGATACCGCTTTTGTTCACAGCCGCAAGGCCGGAGCTGTCGCCGGTATGCGCCGTTTCGCCCGTTGCGGGCGCTTCGGCGATTGCTTTTGCCACGAGCAGCGGATCAGGCCGAAGAAATAGCAGAAGGATCAACCCCGCTGTAAGAAAAGCGGCTGCCGCCAAAATGAACGGCCCTGCAAGCGCCGGAACCCCGATGCCGGTTGCAAAACGGCCCATCGTATCAACGAGATTCGGCCCTGCGACCGCTCCCAGCGTAGTCGAGACGAGAGCGATGCTGACCGCCGTAGCCCGCTGCTTGGCCGTCGCCAGATCGGTTCCGGCATATCGCGCTTGCAGGTTGGTTGCCGTACCGGCTCCATAAATGAACAAGGAGACCAGGAGAAAAACGATATTATGGGTTACCGCAGACAGGACGACCCCGATCGCGCCGATTCCCCCGGTTATAAAGCCTGCTGCAAGACCGATTCGCCGTCCCATCCGCTGCGAAATCCGGCCTACGATGAGCGCCGCTCCGGCGGAGCCCAGGGTGAACAGCGCAGAGGGGATACCGGCAAAGCCGTCCGTGCCCAGCATGTCTTGAGCGAGAAGCGCGCCGACCGTTACGCCTGCGGCGAGGCCGGCCCCTCCGAATATTTGGGAGAGAACCACGATGATCAGGGTGCGGCGATACAACTGGCGCCGTCTCTCGGGAGAGGCGATATACGACTGGATGTAAGCCGGATGTTTATTCACAGCTGTGTTTGCAGATTGCAACATGAATGTCCGCCTTTCCTGGCTTGCCAGTTTACATGGGATGATAATGACGAATAGGTTTGTGCTGCCGTGGCATTGCCGTTATTCCGCATTTTTGGCGAATTCCTTCCAATCTTGCACGCTATCCTCCAGCCGAAACGCTTTGAATCCTTTGGCTTGTAACAACCCGACCGCTTCGACGGACATTAAGCAGTATGGACCTCGGCAATAAGCGACCACATCGCAGTTCGTCGGCAGGGAAGCGAGCTTCTCCTCCAATTCTTCGATCGGAATCGAGACCGCACCCGGGATATGCGCCGCATCATATTCCACTCTAGGTCTTACGTCAATCAGCATAATTTCGCCAAGCTCCATCCGTCTGCGGAGATCCGCCAGCGTTACGGCTTCCATCTCGGATTGATTCGACATAAACTCTTTCTTTATCTGCTGCACTTGCACAAGCTGCTTCTCCGATAAACGATGCAAGCTGCCCATAAAACCGGAAACCTCGTCGTCCGCTAATTCGTAAAAAACGAAATTACCCTGCTTCCTGTAACTCACCAGTCTTGCATGATGAAGCGTCTGCAAATGCTGGGATACGTTGGCGACCGTCATTCCGGTATCTTTAGCGAGCCCTTCGACCGATTTGGGGCTTTGCGACAGCAGGTCCAGAATCTCCAGCCGTTTTGGACTCGATAAACATTTTCCGATACGGGCAAATTCTTGATACAGCTTATCTGTCAAAGCTCGATCGTTTGTCATTTTCAGTTTCACCTCAACCATTCAATTGTTTTATTGAATAGTTGTATTGTATCCGCTCCGGACATCAACGTCAATCTCTATTCTTAATAAACCGGTATTGATTTCGATATCTTGCTGTCATATTCGGCAATAGCGTTCAGACGAGATTTGTTGAGGTATACTGGCTGTACGGACGTTCGGAATAGAGAGATAGAGAGAAGGAGAACTGGAGAGCAGAATGAAACTGTCGATTAGAGAGCAATTGCTGGAGCTGGCGGACGAGGAATACCGGAAGTTTTCTTCTTCGCTGCTCCCAACGATCGATCATGTGATAGGTGTACGTTTGCCGGAGCTTCGAAAGCTTGCAAAATCCATCGCGCGAAGCGATTGGCGCACCTATCTGAAGCAGGCGGAAGACGATTATTTCGAGGAAGTCATGCTGCAGGGGATGGTCATCGGTTATGCCAAGGCGGAGCTGGAGGAATTGTTGTCTCATGTGGCGGATTTCGTCCCCAAGATCGACAATTGGTCGGTTTGCGACAGTTTCTGTACAGGACTTAAGTTCACCCCTGCGAATAAGAGGAGGGTGTGGGCATTCATCCAGCCTTATTTACGGTCGGAAAACGAATACGAACTGCGTTTCGGCATAGTCATGCTGTTATTTTATTATGTCGATGAGCCGCATATTCAGTCCGTACTGAGTTTGCTGGACTCGATCCGGCATGACGGCTATTATGTGAAAATGGCGGTAGCTTGGGCTTTATCCGTCTGTTATGTGAAGCAGCCCGAAAAAACGATGAATTATTTGCTGAACCATTCTCTGGACGCATTCACCTACATCAAAGCTTTGCAGAAAATAACGGAGTCGAACCGGGTAAGTCCGGAAACGAAACTCAAAATCCGTCAAATGAAGCAAAACGTCTCCAAGCGGCAGATCGAGTCGTAAAGCAAGACGATCAGAAAATGGGCGGTGTAAACATGATCCGGATCAGATGTTACGCCGCCCTGCTACGTTAAGGTGTTTAATAATTCAAGTGTTGGCTAAGGTTCAAATCCTTTCTGGCTGACGAACAGCTCGTCCTCTGCGAAGCTCCTCTTCAATCGATCGTAGACGATCCGGTAAGCGTCAGGGTGATACCACTGCTCCAGCCCCAGCTCCTTATATTTTTGCAGGATGCCGAGGCTTTTGGTCCGTTTGCCGCCGCTGCCGTCCCCCATAAAATAATCGTCCACACAAACGCGGTTTACGAGCGGACGTAACGTTTGAGCAAAGGAGCTGCTGCTCGGCAGAATCGGGGCTATCGTAGCCTGTGTCGGAATTCCGGCGCCGGCCAGTATTTCCAGTGTTTTCAGTCTCGCCGCAATCGGAGGGGCGTAGGGGGAGAAAAACTTCCGGATTTCCTCCAAGTCGGTTTCTACCGTCATGCTTACCCGGACTTTGAGCCCGAGCTGTGCCAACAAATCGATATCTCTGCGAACAAGCGGACTTCGGGTCTGGACGAAAAGGAAATCCGGCGGATCGGCAACCATAACTTCTAGCAGCGACCGGGTAATGTTTTCCTTATATTCGATAGGCTGATACGGGTCGGTGCTCGACGACATGAAGATGGTGACGGGACCTTTTGACTTGGCTTTTTGCAGCTCTTTCCGGAACATGTCCGCCGCATCGCTTTTGATATCGACCCAGGTCCCCCAAGCTTTGCCGCGAAAAGTGGCTACCGGCATTTGCCGGACGTAACAATAGGAGCATCCGAACGCACACCCTGTGTACGGGTTTAACGAATGGCTGTATCCGGCCAGGAAGCCCGTACCTTTGTTAAGAAGCGATTTTGGCGGCTTGTACGTATACTCGGCGTTCATCGTCGTATGGATTCCTTGATCTTCAGTTGGAACAATCTCATATGAATATCCTCCCCGAAACGAAAGTTTCCATTATTTTGCATCGTGGAAAATAACGCCCAGACTGTACCTCGTTCCTGAAACTATAGTGCCGACTCCATGGCGAAGGGTAACCCGGTAAAAACCGCGCGAACCCCGGACGGGACGGTATTGAGTCGGGAAAATAAGTCCTTCGCCTTGCTGCAACGAAATGACATGCCCACGGCTCTGCGCCCTTGGCCGCTGCTCGATCAAAAGAAACTCGCCGCCGGTGTAATCCAACCCGCTCCGGTTAAGCGCAAATACAATCTGGAAAGGGAAGTAGACGTCACCGTATAGGTCCTGATGGAGGCAGTTATATCCGCCGGCTTCGTACTTTAAAATTAGTGGTGTAGGCCGGGTCTGTCCGGAGTCGCGGCATAGCTGCAGAAAATCCGTGTGTGACTCCGGATAGGAAGAACCCGTGCGGCCGAGCTGCTCCAGCCAGCGATTGGCGGTAAGCGCGAGCTCAGGATAAAGGCTGTCCCGAAGCTGCTGAACGATGTCCGGGAGCGGCGCGTCATAATATTTGTATTCACCGATCCCAAAACGGTATCTGGCCATCTGGATCGTTTGGCGGTACAGCCCTTGGACCTCGTAAGATTCGATCAGCGACTTGCATTCGGCTTCATTCAGAAGAGGCGGCAGCTTGGAGTATCCCTGCTCATCGAGCGACTGCCGCAGCTGCTCCCCATTCATCCCGGATATCCGTGCTGCCAGCGAATTAGGCATGCTGCACATCTTCCTTAGGATACGAGACGTTCCGCTCCAGTTCAAGCAGTTTCGTCTTCATATCGAGCCCGCCCCGGTAGCCGGTCAGCGCCCCGTTTTTCCCGATGACGCGATGGCAGGGGACCGTAATCAGGTTCGGGTTGGCTCCGATGGCCGCTCCTACTGCCCGCACGGACGACGGCTTCCGGATCGTCTCGGCGATGTCGGTGTACGTTCTCGTTTGTCCGTAAGGGATGTCGCAGAGCGCCTTCCATACAGCAAGTTGAAAAGGCGTGCCTCGCAAATCGGCCGGGGCTGTGAAGCTTTCACGAGCGCCCTCCAAATATTCGATCAGTTCGTCGGCATACCGCTGCATCATCCGGTCGTCGCGAACGAGCGCGCTGCCTGGAAAACGGGCGGCTGCCCAATCCGCCAGCTCATGGAAGGGGCAGTTTTGCGAGCCTACATAACATAAGCCTTTCTCCGTCGCCCCGATATGCATGTTCCAATCTTGATAAGCGAGCAGCGACCAGAAGATCGGTGCCGCATTCGTGCTTTTTTCCATAAATAAAAATCCTCCTTCAGGACCGGGTTGCCGTGTCGTGGCGGTAGCTCGCCGGCGTATGCCCGGTTTTCTTTTTGAACAAAGTGATGAAATACGGAGTATTCGACAAGCCCACGCCATGGCCAACCTCGGATACCGGTTTCGATGTTCGGGTCAGCTCCGCTTTGGCCTTTTCGATACGTATATCTTGAATATACTCCACCGGCGTTTTCCCTTTCACTTTTTTGAAGGTACGATGCAGATGATAAGGCGTACCGTGGCAGATCGCCGCAAGTGTATCCAGCGTCAGCGGTTCGGCGTAATGGTTGTCGATATAGTCGGTTACTAGCGATATCCATTCTTCGTCAGGCAGCCGTCGCCCTGTCGGCTTGCATCGTTTGCACGGCCGGTAACCTGCGGCTATAGCTTGTTCCGGCGTATGAAAAAGTCCGATATGATCTTGCTTCGGCGGTCTGGATTTGCAGGAAGGACGGCAAAAGATACCCGTCGTTTTTACTGCGTAAAAAAATTGGCCGTCATAGGTTGTATCGTTGTTGACGACAGCTTGCCATTGCTCCGCCGAGAGCGGCTGCGGTCCGGGCTGCTGTTTCACGTTGGTTCACCTCTATCCAAAGTATAACTCTAAAAAGCGGTTTTTGTACGTTTTAACGGATGGAATAGCAAGATAACGAAATAATAGGCGCTATGCTAACATGATCTTTGGAAAGCCAGCTTGCTATTGCCGGGAAAACAAGATAGAATAATTAAGGTATCTTAACTATGAAGGATGCGAACCTATTCCAATGGAGACCTCGAGCGAAGACTTGATCCGGATCGTCAAAGAGATGAATGAAGCGGACTACTCGATGAATGTGATGCTGTTTCAAGCCCATGAAACGCTGCTAGAGAGTGAAATAACGGCCAAGCAAACCATTCTGCTCGAGCATGTCCATAAGCACAACCAGTTGACGGTTAGCGAACTTGCCGAGCGTATGAACGTTTCGTCCAGTGCGGTAAGTCAGATCGTCAGCAAGCTGGAGAAAGCGAATTATGTGATTCGTGAGATCAACCGGAGCAATCGCAGGGAAATTCTCGTTCGTCTTGCCGAGCGCGGGACGGACTATTTCGTCAAGCAGGATCTGCTGGAGCGGACGATCATCGAGCGTTATTACTCGCAGCTCGACTTCGATGAAGTCGTTGCGATGAAGAACACGATCTTGAAGCTGAAGGCGATCGTGGAGAAGGAAGTAAACGGCGATGCCAGCAAAACGATAAAATAATCGCTCACACGGCCTGTGGGCAGGGATAATCGCCGACTGCCGGCGGCGGTTCCTTTGCTTAATAATTAAGATATCTTAACAATTTAAATCTATTTAACATTATAGCCAGTCTGACTGTCATAAACCTTAGACGAGGAGCGGGTTCAATGAATACCAAACGGGAGAAGCTGGAGCACTTGTTTGCTGAAATCGATCGGCAGGGCGGAGTTAACGGGGTTTTCATGGCGGCGGAGCGGGGTGAAGTGATTTATGAAGCGGCATTCGGTTTCGCCGAACGATCTTCGGGACGCCGGTTGACGACAAATACCGTATTCGAGCTCGCTTCGCTGTCGAAGCCGTTCACCGCCTTGGGTGTGATCGTTTTGGAAGAGCAGGGAAAGCTCGCCTACGACGATCCCGTCTCGCTGTGGATTCCGGAACTGCCGTACCCGGGAATTACGGTAAGGCAGTTGCTTGGTCATACATCAGGGTTACCCGACTATATGGAGCTGTTCTTTACACATTGGGACCGGACCCGGATTGCGGCGAATGAAGATGTGCTGGACATGTTGTTGCGCCATCAGCCTCCGGTTTATTTCGAACCCGGTGAAAGCTGGTTATACAGTAATACGGGATATGTGCTGCTCGCCATACTGATCAAGAGAATATCCGGACTTACGTTCGCGGAATTTATGCGAAGCCGCATCTTCCATCCGCTTGGGATGACCCGCACCAGCGTTTATAACAGGAGGTGCCGCCCTGAAACGATTTCCGATTACGCTTACGGATACGTCTTTGACTTTCATTCCGGAGAGTATATGCTGCCCGACGATATCGGGGATACGCAGTATGTCACCTTTTTAGACGGCATCCAGGGTGACGGTACGGTCAATTCGAATTTGAGCGATTTGCTGAAGTTCGACCGGGCTTTGTACACGGATTCGCTCGTAAGCAGACGGTCCCTGGCTCAGGTGTTTGCGCCCATACCGCTCAATAACGGGGATACTTTCGATTACGGTTTCGGCTGGATTCTGGAACAGAAGGAAGGGAAGGGCAGAGCGGTTCTTCACAGTGGAGGCTGGCCGGGTTATGCGTCCGTGATGATCCGGTATATCGATGCCGACATGACGCTGATTTATTTGAGAAACCGGGAGCAGGACGTAGAATTCGATCAGGCTGTCATCTCTGCAGCCGAACATATTTTGCTGGAACTCCCCTATGACATTCCCCGGCTTCCTCCGGAACAAAAAATCGCGTCATTCGACCGGGAACGATACGAGCGTTATGTCGGAACGTACCGGCTGGGAGAAGAAGGGAACGACGGAGATTCGACAATCGCTCGAGTCCTCATCGAGGAAGACCGGCTCTTTATGCAGATTACCGGCAAAGTGCGTCTGGAGTTGTATCCTTCGACACAAACCCGTTTCTTCGTCCGGCTCATACCGGTTGAAGTTGAATTCCTATGCGACGGGGAGGGGAAGGCGGAGAAGCTGATTGTGATCCAGGAGGATGCCGAGACGCCGGGAGTGCGGATCGGAGAAGGATAGACGTACCGGACACCGGTTTATGCGGCTGTTTTAATCGCTTTCGGGATGGTTTCTCCCATAACGACCTGTTTGCGCAAAAAAACCGAGAGCTGATGAAGCATTTGTATACGAAATAGCTCCGGAATTGACCGGCAATATTACGCACTTACGATCCAATTGACAAGCGTGAAACCAAGTCCGCAGGCCGATAACGCCGGCGGGCTTTTTGCTATTTGCTGCTAATATCTCAACTCCGCGAGACCTAATATATGGAAGTTACGTAGTATATTAGGAATGAGATTACATAGCGATGGAGGGGACTGAGCTGATACTTACCGGCAGGACATATGGGATTTGGGACACGTTTCGAATCCCGTTTCAGTGCGCGCCGTTTTTGACGGTACTCGCCATTTTGCAGACGTTATTGGCGGGGGCGGCGCCAACGATGCAAATTGTAGCGACAGCATCATTTATCGATAACGCCCTATCTATCGTTCAGAACGAATCGGACTTGTCGCTTCTTTATCCGTCTATGCTCGCCGTTGTCGCCTTAATTGCCTATCAATGGATGGCAAGGCAGTGGACAGCGCTGATCCAGTTCAGGCTCGAGCTCGCCATCCGCGAGCAGTTTCGTACGGCCATCACAGAAAAACGGGCGAAGCTCGCTTACCGGTATATCGAAAATCACGGGACATGGGACTTGATCTCGCGAATAGCCGCAGCACCGGAAACAAAGATCAGATCCGCCTTTACCGACCTCCTGGCCATCGTATCCAAAGCGATCCAGGTCACGGGAATTCTGATTCTGCTTATTACCCAAGTGTGGTGGGCGGCTCTGCTGATCCTGGCGCTGACGGCGCCTCTGTTCGTCCTGGCGATCAAGAGCGGCCGTTCGACGTACGAAGCCGGCCGTGAAGTATCCAAGTATAAGAGAAGATACGAGTATTTGACCGAAGTGTTGACAGGCCGCGAGGCGGTGGACGAGAGAACGTTATTCGGGTTCGGCGGACTCGTCGGAGAACGCTGGTATCGCCACTACGAGACGGCACGGACCATCGAATTCCGCACGGAACGGAAATGGTTTATTAAAATGAAAGCCGGAAGCGTGTTGACCGCGATCGTCTCGATGCTGATCATTATGGTGCTGATCGGACCTGTGATTGCAGGAGCGGTCACGATCGGTATGTTCATCTCTCTGGTGAACGCCGTCTTCGGCATCGTCCAGATGATGTCGTGGCAGCTCACCGCCAATGTGGACCAACTGACGAAACACCGCGAGTATTTAAAAGACTTGACCGAATTCGCCCGGCTTGAAGAAACGGACGGAGCGGCGGCAGCTCCGGTATTTCCGGCGCCGGTGTTCGAATCGCTCGAGTTCAGAGAAGTCAAATTCGTTTATCCGGGCACGCAGGCGCCGGTCCTAAACGGACTTTCGTTTCGCATACAAGCCGGTTCCCAGTATGCATTTGTCGGCGTGAACGGAGCGGGAAAGTCGACGATTATGAAGCTGCTTACCGGGTTATACGACCAGTACGAAGGCGAGATTCTTTTGAACGGCAAGCCCATTTCCGAATACGGGCAGCATGAACTGAAAGCGTTTTACTCAGTCGTTTTTCAAGATTTCGCCAAATATTACATCCCGCTGAAAGACAATATCGCGGTAGGGGATGTGAATCGGCTGCGTCACAGCGCTGAAGAGGCTACACTAACGCGGATTCGCCAGGCAGCCGGTCAAGTGGGCTTACATACGCTTGAGCAAAAACTGCCTGAAGGCTTCGACACGCCGCTCGGCAAAACCAAAACGGGCGGTCAGGACGTCTCCGGAGGCGAATGGCAGCGGATCGCAATGGCGAGAGCTCTTCTGAATCCCGCACCGATCCGCATACTGGACGAACCGACAGCGGCGCTGGACCCGATCGGCGAAAGCAAGCTGTACGAGCAATTCGAGCAGATCAGCAGAGACAAAACCACGTTGTTCATCAGTCATCGTCTGGGCTCAACGCTGCTGGCCGATATCATATTCGTGATCGGTGACGGACGGATTATCGAGCAAGGCAGCCATCCGGACCTGATGAAAGCCCAGGGCGTATACGCCGGGATGTATGAGAGCCAGAGGAGCTGGTATCAATGAAGAAGAACGATTTTGCGGCAGCCGGCAACCCGATCTCGCTGTTTACTGTTCTGAGAACGCTATTTCCATTCGCCCTCGCTTCGTTTCCGGTATTGTTTCTGCTTACGAATGCGGTCGGCATTGCTCACGGGGCGTCGTTCGGGCTAAACACGTTCCTATCGCAGCATTTTTTCGATTCGGTCACGAAGGCAGTCAGCCAGCAAGCCGAGTTGTCCGTCGTATTAGGGATGGCGGCTGCTCTAGGCGCGGCGACGATCGGTTCCGAGATTTTGAACGGATTGCATAACTTTATGGGCAAAACCTACTACCGGAAGATGATCGGTTATTTAAGCTTACGGTTGAATGAAAAAGCTTCGAGGCTCGATCCGATCGTCTACGAATCTCCGGAACTTCTGGACGATATTAACAAAGCCAATGAGGGGATGAACAACAGTCTCGGCTTATTGTTTACGGCCGTTACGATATTCACGTTTTATATCCCTTACTTTATTTTTATGGGATTTTATTTGTATACTTTGAAGCCGATCCTTGCCATTTCCTTGATCCTCGTTTTTATCCCTGTCGTGATCTCTCAATTGATACGGGGGGCGGTATTCGCGGGGCTGGAGGATCAGGCTGCGCCGATCCGGCGGGAATACGAATATGTGGAGCGCTGCATTTGCGACAGGGAGTACTACAAGGAAACCCGTATTTTAGGAGCATTTGCGTTTTTCATTGACTTGTACCGATCCGCACTATCGCTGCTGGCGGTTAAAACCTGGAAAGCGGAACTAAGGACCAGGCTGCTGGAGCTTGGGATGAAAATGGTAACTTTGGCCGGGTATTTCGGTATCTTGTACATGCTGGTCGCCGCGATGCTGAATGGGGAAATCAGCATTGGCTCCTTTGCCGCCGTATTCGCTTCCATCGGTTTTATGTTCGGGATGATGGAGGAAGTGATTACGAGTCAAATCGGGAGTATGACGAAAAATCTCGGCACCGTGCGAAATTTCATTCGTTTCTTGAAGCTGCCGGAGCGATCCGGCGAAGAGGTGTGGATCAACGCTGGCGACGGCGTTCTACTGAGCGGCGTCTCTTTTGGCTACCCCGGGGCCGATAGCGAATCGCTGACGGACATAACGCTGGAGCTAAAAAAAGGGGAGACCATCGCCATCGTCGGCGAGAACGGGGCAGGCAAAACGACCCTCGTCAAACTGATGACCGGCCTATACGTGCCGAGTACAGGCGTAGTGCGGATAGGGGGCGCCGATACGAGGAACGTCTCCGCGAAGTCGGTTCATCAGGGAATAACGGCCGTATTCCAGAAATACCAGCGGTACAAGATGACGCTGGAGGATAATATCCGAATCAGCGATCTTGACGAAGGGGAAAACCGGCCGGAGCACGACTTGCAGCTCGCCGCCCGGAAAGCGGATCTGGACGTGAATGCGGGTGCATTTCCGGACGGTTACGCTACGATGCTCTCCCGGGAATTCGACGGAACGGATTTGTCCGGCGGGTTATGGCAGCGGGTTGCGATCGCCAGAGGGTTTTATCGCATCCATGGCATGATCGTGCTGGATGAGCCGACGGCGGCTATAGATCCGATCGAAGAATCGAACCTGTACAAGAAGTTCGCGGATATCGCCAAAGACAAAACGGCGATCATCGTCACCCACCGGCTGGGCTCGGCCAAAATCGCCGACCGGATCGTCGTTCTGGATCAGGGGCGGATTGCTGAGACAGGCACGCATGATGAACTGCTACGGAAGGCCGGTAAATATGCCGAGATGTTTAACGCCCAAGCGCAATGGTATTCCGTACAGCATTAAGCAAAAGCAACAGGCTGCCGATTCCGTTCGGCGGCCTGTTGGGCACGGATAGGTGATGAGTGCTCACAAAGATGATCGTCGAACTATTGATTTTTCTTTTCCTCGATAAACTTGTTCGCTTTCTCGTTCGCTGTACGCAGGGCGGTATTGATGTCGACGTTTTCCTGGATGATGCTTTTGAGCGCGTCGTTCAGAAATCCGTAGATGTTCGGATCGTATTTGGACGCTTGCGGCAATGGCGCAGGGGTGACGTTGAATATCCCCGACAAGTTTTTGCCTTCGAAAATTTTCATATCGCGGGCGTATTGCTTGCGAAGCTCCTTGTCTTTCATAATCGTCAACCGGGCACGCTGGTTCATATCTTTTTGCGCTTCCTCGCCGGTTAACAGCTCGATGACGCGGTAGGCTGCTTCCCGGTTTTTGGCAGCCTGGGGCACCATCAGGAGATGGAAATCGACTTCGCGTCCGATTCCCGGCCGGTCGTCATAGGACGGATAACTGATCATATCCCAGTTGAACTGCTTTCCGGGCTCGTCCGGCGTAGTCAGCTGGGTGGCGAAGGAGTCGAGCCAATACGGGTAAAGTGCCAGCTTCCGTTCTTTGAGGAAATAGGCGACCCCGTAGACGTACCGTTTGTTCGGATCGATCACTTGTCCCGGGTAATCGAAGATCCGTTTCGCTTGGGCGAACACTTTTTGGAAGCCCTCGGTCGTGAGATCAGCCTTTTCCCGGCTTTTGTCGAGCAGAGGCAGCGAATAGGCGCGGGACAAAGCGAGCGCGGGGCCCGGATCGATCCCGACATACTGGGTGCCGTCATCATAACGCGTCACTTTTTGCGACAAGTCGATCAACTGATTCCACGTCATATTGTCTTTCGGGTACGGGACTCCGAATTTGTCGAAGATGTCTTTGTTATAAGCGACTAATCCGTAGTTGAGCGAGAAGGGGATGCCGTACATTTCTCCGTTTTTTCCGTAAATGCCTTCTCCGTATCCTTTGACCACATTGACGGCTTCCGGCTCGAACTTGCTCAGATCGATAGTTCCCCGCTTGATCAGATCGCGCAAGTCGCTGCCGAGACCGAGATCGAGAGGCTGGATCAAATAATAGTTGCTTGTGATGATCAGATCCGGAATCTCACCAGCGGCCGCGAGTTCTTCCAGCTTGCGCCCTTTGATCAGCTCGACAGACACGTTCGGGTACTTTTTCTGGATCGGCTCGACGAACGTTTTGTTTAGATCATGGTCCGTATTAATACCGGCTCCGTGATTAAACAGTTTTAAAGTTACGGTCTGCTTGTCAAAATCGTCATCTTTCAACACATTTGTCTGGTTGTCCGACTTGCCGCAAGCCCCGACCGTCAGCGCAATCAAGATGCCGATCCCGACCGACTGCACGTGTTTCATTCGCATTATCATTGTCCTCCTTCTCCGGATCAACTTGTGAAAAATCGCCTGATCCCGGCAAATACGGATGCCCCGGCGCCTGGAAGCGCACCCGATTTGACGTTGGTAGCGATTTCATTCCAATTATATCCTCGAGGAAATAATATTTCAATACACTGTTTAAAATGAAAAATTATATTTCTGAAATTTTTCCGCTTTCCGTTTTCAAGTAAAAGTGGTTGCAATATTTCGTATTCTGTATAATAATAAGAAATAAGGTTTCAGTCATCCCTTTGATGAAAGCGTTTAAAGTTAGGTTAAGGGTGGAGTCCACGAGAGAACCCCGAGGCCATTACGTCTGTTTCGCCAGCCGGCGGAGCGGGTGTTTTGCCCGAGGTTTTTTTTGTTCCATTTTTTCCTGATTCGGCGAGAAGGGGGTGATTTCCATACATCGTGCCTATCGATATCCGTCGCATACGGATTTGTAGCTGTAAGTCGGGGTAACCGCTTTATCCAATACGAATCCTGGAGGGGACTTCAATTGAACAAGCATTTGAAAGGGCTTACAATAAGTTCGATTATCGCCGCGCTGGCCATCACAGGCTGTTCGTCCGGGCAGGGCAGTCAGGGAGGGGATACGTCGGTCAAGGAGTCCGGGTTTGTCGTCTCGACGGAGCCTGTTATTTTGAAGTTTTATGTCAATGTCACGAGATTGTCGGAACTGGAGTTTCAAAACTATTTCGTCGATCCGCTCAAAAAGAAATATCCGCATATTACGCTTCAGAAGCTCGAAGGCGAGATCGATAAGCTGGTTGCCGCAGGGGATGTACCGGATCTGATTATGTCCGATAACGACTGGCATATGCCCTTGAAGCATCTGGATCTGCCGATGGATCTGACCGAGCTTGTGAAGAAATCGGGTTTGGACTTGAACGTGTTCCTCCCTGAATCGATTCAGGCGATCCGCAATCTCGACCCGAAGGGCGGACTGGAGGGCATACCGCTGTTCCTGAATACGGGAGCGCTTTTCTACAACAAAGACTTGTTCGATAAGTTCGGCGTTCCGTATCCGAAGGACGGCATGCTCTGGAGCGAAGTGCTGGAGCTGTCCAGGAAGTTAACGCGCAAGGAAAACGACGTTCAGTATATCGGATGGGACCCCCGGTTCCCCGATCACTTGATCAGCCCGTACTCGCAGGAATTTGTCGATCCGAAAACGAACAAAGCTCTGATCGATACCCCGCATTACCGGAAAATATTCGAATTGTTCAAGCAAGTGTACGACCAGCCCGGCTACATCGGTCCGAAGAATGAATACGCTTACGGACCGGGCGGATTCGTATCCACGCATATATTGGCGATGCAGGCGGACTGGGTAAGCAAGCTGGTAAGCGACCTGCTTCAGGCCGAGGCGAAAGGCGCCGCACCGAACTGGGATCTCGCCACGGTGCCTAATTTCGAAGATACGGTCGGCAAGGGCCGTCATGCGCTGGCGGATATGCTGATTATTACGAAACCTAGCAAGTATAAGGAACAAGCGATGCAGGTGATTCAGATGCTCACTTCTCAAGAGCATCAGATTATGATGACCCGGGACGCCAGACTTACGGTTATGAAGGACAAGGAAGTTCAGAATCAGTTTGGCGCAAACAATCCATCTTTAAAAGGTAAAAATATTGCGGCGATCTACAAGTACCCGCCGTCCAAAACTCCGCAGCCGCATATTGCCGACAAGGAAGTACAAACGATCATCCGCAACATCCGCAAAGAGATGGCCGTCGGCAAAAAGGACATCAACACGGTGCTCCGGGAAGGTCAGGAGCTGGCCGACAAGAAAATTGCGGAGATGACCTCTATGATGAAATAGTAGGCGGGAGAGGCTACTATACGATTGCGGCTGTAACCCTTCAATCCGCCCTAAGCAGCTCGCATCCTTTATGAGGGATGCGAGTTTTTTTGTATATTAAAGTCTTCACCGTGTTAAAGCGGAGAAGGGATCATTTCCCTTGTTGAGTCAGCAAGTGGCGCGGATCACTTCCGTGGGAAGCTGTTTGGATGCGCGCTGCTTGACGTCCTGCCGGACTATAACTTTTCGTAAAATGTTTCCAAGCATTGTAGTATAATAGAGGAGTCTAAGTGCCCATTGATTCCCAGATTGCTAGTTCGGTAGTATGATCGGATTGCCAAGGGTTCGATTGATTTCGACGTTATTTCTCAAAATCCGCTAACGCCATTAGGAGCTTAATGGGGAGGGACTAAAAATGGAACATATACACGGCTCGCATGATCCGGTACTGGTCGTATTTTCGTATATCGTAGCCGTGGTAGCTTCCTATACGGCGCTTGATCTGACAGGCAGAATCAGCACCGCGGAACAAATCAGGCGCTGGTTATGGCTGCTGTTCGGCGCAGCCGCTATGGGGCTTGGCATATGGTCGATGCATTTTGTCGCTATGCTCGCCTTATCGCTGCCCATCCCGGTTGCTTATGATCTCAGACTCGTAACGGTTTCGGTGCTGCCTTCGATTGCCGGGTCATTCGTCGCTTTATATGTAGTAAGCCGCAGCAAAAGGCTCGTAGCGCGAGCGTTATGGGGAGGCGGCCTGCTGTTGGCGGCCGGCGTATCGAGCATGCATTATATCGGCATGGCGGCCATGCAGATCGGCATTACATACGACCCGCTGCTGTTCGGTCTGTCGATTGTGATCGCGATAGCCGCTTCGGTGACCGCCCTGTGGCTGGCGTTTTATTTCCGCCAGGACGGTCAGCGCGGAGAAGGATGGAAGAAGCTCGGCAGCGGCCTGATTATGGGGGCAGCGATCGCGGGCTTGCACTATACGGGCATGCTGGCGGCCAATTTTACGGCAATCAGCGATCCGGATCTGGCGGCAGGCGTCGTGCTGGATCAGAAGTGGCTCGCTTATTTCATATCGGGCGGCACTTTATTTACGCTGGGCTTGTGCTTGCTCGGCATCTTCGTATCCAAACGGTTCTACTTGAAAGATTCAGAGATTCTGCTGAAGTCCAAAGAAATATACAGGATGAATGAAGAATTGCTGAAGCTGAACGGGCATCTGGAGCAATTGGTGAAGGAACGTACGGCCCAGCTGGAGAAGGCGCATGACGAAGCGATTCGCGCGAACCGGATCAAAAGCCAGTTTTTGGCCAATATGAGTCACGAGCTGAGGACTCCGCTTAACGCCATCATCGGGTATAGCGAAATGCTTCAAGAGGATGCGGAGGATCTCGGAGAGGCCGGGTTCGTCGAAGATTTGAGGAAAATCAGCCATGCCGGCAAACATTTGCTTACGCTGATCAACGATATTTTGGACATCTCGAAGATCGAAGCGGGCAAGATGGAGATTTACTTCGAAACCTGCGATCTGCCGGAGCTGATTCAAGACGCGGCGGATACGGTCGCTCCGCTTATGGAAGCGAACGCGAACCGTCTGGAGGTGCATCGCCTGGAAGGTGAGATTACCACCGATGTGACGAAGCTTAGGCAAATTCTGATCAATTTGCTGAGCAATGCAGGCAAGTTTACGAAGCAAGGCCAAGTCGTTCTGAAGGTCGGCCGGGAAGCGAGAGACGGCGAGCCGGGCTACCGGTTTAGCGTGCAGGACAGCGGAATCGGCATGTCGCCCGAACAGATGGACAAGCTGTTTCAGCCCTTCACTCAAGCCGACAATTCAACTACGCGCCAGTATGGCGGTACCGGACTCGGACTGGCGATCAGCCGGCGGTATTGCGAACTGATGGGCGGCGATATCCGTGTCGAGAGCAGTCTCGGGGCCGGCAGCACCTTCGTATGCTGGCTTCCGGCATCCCGTTCGGCTCCGGCGTCTAACGAGCAGGCGGTTGGCCCGGTTGCCGATTCCGAAGCGGAGACGAATTCCGCCCGGATTCTCTTGATTGACGACGAGGAGTCGAGCGAACAATTGCTCCAGCGGTACCTAGCCAAGGAAGGCTGGACAGTCGCCTACGCGGGGAACGGGCAGAAAGGGCTGGCCTTGGCGAAAAAGCTTCGCCCCAAGGTGATCTGCCTCGATATCCTGATGCCCGGCATGGACGGATGGAGCGTGCTGTCCCAGCTCAAAAACGACCCGGACACGAAGGACATTCCCGTTGTCATCTGGTCCATGTCGAGCGATAAACAGCTCGGCTTCGCGCTTGGCGCCGCCGAATATTTGGTCAAGCCCGTACAACGGGAACAGCTCGTCTCGGTAATCGATAAATACGTGGACAAACTCGGGCAGCACTCGGTTCTGGTCATCGAGGACGACCAGTCGGCCAGCGAACTTGCCGCCAGGCTGCTGCGCAAGGAAGGCTATCTCGTAACCGTAGCCGGGAACGGAGCGATCGCCTTGGACTGCTTGACCCAGCACCAGCCTTCGTTAATATTGCTGGATCTGATGATGCCGCAGATGGACGGTTTCCAATTTATTGAGGAGCTGCAGAAGGTCGAGGCTTGGCGGGACATCCCGGTCATCGTAATTACGGCGAAAACCGTCACGGCCGAGGACCGCGCCAAGCTGAACGGTTACGTGCAGAACATTATACAGAAGGGCGGATTCACCCCGCAGTCGCTGCTTGCGGAAATCAGACCGTATCTGGTCTAGGAGGGCCGGATAGGCGAGCAGGGGGAGGACGAATCGCATACCAATCACCGGATGGGAGCTGACAGCTATGTTATCGGATCTGAAAGATGTCAAATATGCATTATCCGCCATCGAAGCATCATCAATCGTGTCGATCACGGACCACGAAGGCACGATCACTTATGTGAACGATCATTTCTGCGAAATATCCCAATACGAACGGAAGGAATTGATCGGAACTAATCATAGGGCGGTCAATTCCGGTTATCATGCGCAGGAGATTTTCACGCATATGTGGGAGACGATCGGCGCGGGACAAGTGTGGAAAGGCGAAGTGAACAACCGGGCGAAGGACGGCAGCGATTATTGGGTGAATCTGACGATCGTTCCGTTTGTTAACGACGAAGGCATCGTCTATCAGCATGTGGCGATCGGGACCGACATTACGAAGCGTAAACAAAACGAAACGAAGCTGCTGCAAATGATGGAAAACTTGCGCGATATCGAAAATGCGCTGGACGAATCCTCGATTGTGGCGATCACGGACGCGAAGGGTGTTATTACATACGTCAATGAAAAGTTTTGCGAAATATCGAAATACGATCGGATCGAGCTGATTGGCAAAACGCACCGGGTAATCAATTCGGGCTATCACCCTAAAACGTTTTTCCAAAACATGTGGGAGACGATTAAAAAAGGAGGGGTCTGGAAAGGCGAGGTCAAAAACCGGGCCAAAGACGGCAGCGAATACTGGATGAATACGACGATCGTGCCTTTTGTCGACGAGAACGGCAGCCCTCATCAATTTATATCGATCCGCTCCGATATTACGGATCGCGTTAAGGCGGAAGCCGCTCTAGCCGAGCGGACCGAACAGCTCGCCAGAGCGCGCGACGAAGCCGTTAAGGCCAGTTTGATCAAAAGCCAGTTTCTGGCAAATATGAGCCACGAGCTGCGAACCCCGCTGAATGCGATTATCGGCTACAGCGAGATGCTCCAGGAGGAAGCGGAGATTTTAGGGGAGCCGGAGTTCGCGGAAGATTTGGCGAAGATCAGCAAAGCCGGCAATCATCTTCTTACCCTGATCAACGATATTCTGGATATTTCCAAAATCGAAGCCGGCAAGATGGAGCTTTTTCCCGAACCGTGCAATTTGCCCGATCTGGTTCAGGATACGATCGCTACGATTCGTCCGCTCGTGGAGAATAAAGGCAACAAGCTGCTCGTGAAATGCGAGCACGAAGGGATGATTACGGCCGATGTGACGAAGCTCCGGCAAATTTTGATCAATTTGCTCAGCAACGCCAACAAGTTCACCGATGCCGGCACGATTACCTTTAAAGTGGTGAAAGCGTCGAAGAACGGACGAGCCGGGTACAGCTTCAGCGTGCAGGATACGGGGATCGGCATGTCTCCGGATCAGCTCGACAAGCTGTTTCAGCCTTTCACCCAAGCCGATGCTTCCACGACAAGGAAGTACGGAGGGACGGGACTCGGGCTTACGATCAGCCAGAGGTACAGCAGGCTGATGGGCGGCGACATCCGGGTGGAGAGTGGCCTGGGCGAGGGCACGCTGTTTACTTGCTGGCTGCCGGCAGCCCCGCAGGATGTGATCGACACGACGATGTGGATGGATACGCCGGGCACCGCGGAAGATGAGGGAGGCGAGATCAGCATCCTGTTAATCGACGACGAGGCTTTTAACCGGGAACTGATGGAACGGTACGTAGCCAAAACCGGCTGGACGGTCGCTTACGCGGACAGCGGGCCGGAAGGACTGCGGCTGGCCAGGAAGCTTCGTCCGAAGGTGATCTGTCTCGACATTCTCATGCCCAGCATGGACGGGTGGAGCGTGCTGTCCGCCCTGAAGAACGACCCGGAGCTGGCGGATATCCCGGTTGTCATCTGGTCGATGACGAGCGACAGGCAGCTTGGCTACACGCTTGGCGTATCGGAATATTTGACGAAGCCGGTTGAACGGGACCGGTTAATTAAAGTGATGGAGAAATATATCCCTTCCAGCGAAGAACACCTTGTTCTCGTCATCGAGGACGATGCGACGGCCAGCGAGCTGATGACCCGCCTACTGTTGAAGGAAGGATATGCCGTCTCCCGTGCCGGCAATGGGCGGATTGCGCTGGAGCAGATGGCCGCTGCGCTTCCTTCGCTCATCTTGCTGGATCTGATGATGCCGGAGATGGACGGGTTTCAATTTATAAGCGAGCTGCGCAAGGAGGAGAGCTGGAAGGCTGTGCCGATCGTGGTAGTAACGGCGAAGACGGTTACGCCGGCGGAACGGGAGATATTAAACGGGTATGTGCGCAACATTGTTCAGAAGGGCTCGTTCGACTACAATTCGCTGGCTGCGGAGATTCGTCGAATTTTAACGCCGATGAGTGAAAATGCAGAGGGAGAATGCCAATGATCACCGTTCTTCTAGTCGAAGACAACGAAATGAATCGGGACATGCTCTCGAGACGGCTGGAGCGCAAAGGGTACCGGATCGTCACGGCTGAAGACGGCGCGCAGGGAGTGGAGCTTGCGGCTCAGCTGCATCCGGATCTGATCTTAATGGATATGAGCTTGCCGATTCTGGACGGATGGGAAGCTACCCGGTTGTTGAAAAACCGAGCGGATACAAGCTCGATCCCGATTATCGCGTTGACCGCCCATGCGATGGCCAGCGACGAAGAGAAAGCTTACCAGGCCGGGTGCGACGATTTCGATACGAAGCCGGTTGTGCTGGATCGACTGCTGGAGAAGATGCGCACCGCGCTCGGGAACTGATACCGCCTCATCCAGGCCCGCATACAGAAATGGAGATCAAAGATGGAAGACATCAAGCTGGCAAAACTTCTGATCGTCGATGACCAGGAATACAACATCAGCCTGCTCGAGCGGATACTGGCCCGTGCCGGATTTATCCATATCCACAGCCTGGCGGACCCGCTGCAAGTCCGGGATCGGATGACTCAGGTAGAACCGGATATCGTGCTGCTCGATATGCATATGCCGGGAATGGACGGGCTGCAGGTGCTGTCGCTTATCCGGGAGATGACGGGACCGGACATCTATTTGCCCGTATTAATGCTTACCGCCGATGCTACGCCCGCCATGAAGCAGCAAGGGCTGCAGGCGGGGGTTAACGATTTTTTGACCAAGCCTTACGACCGGACGGAAGTGATCCTTCGGATTCATAATTTATTAAAAACGAGACAGCTGCATATTCAGCTTCAGCAGCATAAAAACACGCTGGAACAAAGAGTGCGGGAAAGAACCGAGGAGCTGCAAAAGGCGAGAAATGAAATTTTGCAATTGCTTGGGCGTGCGGCGGAATATCGCGATGATATGACAGGCAGCCATACGTTTAGGGTGGGCAGATTGGCCGGATTAATCGCCTGCCGGATCGGGCTTTCGGAAGAGGTGGTTAATTCGATCCGGTTGGCCGCCCCTCTTCACGATATCGGCAAAATTGGAATTCCGGACGACATTTTATTGAAGCCGGGACGGTTCGAGCCGCACGAGTTTGAACGGATGAAGGAGCATACCCGGATCGGCAGCAGCATCTTGGATGGAAGCTCATTCTCGATTCTGAGATTGGCCGGCGTCATTGCCGAAGCGCACCACGAGAAGTGGGACGGTTCCGGTTACCCGAGCGGACTGAAGGGGGAGGCGATTCCGCTTGAGGCGCGAATCGTTGCGCTTGCCGATTTTTACGATGCCTTAACTCATGAGCGTCCGTACAAGAGAGCCTGGACTCCGCAAGAAACGATGGACGAGATCGTCAAGCAGAGCGGCTTGCATTTCGATCCGGCCATTGTCAGCGCGTTCGTGCAGCTGTATGAGGAAGGCAAGCTGGTCAAACCGGATGGAGAAGGCTGGGAATAAGAGGGAAGGATGTCGCCGTTCGCTTCCGGTTCAGGAGGCGGGCGGTGTTTATGTTGGTGCAAATTAATATTAATGACATTAATGATAAGCAACATTAATTAAAATAATTCGCTTTCCCTACATGCTAGAAAAACCAATTCTGCATAAAGTCGTCGCCAGCTACTCAGTGGATACCCCGCTCTGACAAGCGTCGCACCGCATGGCCGGTGTCAGGAAGGCGAATCCGACTGACTGCCGTAAACTTGAAAAAGAGCTCAATTGCGCATAAGAACTTGCGGCAGCCTGCCTGTAACATAGAAAGTATCGCACCGGTTAAACAATTTTCGAAAGCGTATTCATATCCGGGGCGGAATTACAGGCTAAAGGGGCTGAGTTCGAATGGGATTTATCAGGACATGTACAGGGGTGCACAGGAGCAAGCTGATCGTTGCTCTGGCCGCGCTCTCCTTGCTGGCAGCATGCACAGGCAGCGGGGAAGCCGGCAGTGACAGCAAACAAGAGGGAGAAACCCAAATACCGCCAAACACTGCTGCACCGGAGCCGGTAACCTTAACGTTTTTCGAGCCTTCCACGGGGCAGTCCAAGCAATTGTTCATGGAACAGTATGGGGCCGCGATCGAGAAAAAATTTCCCCATGTGAAGACGAATTTCGTCCACATTACCCCTAAAGAGGGAGGAGGCTATATTTTACTGCCCGATCTGCTGGCCGCCGGCACGCACATCGATATTGTGTTCTCCTCGATCGGAGCGATCCACAGCCGGTTTATCGATTTCAATTTGCAGACGGACATCACCGATCTTATTCAGAAATACAAATTTGATCTGTCCCGTCTCGACGATACGGCCGTCGGGCTTATGAAGGAAATTGCGGGCGGCGGCATGTACGGTCTGCCGGTCACGAACAACCCGAGCGTGCTTGTGTACAACCGGGATCTGTTCGACAAGTTCGGAGTGTCTTATCCGAAAGACGGAATGACTTGGGACGAAATTTACGAGATAGCCAAGAAATTGACCCGCAAGGAAGGCGATGTGAATTACCGCGGCTTCGTCACGTCATTCAGCCATATCGCTCTGATGAACCAGCTGTCGGCCCACTTCGTCGATCGCAGCACGTTCAAGCCGCTGTTGGTGACCGACGACAAATGGAAGAAACATGCGGATAATCTGATCCGTTTTTTCCGGATTCCCGGCAACGATGTACAGAGCACGAATCTGGCCCAGATGAATAAATGGTTCGTGGAGGAACGGATCGCCGCGATGAATGCGACCCAAGTATGGCTCGCGCCGTCGGACCCGATGAACCTGGTGAACTGGGACATGGTGAGCTTGCCGGAATACAGCGACCTGCGGGGCGTCGGCTCGCAGCCGTATCCGACGTACTTCAATATTACGAATATGGCCAAAGGAAATGCCAGAGATACCGCATTTCAGGTGATCGCTTGGCTGACCAGCGATGAGTACCAGTTGGCCAAGTCCAAAGAAGGCGTGCTGCCGATGAACAAAAATCCGGACATCCGCGCTGCCTTCGGGGCGAATATGCCGTTTCTGCAAGGGCGGAACGTCAAAGCGCTGATGCCGGCCAAACCGGCGGACGCCAGCGTCTGGACGAAGTATACTCCGGTTGCGAACAGCGCGATGCTGGAGCAGCTGGATCTGGTGCTGCGGGGTGAGATTGATGTCAATGTGGCGCTGCGACAAGCGGCGGAAACGGTTGAGAAAAAGGTTGCCGAGGACAAGGCGAAGTAAGGTATTGGGAATTGCAGGATCGTACAGGGAAGTGAAGGTAGTCGAACTAGCTAGTACAACGGTATAGGATTTCGGATGGACGGCCCGGAACGGCGACTTGTCGCTGGAAGGACCGTCTTTTCGTGTTATTGGGGTAGCCCGGCGTATACCGATTCACTTATGTCCGGGGTACAGTCCGAATTTACAGTTGCCTCACCCCGTTTTTACATGGAATCCTCCGGTAATTGCAGTTTCCCGCCTGACTGAACCGGATTATGATGAAATCGCAAGAAACGGCCAACCTGTCGGGTCAAGCGGTTCGAGAGCAAATACAAGGGGGACGGCTGATGACAACGCCCGGAGTGATCCAGAGCTTCATGCACCGGATTGAAAGCGGATGCACAGTATGCCTGCCGGAGCAGAGCGGTTATGAGATTTGCTACGTGCATTCGGGGAATTGCTGGTACTACTCGGAGCCGGATTTTTGCTATCTGGAGGAGGGGGATCTGCTCATCCGCGGCCGCGTATGCCATGGCATGCATGCAGCGGTGGTAAACTTCTGCGGAACTCGAACGAACATCCGGTTTGACGAGCCGGACACGCAGGCGATGGGGCCTGCTTATTGGCCGGTAGACGTATGGGCCCCTTTTCGACAGGCGGGCTTGCTCCGATGGAGGCTGGAACGCGACCAAAAGATAGCGCTTGAATCGATTTTCAACAAAATGGCCGTATGCCAGCTGCAGGCGAATCCGGTTAGCGTCCATCGGTTTCACCACGCCTTTCTGGAGGTACTGCTGCTCATATGCGAACTCTGCGGTGAATCGAAGGGCCGGGAGCCGGAGCGGTCCAAAGAAAAGGAAGCTCACGTCCGGCACCTCGTTTCTTATATCGGAGACCATTACGGTGACGAATTAACGCTGGAGCAGCTGGCGAAAACCGTCAATCTGAACAAATATTACGCAGGCAAGCTGTTTAAGGAATCAACAGGATTGACCTTATTCGACTATATTCGAAAACGCCGGGTCGTCGAGGCGAAACGGCTGCTGCTCCAAGAGCCGGAACGGTCGGTTACGGACATCAGCCTCGAGGTCGGCTTTAAGCAGCTTTCGCATTTCTCATCCAGTTTCAAGCAGATTACGGGGGTGTCCCCCGAGCAGTTTCGTAAATGCTGGCAAGCGGCGGGGAGTCGCGAATTATCGGCAAGCTGTCCGGCCGTGCGCGAACGGGCGTTTTTATAAACAATGGAAGGATTATCCAAACCTCTGTAGAAATCATAATAGAAAAGATGTTCATACCAAATCGATCCGTAAACCGTTATCGAGAGGCAGAGGTGAATGAATTGAAAAAGTTTATTGGCGGGATCTTGTGCGGCATCCTGATTAGCTTAAGCACGGCAGCGTATGCCGATAAGTTGGGAGAGTGGAGTCTATTTCCGGTGGCGTTTAAGTTCAATAACCAAAATGTGAGTCTGGGCGAACACGATGTATCATTGAATTACGAAGGGAAAACATACGTTCCGCTGCGATTTATCGCCGAGAAATTGGGAGCGGCCGTCAGCTATGATCCGGCCTCAAGCACCGTGTCGGTTTTGTATAACGAATCCAACCGCCCGGTCTTGCGCGATCCGTCCTATCCGAGCGTGGCGATAGGGAATTTAAAGCCCGTAAAAGATGGAGAAAAGACACGATTGGGCGGATATTTGTTATTCGACAGCTCGGATGAACATATTCAAGCGGAACAGGTGATGCAAATGCGAATCCAGCTGACGTTTTATGACCGGAATCAGAAGCAGATCGGGATATCGACGAAGCTGATCACATTCAGCGGCTGGGCGGACAATCCGTTTGAAGTCGTCCCCTTTCACGTTTGGGTTGAGGGGGATATGCCCCACTACGATCATGCCGAATTAACAATATTGTATCTAGGCAAACCGCTTCATGACTTTCATTGATGAATCGGGGATGGAAACGGACTCTCAATGACAGAGGGTCTGCTGTAATAGCAACAGAGAGGTTTGGCACCAGCTGTATAGGAAAAGCCCTGTATTCTCCGTGTGAAGAGAGACAGGGCTTAAGTTTATTTGATATTCGGAGAAGGCTGAGAGTTATACACTTTGGAGTAGGGAAGCACGGACTGGGTGAGCCAGATGTTTCCACCGATAACGGAGTTGTGGCCGATCGTCGTATCCCCGCCAAGTATAGTCGCCCCGGCGTATATTACCACATGGTCTTCGATATTCGGGTGTCTTTTGATTCCTTTGATCGGATTGCCGTGTTCGTCCAGCGGAAAGCTTTTGGCACCAAGCGTGACCCCCTGGTAAATCTTCACATGCCGCCCGATCGTGCACGTTTCGCCGATGACGACTCCCGTTCCGTGATCGATAAAGAAATATTCGCCTATGGATGCCCCCGGATGAATATCGATACCGGTCAGCTGGTGGGCGTATTCGGCCATGATTCTCGGAATGATGGGTACGTCCAGTTTATACAGCTCGTGAGCAATTCGATGAATGCTGATCGCTTCTACCGACGGATAGCTTAGCAGAATTTCTTCCGTGGAGCTGGCGGCCGGATCTCCGTCATAGGCGGCTTGAATATCCGTCTGGATTTTTTGGCGAATGTCCGGCAGCAGCTTCAAGAGTTGGATGACGATCTCGTCTGCTTTTGTGTAGCATTCCGTACGTGTCTCGGCACAATCCGCCTTCGCGCGTTTATTCAGCAGCACTTTCTGGATCAAATCCTTGAGGTCCAAGGCGGACGTCCTAAGACGGTTCCCGATAATAATATTGATTCTCGTCTCGTCGATCGGGTACTTGTCATATACGCCAGGGAACAGCGCGGAACGGAAATCGTACAGAACTTTATAGATGGTTTCCTTCCCGGCAAACCCGATCGTTTTCTCGATAAAAAAATGGCTTTTATTAATATCTTCCAAAGCTTTGGCGATCCCTGGAATCTCTTCATTCAACCATTCGTTTAAATTCATAGCTTGTTCGACCTCCACGAAAGGATTTTATCACAGATCAGCCTTATGCAGTACTAGAAATCGAAGAAAGGGGTCGAAGCGGGCTTACCCGACAAATTGGTTTACTTCCGTTCACGATACCCTTTATACTATTTTTAACAAATAGGGCTAAGATGGGAATGGAGGAACAGAATGGCAAGTTTTCGGCGTACATTGGCTAATATGTTGAGAGCGGGGTTTCCGCTCATCCATGTTAGGACGTGGGAAGAAGACCGCACGCTAGAGACGATTAAACAAATTGCAAGCAATGACGCACTTATTAAAACGTCTCGCCACTTATATACTTGGAATCTGCTGGAGACGGACGACGGGAATGGGAAAACGAATGAAACGAAGCCTAAAAGTTTGCTGGATTTTCTGGGTCGGATCGAACTTATTACATGGCCGGCCATTATTGTAGTGTACGATATTCATTCCTTCTTCACTAGCAATACCACAGAAAAATGGGCCCAGGAAAGAGCGATTCCTGCTACCTCGAATTCAACCTATACGAGACCAGATCCGCGTTTTCGACCGCCGGATTGGTTTAATCGGTAGGCGAAATTGAGATATGATCCACAAAAGCCCGAACCCCGATCGATATGATCCAAGGTTCGGGCTTTTTACGCGCGCTACTGTGCCAACTCGTAATAACGCTTCATATTGTCGATGCTGATCGGCAGCCATTTGTCCGTTGGCTCTGGAGCATCGTACTCGGCTGAAAAATAACCGTCATAGCCAATCGCGCGCAAGATCCGGAACACTTGCTGAAATTGGATCGCACCGTGACCGATTGCCGTATCGCGCAAAAAATTACCGCTGCGGGTCACATGCCACCCTGGACCGGGATGAGCTCCGCCGCCGCTTTTCAGCAAATAGTCTTTGACGTGGACATGGACGATCTCGTTGGAGAAGCGCCCTACAAACTGCTCCGGGGTCTCGTCCGCAAACATGATGTTACCGAGGTCCGCAACAACGCCAACGTCTTCGCGATCCAGCTCCACCAGGAAGCGGCTGAACCGCTCCACCCCGTTAAAAACAAAGCCCTGATCCTCGTATACGCACCGGATGCCCCGCTCCGAAGCATAGTCGCAAACTTCTCTTACGGCAGGTACAATTTGAGGAAGCAGCTGCTCGAAATCGGCTTGGCCGAAGCGAAGAGGCTTCAGATGCGGAATGAGCGTATGATGAAAATAAGGCGAACGCAGCAGGACGGCGATGTCGATATAATGTTTAAGCCGTTCGACAGCCGAAGCGATATCGGGAGCCAGCAAATCGCAGCCCATCGAAAAACAGCTGACGGGAATGCCGCGCTCCCCGCAATAATCGGCCAGTCGCCGTGCGTCTTCCAATGTGGCCAATTCCTTGGTCGGATACGGTTCGATGGCGTCAAACCCTTGCTTGATGGCCAAATCAACCGATTCCAGCAATGTCATACCTTTGGCGTAATAAGATCCGTAGCTGCACAGAAATACGCTGGTTTTCATAGAACCCTCCTGATCATAAATGGGGTCATCATAGATTTGATTTCAAGTGATGTTTGATGTAAACATATTGATGTTATAATTAAACATTTTATCACGAGTTAAGAGAACTCACTATTCCTAATTTTGCAGACTTTCTTACTGCTTCTTTAGAAAAGTTAGAATTTCAATAAATGTTGAGAACCGGATCGATCCCATTCTGATCTATAGAGTAGACGGCTAATTAGAGAGGTGAAGTTGTGAACGAGGATCTGGTCCAGACGGTTCGGCGCGCACAGAAGGGGAATCACGACGCTTTTGTCCGACTCGTCAAGGAATACGAGAGTACCATGTATCGCGTAGCCGGGGCGTTTCTGCGATCCGATTCGGAATGTGCCGATGCGATGCAGGAGACGGTGATCAAAGCGTACAAGTCGATTCGGAATCTGAGAGAACCGCTATATTTTAAAACCTGGCTGCTGCAAATCTTAATGAATGAATGCCGCAAAATATACAATCAGCGCAAGGGTATCATTCCTGTAGCAGAACCGTCAGAGGAGTCTTACCACCCCGATCCGTCGGGTAAGCTGGTGGTGACCGACGCCTTACAAGAGCTCGAGCACGAGCTTAGAGTTGTAATCACTTTATATTATTTGGAAGATTTACCGGTGAAAGAAGTAGCCCGATTGTTGGATACTCCCGAAGGTACGGTAAAATCCAGATTGGCCCGTGCCAGGGAGAAGCTGGCTGTCATTATGCAGCCACCCGCAGAAGGGAGGGTGTCCTATGAATGAGCAGCAATTTGATATGCATGCGAGACAACAGCTCGCTCCCGCCTCTGGCGAAGTGCCCGAATGGATTAGCAAAAAGATGGACGAGACGCTGTCCGAGCTGAAGCGCAAGCGTAAACAAGGGCTCCGCCGGAAAATCGTATACGGAGCCGCCGCGGCATGTATTGCTTTCGGAGGGATCGGGGGGGCCGCTCTGGTGAATCCGCCGTTTGCGGAAGCGCTGCGGAACATTCCGTTGGTAGATTCCATTCTCAAGCTGGCTGGGGACTCCGGAATTCGGCAGGGAGACGAATTGGGGCTGGCCACCCAGTTAAATATTTCGGCCGAGGATCAGGGGGTTCGCATAACGGTCAAAGAAATGCTGTACGATGGGGTTCGGCTCACCTTGGGGTATCGGATCGAAGGCAATTCTGCATATATGCCGACAACTCCACAGTGGTATATCGATGGAATCCAGGTAGACGGCGGTACTTCGCAGCGGATCGGGAAGACCGGGGATGGCACCCAAATCGGGGTGATATCGTTCACGCCGAGTAAGGCGCTCCCTGCACGAGCCCTCCTCGAGCTGCGCTTTGGTTCCGTATTGGATCGAAACAAGCACGCCGAGGGCCATCTGGTTACTTCGCCAGGACACTGGTCTTTGCAGCTTCCCCGGATTCAGTCGAATGTTACAACGTGGACCAAAAAAATCGCGGGAGCGGCATCCGAATGGAACGGCCAGAAAATTACGGTAACCCAGGTGAAGTCTAGTCCGGCTGTTACGCGAATCGAGTTTGAAACGATAGGGCCGAACGAACCGCTTGTCGATGTGGCTCATCCGAATACATCCAAGGGTTATCAAGTTCTCGATGATTCGGGGATGTACTTGGAAGTGTTCGGAGTCGGGGGATCGAGCGGACCGCACAAGACCGGGGATCAGACGGTTAGCGTGAAGCGTTATATCGAGATGGCTCCATTGCAACGAATTCCGGACCATTTGATACTTCGACCGTATTCCCGTACCTTCGATTATGCGAACGCGCGTATTACCACTGAGCTATGGAATCCCGATGGGCCTCCGATCACTTTATCTCAGGGAGCTGTAGGCGAAGTTACCATAAATGAAATCGAATTCACTGCGGAGAAAACATTATTGCACTTCCGCGTCCATGGAAACGATCCGTACCAGCAAGCCGAGGGATTATGGCTGGAAAACGCCTCGGGACAGAAATGGACAGGAGATGTCGTGTTCTCGGACGCCGAATCGATGCTGTTTATTAAAGAGCTGCCGGCGATCGATTCCAGCCAGGATGTACGGGTTGCGGCGGTAGAGGTCCCGAATCCGGAAATAACCCACCAACTGGAGGTTAAGATTCCTTTGGAATAGAACTTCTATTAAACGACAGTCCGGTTCCTCGCGAATCGGACTTATTAACGCTGCCGGACATGCGTAAACCATGGCAAAATATCCGAATTCTGACGTATGCCGAAAACCGGATAGGGCAAGCTACGGTTGGAGGTGTAAGGACGAATGCGAAAGTTTTTGATGGGGATGTTAATTTGTATGCTGGCCGTCGGGGGGATGTCGTCCGTGACCGTATTCGGCGAAGCTTACGAAATCGAGCGGGAAAGCGAGCAGCCGGGAACGGTGCAGCCGTATAAACGCGGCGGCTACCGCTCGCCGACCCGAACCTATAATCCCGGAGCGACCAATCCGGCTCGCACGACTCCGAATAGACCGGAAAATGCAGCGCGCAATCCTGCTCCAGCCCGTACAACACCGGCTCCGCGAACGGGCTTCGGCGGATTTTTCGGAGGAATGTTTGGCGGTTTGGCGTTGGGAGTGATACTGGGTTCTTTGTTTAACCCGTTCGCCGGATTTTCGATGGGAGCTCCGTTTCTCTCGTTGTTAAGCTTCCTCCTGTGGGGCATCGTTATTTATGCTGTGGTCCGGATGTTCCGCAGACGGAGAGAATATTGATACGAGTGGCCGGTTGTGTTGGTTCCTGACTCGCGACGAATGAAGCAGCTTACCCCGAGCTGCTTTTTTGGCTTTTTAAAAAATAGGCTGATCCCCTGTTATTGCAGGAATAGTCTGGTACTATAAGAAGAAAGGCGAATATTCCAAACGAATCGGGGAGGAAGAGATGAACGCAATCGAAGCCCTTTTAAAAGAACGATATGCTTTGAACGCAACGGAAGTATTGCCGCAACAAGGCGGCTGGGCAGCGCTTGCTTACAGGGTAAATTGCGACGACCAAACCTTCTTTTTGAAAAAGTACGAAAAAAGCAGAGCGTCCACGGCGGAGTTAACAACGTACATCGACAATTATGTGCCCATCCTGCTCTGGTTATTAAATCATACCGGTCTCAAGGGCAAAATACCGGTGCCTCTGCTGACGGCCGCCGGCAATTACAAGTGCGAAGACGATGAGGGGGTGTATCTGCTCTATGAATACATCGCCGGGGAAACGATAGGAGCCCAAGATTTAAACGAACAGCAAGTCGTCCAATTGTCCGAAATCATAGGAGAGCTTCATCGATACGGGGACAAGATCCCAGTGGATAGGAGCAAGGTAAAGGAAAATTTCGAAGTTCCTTTTATCCGCAACTTGTGCAGCGTGTTCGAGGAGGAGTTTGCCCGTTTGCCCGCCGATTTGAAGGACCGGCTTCGGCCCTATCAGGAGCCTATTCGGAATAAAACGAGCGAAGTCGAGCAGCTCTCAGCTAAATTGCGCAAGAGCGTCCCTAAAATGGCACTATGCCACACCGATATCCATCATTGGAATCTGATGCAGTCCGGCCGGCAGCTCATTCTGATCGACTGGGAAGGGTTGAAGCTGGCGCCCGTTGAAGCGGATCTGATGTTTTTGGAAGACCAGCCCTACTATGATCTTTTTTAAAAGTTTACAAGAACTATCACAACGACTTTGAAATCAACCCCGATGCGCTGCGGTTTTATAAAGGGCGGCGTTTGCTGGAGGATATATGGCAGTTTATCGAGCAGCTATTATATGACCATCAAAGCGAAGCCGATCGGGCCGTTACATTAAATTGGTTGTCCAAGGAATTAAAAAGCATGGACGAGTAACCATTGAAGAAATCGCAGGCGATAAAAACAAAAAAACAAGGCTGTCCCTAAAGCGTTTCACATGACACGGGAGCGTCCCGGTTTCCAAACCAAGAACCTCAAATTCCACGGTAAGATGGAGGATGAGGTTCTTTTTCTTGCAGAAAATCAGTTCTAAGTAGGGCTCATAAGTTGCAATATGAGTTGGGCGGAGCCCTTCGTCACATTCAATTAAATAAAGATTTATCTATAAAAAGTTTGGCGGAACCGTTGACAAGAGCGGCTTCTTTTATCATAATTTAATATACATAATACTATATTATGTATATATTTATCAGGGAGGGAATCAAGATCATACACATAAGCGAGACGGCCACTGGAAAAATCGCTGAGATGTTGCAAGACATCGGCGCAGATCAATATTTTTTGCGTCTGGGTGTCAATGACGGCGGGTGCAACGGTTTGTCTTACAGTATCCGTTTTGACGATTCGCTGGATGAGGGAGACCGGGCTTTCGTGTGGGGAACGTTTCAAGTCGTTATGGACCCCACGAGCGAACCGTTCCTCGAAGGAGTTCACATCGATTACAAGGAAGCGGGCATGACCGGAGGCTTCACGATCGACAACCCCAATGCCAAATTCACATGCGGCTGCGGAGCCAGCTTCCGAACGGCTACATACCGGGGCAAAGCGAAAAAGTGCGACTGAACGTCGGGAGAAGGGAGGATCGGATATGACTTTTGTAATTACGTCGGCCTGTATCGGAGAAAAAGCGGAAGATTGCGTTGATGTGTGCCCAGTCGATTGTATTAAAGACGGCGGGGATCAGTATTATATAGATCCCGATATTTGTATTTCTTGCGGGGCGTGTGAAGTGAACTGCCCGGTCTCGGCGATTTATTATATCGACGATGTTCCTGAAGAAGAGGAAGCCTATATTCAGAAGGCAGTCGATTTTTTCAAAAAGGGCAATTGATTGAACCCGGGAGGGAAACGTTTTTGTCGTTAGGACTTGTTGTTGTGGAAGTTTGCGAGCGAAACCTTCTGGCATCCACTCCACTGGAAGAACTGGAGGACCGTTATCCGGAGATCGCGGTACAAAGGACGCCATGTTTGTTCATGTGCCATCTGTGCAGGGCGGTTCCTTATGCCATGGTGAACAGCAAGCGGGTTTATGCCAAGACGGTAAACTCGTGTCTGCACGATATTCAAGTAGCGGCCGTCAAGGAAATCGACGATTTCATGGGAACCGAATAAGACCCAGGCCGCGGTCTTCCCGATGAATTCATAAATAAAACAGCATCTGCCGCTCGTGCAGATGCTGTTGTGCTTCAAGCAGGAATCGTTGCTAACTCACAGGTGGAAGCGTGTTGTCGTATAAGGCCCATTTCTGGTATTCGTATGGATGATGTGCTCGGCAAGCTTGTTAAACAGTTTGCCGTTCGTTGACTCCGGTGCATACACCGAAGGCAGAGTATGAGGGTTTAACAAATCCGGTTCCGGCGGCGCGATGGGGATCTGGGCGAGAAGCTTCGTCTGAAGCTGTTCGGCAAGCAGGGCGCCGCCTTGTTGTCCGAAAATATAATCCTGAATTTCGAAAGCCCATAATCTTAGAACTGAGTAGTTCATCAGTAGAATACAATCTGTAAATAACAGGAAAACAACCTAGTGCACAAAGCATAGGTAGGGAAAACGGATAGTTTTTCCCCCTCCCCATTGTGCGGGGCAGTTAGGTTTCCAAGTTAGATTTTGGAATTATTCATTCCAACAAAGCAACTCTCGCTTCAATCCTTTTCCAGGCATATCGGTTCGTGAAGTCCAGAACCAGCTTGAGTATGACTTTGCGGCTGTGTTTAACGATTGTCGCAGCGCATTGGAAGAATTCAAGACGAAACCGAGCAATCGTGTAGCCCCGATGAATCGGTTCGCAGCATTCAAACTTGAATCGCTCGTAGAGGTTATACGCGAGCAATTTGACCAGCAGGTCGATCTCGTTTGCCTCAAAATCACCTGTCGCAATCCGATCCATGGAAAACCCGCGTTTGGCTTCCTTGATGTAGTTTTCCATGCAGCAACGCTGGTTGTAGAAGCGCCAAAGATCGAGGGGCTCCCATTCGAGATTTGTCACTATGGCTTCGTACCGCCAATCCGTATCAAGCAGCATGCGGCACTGGCCATCTTCGATGAGCTGCGCTTTACGGATGACCGCAACGCGACGGGGTTTATCCCATGAAGTTGCTTTGTAAATGAGCGTGATCCCTTCGATGACCCAGTCCTCATCGACAAATCGTTTCCAGTAGCGGCAGGCCGCAACTTCCGACGCAAGACGCTGGGTCCACTTCAACTTGCCGACATAGCCGATTTGTCTACCCTCCCATAGGCGGTAGAAGGTTTCGCCTCCAAAACCTTTGTCGAACCGGGCATACTTCACGGGACGCTTACCGATGAGTTCTAAGGTTTCGTTCAGGAAGGGAACAGCATCTGTTGAAGAATGCGTATTACCTGCGCGAAGAACCGCATTCAGGCACAAACGGGATTGCCCTTCAAAAGCCAGAAGCGGATGGTAGCTTTTGCGGCCGGGTTTGTGCGGATTCGTTCCCTTGGCCGCTCCGGTTTGGTTGCCATATACCGTTTCCACCGTGGAGTCCAGATCAAGAATCAACTCCGAGGGCAAACAGG